>JAAVHB010000122.1 GCA_014799955.1 Butyrivibrio sp. | reverse complement strand
TGAACCGAAGCGTCCGGTGCCTATAGTTTCGGGAATCCAGTTGATTGTATTGTTATTGCGGATAAGGTCGTCCTTGACCGCCGTCATTTTTATGAACCACGATTCACGCGCATAATAGATAAGCGGCGTGTCGCATCTCCAACAGAACGGGTAGTCATGCTCGAATCCGGGAGCATCGAAAAGCTTTCCCTGCTCCTCCAGATCCTTTAATATCTCCGGGTCCGCTTTTTTAACAAAAATTCCCGCGTACGGCGTTTCCTGCGTCATATTGCCCTTGCCGTCAACAAACTGAATGAACGGAAGGTCATAGGTACGCCCGATTCTCGCGTCGTCCTCACCGAATGCCGGAGCGATATGGACGATTCCGGTACCGTCAGACATCGTTACATAGGTGTCGGAGGTCACGAAATGAGCCTTTTTGTTCTGCTTTTCGGCAGCAAGCCCCGCGCATTCAAAGAGCGGTTCGTATTCTTTTCCCTCAAGTTCCTTGCCGACATAGCGTTCAAGCACCTCGTAAGCCTTAGTTTCCTCGTCTCCGAGCTTTCCGAGCACAGTGTCAAGAAGCGCTTCCGCCATATAATAAGTATATCCGTCCGCCGCCTTAACCTTGCAGTAGGTTTCGTTCGGATTTACGCACAGCGCAGTATTGGACGGGAGCGTCCACGGCGTCGTCGTCCACGCGAGAAAATACGCATCCTCTCCTATCGCCTTAAAGCGCACCACTGCCGAGCGTTCTTTAACGCTTTTATAGCCCTGCGCAACCTCGTGCGACGAAAGCGGCGTTCCGCAGCGCGGGCAGTAGGGCACAATCTTAAAGCCCTTGTAAAGCAGCCCTTTATTCCATATTTCCTTAAGCGCCCACCATTCGGACTCTATATAATCATTCTCATAGGTAACATAGGGGTTTTCCATATCCGCCCAGAAACCGACGGTTCCCGAAAAATCCTCCCACATTCCCTTATATTTCCATACGCTTTCCTTGCAAAAGCCGATGAAGGGCTCAAGCCCGTATTCCTCAATCTGCTCCTTGCCGTCAAGCCCGAGCTTTTTTTCAACCTCAAGCTCAACCGGAAGCCCGTGGGTATCCCAGCCCGCCTTTCGCGGAACCATATAGCCCTTCATGGTTCTGTAGCGGGGAATCATGTCCTTTATAACTCTTGTAAGCACATGCCCGATATGGGGCTTGCCGTTTGCCGTGGGCGGTCCGTCATAAAATGTGTAGGTCGGACAGTTTTCACGCATTTTCATGCTCTTTTCAAAGATGCGGTTGTCCTTCCAGAACTGCTCCACATGCTTTTCTCTCTCAACGAATTTTAGGTCTGTTGACACTTTCTCGTACATGAATGATAATTCCTTTCTTTATTTTTGCGCATAACGGTATACCCAAAATATACAAAAAACCTCTGCCAATGATGGCAGAGGCCTGATTATTCCAAACATCAGTAAAGGCTGCGCGTCGCAGCGTCATCGGCATACCAGCATATGCGTCCTCTGTAACGGGAGAATCCCGGCATTTCCTACTCGCGTGCCGCGCGGCGGCTTTCGGTCAGCGACTCCGGAGTGATATTCGTTTCATCCCTACTGACACCGCTTTCCAGCACCCGCGGCTCTCTATAGCGTTCGGAATGAACTACTGTCTCCTTCATGGTCTTTAATCAATTAAAGGTATTGTAGCGTTAAGGAAGAGATTTGTCAAGGGGTGGACGGGAAATGATGCGATATCTTTATATTCCCCGGTTTTAAGCTCTTCCGTTTGCATTTGATATGAATTTAACAAAATCTTTTCTGGGAATCGGCTTTGAGAAGAAATATCCCTGAATGAAATCACACTGCAAACTCGAAAATACATCCAGAGCCTCCTGCGTTTCAACGCCTTCCACAACAATCTCCATATTCATGTCTTTTAACATTTTAACCGTATTTTTTATAACAATCCACATTTTCGGATTTGTTGTTTCATCCACGAAGGTTTTGTCAAGCTTGATGATTCTTAAAGGCAGCTGAATGACGCGCTTTATGTTGGAGTAGCCCGTGCCGTAATCGTCCAAAGATAAGCTGAGTCCCGCGCTTGTAAGCCTTTCAAGGTTATCCGCCATTACCTGCTGTTCATAGGCAGCGGCGCTTTCCGTGATTTCAAGGTTGATTTTATCCGGAGAAACATTGTATTTTTTCATGATGGAAAGCAAATCGTCCGCCAAATCAACATTCATAAGCTGTACCACGGACAGATTAACTTCTATGTAGTCCAAGCCCAGTTTGTCAAAATCGTCACTGGCAATAAACTGGCAGACCTTCTCGAAAACAAACGCTCCTATCCGATGAATCGCGCCGCTTTTCTCGGCAGCGGCAACCAGAATCTCGGGCGATATAAAGCCCAGCTGTGAATCATACAATCGGAGCAGTGCCTCAGCGGATACGATTCTGCCGTGCCCTGTCGAATAAATAGGTTGGTAATAAACCTGAAAGCTACCGTCCTTAAGCGCCTGTTCAATAATTCTGTCAATATTGTTCTTAATGTCGAGCTGATTCCCGTTATAAAGCTTGCCTGCGTACATAACCTGTCCGGTGTAATAATTTCTGTCATGAAAATCCGTTCCGAACGACATAAGCGCTTTAAAATCCTTGATTTCATCAGGACAGTGCGCCAATATGATAAATGGCACCAGACCGATGTTCAAGCCGTTAATGTTGATTGGCTTTTTTAATTCCTGATTCAGCATATCCGCTATCGTCTCGGCCTTATCCCGATTTTCTTCACGGAAAACCATTCGGAACCTGCCGCCTTCAAGATAGTACAAGTCGGCGTAGCCGTGCATTTTTTTGTTAAGCCTGCGAACCGTATCGGCAACTGTTCGCAGCATCTCCATTGTGGAATCGAATCCCAGCATCAGCCTGACGGTCTGGTAATTGGCAATATTGAGCATGACAATATACATATGCTTGTCATTGTAAAACGAACGCTTCATATCATGGCTGTAGGCGCTGAGTTTCATAAGGTTGGTAGACGTATCGACATAATCCTCAGGCCGTTGAAGTCCGAAGCTCATAATCAGCAGTCCGATTGCGTTAAAAAACATTTCTATCAGCGCCGAAGGAATAAAAAGCTGGATTAACATTGCGGCAATGTCAATAGGAATGACCGCGCTGACCGCGATAATATTTCTCAGTCTGAATAATTTACGGTACCTGATAATATATGTAATGACAAAAATAACATACATAACCGTAACCGCATACATCAAACTGAACATCGGTCCCCTTATATAGCCGTTCTCAACCGAAAACATAATATGATTGAACGGATTAATAACAAAAGCAGTCAGCACTACCGCAAGGGGCATAGCCATTAAAATCTGAAGCGCGATATTCCTGCGCAGTTTATGCCATGTGTCGGTCAGACTGATTACAAAAAGCAGGCACAGCGGCACGGTAAGAACGTGAGTAACAAGATACCCGGCATGAGCCATATAAACTACGACCAAATTGCCAATCTGCCTGCCGTCAAAGCAGACCGAAGCAATATCAAACAAGGTCGAGGCAATTGCGGTCATTATAATAATAAGAAATATTCGATTGGACCTGTCGTGCGTCATTTTGCTTGAAGTACGTGAAATCACAAGAACAACCAGCAAAATAAGCGCGGCAATATCAAAACTTATGCTTTTTCCCATCCGTATTCCTCCCGCTTACACTAACTTCTTATTTTCCTCATATTTTTTCTCAATTATATCATGCACATAGCTGCCGAGAAACTTCCTTTGCTCGCTGTCGAGAGTTTTTATATCAATCGGCTCGCAAAACTCAATGACAGTGTGTGCCTTTTTAATCCGCGGCGCCTGGTTCTCCATGCACGCCTCGGTGTTGTTCTGTACGATTGGTACGATTTTGCATCCCGACTTCTCGGCAAACTTAAGGCTTCCCTCCTTGAAGGGCGCCACCCCGTCAGGCTCCTTGTTGCGCGTCCCCTCAGGAAAAACAGTCACGGAAATGCCGTTCTTAATATATTCAATTCCCTTGAGAACGGTTTTGAGACCTTCCTTGACATTGTCACGGTCAAGGAAAAGACAGTACACAAATCGCATCCATGTGCTCAAAATCGGAACCTTCTCAATCTCCTTTTTGGCAACATAGCCCGTAAGATTCGGCATCATCGAATACGAGATTATCACGTCAAAATAACTCCTGTGATTGCCCACGAAAAGCACCGCCTCATCCTTCGGTATATTCTCTAAGCCTATTACGGTAGTCTTTGTGCCCGAAAAAAACAGTATGCCCTTAAAGCCGAACTGCACTATACGCAGCGAACTGATGTCGCGGGCGCGCCTGTTGATTTTGCCGATAACAAGCTCCGCGAGAAATATCGGCAGACTGCATATGAAATATATCAGCAGAAAAAGCCCCACCAAAATCAATCTAATCATTCCTGAATCTCCGTGTCCGTTGTTTTCTATAGACAGTATACACCATAAATTTATTATTTGCAATTTTATAAAAAAATGTTACAATAAATCTTGATACAAGTCAAATACCCCGCAGCAAGCTGACGGGGCGTCAAACTCGCAGCGCAGCAGGCTGCGGAGTATTTGACTCTCGCGGCAGTCGCCAAATGCCTGCAAGCAGTCACTTGGCTCGTTGCCCGCAGAAATAAAAGAGGAGGACATAACGATGCAGTTACCGTTACTGATGCCGTTATTCACAATGCCGTTACCCGTCAAAATAATTCTGATTGTCGTCGGCGTAATTCTCGTTCTTTTTATAGTTTTGATTATTGTCGGAAGCAAGATGCAGAAGAAGCAGGAGGCTTCTCAGGCGGACATTGAGGCCGCATCCCAAACCCTCTCGATGCTGATCATTGATAAAAAAAGAATGAAGCTTAAGGATGCGAATCTGCCCAAGGTAGTCATGGACCAGGTTCCCAAATATATGAGGATGGCAAAAATGCCCCTCGTCAAGGCGAAAATCGGCCCCAAAGTCATGACGCTTATCGCGGACGTCAAAATATTTGACAGCATTCCGCTCAAAAGCGAGATTAAAGCCAAGGTAAGCGGAATTTATATAACCGAGATTATAAGCACACGCGGCAAGGTCGCGCCGATGCCGAAGAAAAAAGGCTTCCGCGCAAAGCTCGCGCAGAAAGCCGCAGACGCGCAGGCCGCCTCAAAGGGCGAAGCCTCAAAAAAATCCAAAAAGAAATAATCAGTCAGGGACGCTTCAGTATATGAAGGCGTCCCCGTTTATTTTCCCTATCTTATAAAATTAGTTCTGCAAAATTCTTCCTTTTCGGGAAGCCCGAACTTTTCCTTGCCGAGCGCGATGCTCTTCATGAGAAATACCATGTTCCTCGCAAGGGTGCGCATGGTCTGCAGTCCTTCTCCGTCCTGTGCCGCTTCTCCTGCCACTCTTCCGTGAATGCTGTTCCAGTATTGGCTTGAGGCGATTGGCATACCCGCGATAGTGAAATACTTGTTAAGCTCGTCAAATGTCGCCGACAGCCCGCCGCGGCGCGCGGCAACAACGCTTGCGCCCACCTTCATCGTCTTATCAACATGCGCGCTGTAAAAAAGTCTGTCTAAAAACGCTATCAGTGTGGCGTTTGCGGAGGCGTAATACACGGGACTTGCCGCCACAAATCCGTCGCATTCCGCGAACTTAGGAGCCGCTTCGTTTACAATATCGTCAAACACGCATTTACCGTTTTTCATACATGAGCCGCAGGCAATACAGCCTCGGATATCCATGTTCCCGATATGCAGGATTTCGCTCTCGACTCCCTCTTCACGGAAAATTTTCTCCATTTCGCGCAGCGCAATGTATGTATTTCCCTCCTTGTGAGGACTTCCGTTAATCATCAAGACCTTCATAATTCTTATCACTCCTTTATATATTCTTTTATCAGTTCAAGAGCCTGCTCATTCGTCCATATATTTGAATGACCTATGCCGTCTATCAGCACAAAATCCGCGCCGTTCGGATAATTGCCCGAGAGCCTTTTTGCGCACTCCCACGGAATCACCTCATCCTCGCCCGCCGCCAGAATAAGCGGCTTGAGTTCAATACTTTTTGCATAGTCATCCGAATCCATCTTAAAGCCCACAAGCACATTCAGCGGTCCGTGAAAAATATTGCACACGGTATTGTATAAATCGCTGCCGTTGCCGTACGGAGCTAAAAGAATCAGTCCGTCGCACGCTCTCTTTGACGCGACGTAATTGGCTACGCCCGTACCGATACTGTAACCCATTATGTACACGCAATCGGACCCGCGCTCCTTTGTCAGATAATCGTACACATCAAGACCGTACTGCTTGAAGCTTTTCGCTCCGGCAACTCCCTCGCTGTCACAGTAGCCGGGATAATCCACACAGGCAAAATCAAAGCCGTCAAAAACATCTCTGTATCTGTCCTCTGACAGATACTTCATTCTCAGCGCCGAGCATTCCTTGTTTCCGCCGAAATAAATAACCAACGGAGCGTTGTTATCGCCGCTCTCCATAATCCAGCCGGACATTTTGCCCGCCCTCCCGTCAATTGAAAGCGCCTTCGCAAAGTCAAGCCCTTCGACCTCTTGATGCGCCTCTTCATCCGGGGAATCCATCAAAAAGCACGCCGGGGCAATCATGTAGCCGCCGACAAAATTAATCCCCGTAAAGCCTACAAGCGCGACAAAAACAAGTATCGCGTTACGGGCAGCCTTTTTCTTACCCTTCATAAGCTTGCGCACCGCAATTCCCGCCGCGGTCGCCGCAGCGGTTATCAGTACCATGAAAATAATCGCTTTTAAAATCATAAGTTTCTTCCTTTGTTTTTTGTTTATTTAAAATTCTGTATCCCGTTCTTAAGCCTGTAAAGTCCGTCCTCAAGCACCTGCCTCGGACACGCGATATTCAGCCTCAGAAAGCTGTCGCCGCCAAGTCCGTACTGGTTTCCCGCCGACAGATAAAGTCCGGTGCTCTCGCGGATAAAATGCGCAAGCTCCTTTGCCCTGTGCTCTGCAAACGCGCCGCAGTCGAGCCACAGAAGATATGTCGCCTCCGACGGAACAAGGCGCACCTTGGGAAGCTCCGTCTCCACAAACTCCTTAACGCGCTGCTTGTTACCGAAAATATACTCCCGCAGCTCGTCAAGCCACTGCTCCCCCTCGTTAAACGCCGCAACCGCCGCCGGAATCGCGAACGCCCCCGGCTCGGCAACCTCGTCGGTATTAAGCCCGCGGTTCACCCTGCTTCGCAGAGCCCCGTCGGGCACTATGACCGCCGCCGTCTGCAAGCCCGCCATGTTAAAGCATTTGGTGGGCGCGACACAGGTCACGCTTATGCTTTTGCAAACCTCGGACGCCGACGCGAATGGGATGTATCCGCACCCAGGGTCAGTCAAATCGCAGTGAATCTCATCGGAAATTACCGTAACATGATTTCTGCTGCACATCTCGCCCACACGGATCAAGGTATCCCTGTCCCAGATTTTGCCGACGGGATTATGGGGATTGCAGAATATGAGCATTGTGGTCTGCGGCTCAGAAAGCGCCTTTTCCAGAGCGTCCCAGTCAATACCGTATATTCCGTCACGGTACGAGAGCGGGCATTCAAGTACCCTGCGCCCGTTGTTTACAATAGAATTATAGAAAATATTGTATACCGGAGAAAGCACCGCTACATTCTCGGCAACCGTGGTAAGCTTGCGCACCGCGCTCGAAATCGCCGGTACAACTCCGGTACAGAAAATAAGCCATTCCTTTTCTATCACAAAAGAATGGCGGTTCTTCCACCAGTTGATTACCGCGTCATACCACTCGTCGGGAACAACGGAATAACCGTAAACGCCGTGTGCCGCCCTTTTCTGAATCGCGGCTGTTATCTCAGGCGCCGTCTTAAAATCCATGTCGGCTACCCACATAGGCAGCTCGCCGTCCTTTATGTCCCATTTATACGAATCCGTACCTCGCCTGTCCACAGGAGTGTCAAAATCGTATTTCATAGCTTAACTGTCCTTTCTCCACGGGCTTATATCCTCTGTTTCCGCAACGTCGCTGCACAGTATTTTTGTTTTGCCCGTATCAACCAAATCCTTTTCCAGAATAAGCCTGCCTATATAGTCCGCCTTTATTTTACCCTCCGAGGGATTCAGAACACTGTCAATCCTTCCGTTAATCTCGGCATCCACCGAGGAATACTCAAAGGCAAGCGTCGTATTGATGAGCCTGCAGTTTTTCATCACAAGATTGTCTATATAGCAAAGCCCCTGAAGGCTTTCAATGGTACAGTTCACAAGGGTAAGATTCTTTGCGTTCCAGCCCAGATATTCTCCGGAAATAAACGAATCGTACACCGTTACGTTCTCGGCATTCCAGAACGCGTCTTTGGAAATAAGCCTCGAATTTCTCATCTCTATGTTGCGGCTCCCGTCAAAGGAATAATTTCCCAACAGCTCAAAATTACTTATTTTCATATTGTCGGTGTTCATCGCGAAATAATCGCCCCTGGCATTTACGTTTTCCATCGTCACGCCGTCGCAGCTCCAGAGCGTTTCCTGCGCATTGTAAAAATTCACACCGCGCAGAACGACGTTCCGGCACCGTCTGAAATTCTTTGGCGCCTCAATCATTGTATTCTCCACGGATATGTTGTCCGTATACCAGATTCCGGCGCGCGCCATCTCAAAAAGCGTACAGTTATCAAGCTTTATATCCCTGCAATACCAAAGCGGATATTTCCATTTGAACATACTCCCGTACAGCTCGATATTACGGCTTTCCTTAAGCGGGGATTCCCCGTTATCAAAAATCGTATCGTATATCCTCAGGTTTTTTGAATGAAACAAAGCCCTTTCTCCAACAAGAAATTCCCGCTTTATCTCAGTGTATCCTTCCATCAGTGCATCTCCTTCTTATATTCAATAACCGTTTTGCGCAAACGGCATGTATACTAGTCCTCCAGTGACTCAATTTCCATATGTACATGGCACTCCGCCACATAATCGAGATTCAGCTCCATGCCGTAATATATATCAACCGTGATAAGCTTTTCCTCCTCATTCACGTTGACGTCGTAAGTATCGATTCCTATATTCATTCCGCCGAAAGGAGTGGAATAATAGGTCATATTTTTTTTGCCCATGGTAAAAATCATATGGGTTCCCGTACGTCCCTTGGCTATAAGCTCTATTTCATTGTCCGATATTTTTAAAAGATTCACATTCACGACGGAGGAATTCTCGGTGGGCTCCTCATAGCGCACATAATGCTTGCCGCCGCGCCTGTAATACGAGCCGATATTGATTACCTCAATCGCCTCGTCCGCTTCGGTATCCTCCATGCTGTGAAGTCCCGATATCTTAATACATACTTTTTTGTTCATTTTTTATCCCTACTTATGTCTGTCAAAAGCCGTCTGTATCAGCTTATCCACCAGTGTCCCCTTGTCAGTTCCCCTTGCCTCCCAGAGCATGGGATACATGCTTATTGACGTAAAGCCCGGCATGGTATTCAATTCGTTAAAAACAACCTGATTGGTTCCGTTTTCTATGAAAAAATCCACTCTCGCAAGCCCGAAGCCGTCCACCGCCTTGAAGATTTCAACCGCCGTCCTTCGGATTTCCTCCTCACAGCCATCGGGAAGATTCGGATTTACGTCGGTTTTGGAGTCGGCGTTGTTGTATTTTGCGTCGTAATCGTAAAAAGCCGCCTCGCCCGCGGCAAGCACCTCGCCCACACCCGAAGCCTCGGGCTCCATGCCGCCAAACACCGCGCACTCAACCTCGCGTCCGATTATTGTCTCCTCGACAAGAATTTTTTCGTCGTGGGACGCCGCCAGAAGAAGTCCCTCTTCAAGTTCCGCCCTGTTGTCTGCCCTGCTCACGCCCCTTGACGAGCCTGCGTTTACGGGCTTTATGAAAACCGGATATTTATGTACGCTCTCGACCTTTGAAACACAGCCCGGCATATCCTTAAGCTCGTATCTTCTGAACGAGATGTATTTTGCCTGACGTATCCCGCCTATCGAATCAACTATTATTTTGGTAAAAAGCTTATCCATGGAAACAGCCGACGCCACGACTCCGCAGCCCACATACGGAATTCCCGCAAGCTCCAGAATACCCTGAACGGTTCCGTCCTCGCCGTAAAGACCGTGCAGCACCGGAAAAACAACATCCACCGGAATATTTTTGCAGCTTCCGTCCGTAATCTCCACCAGTCCGCCGTGGCTCCTGTCCGGCGAAAGAATCACCGTTGTACGGCTCTCCTTCCAACGTCCGTTTTCGATATCCTCAACCGAATCCGTCTTGAGCCATCTGCCGTCCTTGGTTATCCCGACAATCACGGTTTCGTATTTAGCCGCGTCCATGCTTTTTATAATATTGACCGCCGAAACGCATGACACCTCATGCTCCGACGACTGCCCGCCGAACAGAACCGCCGCTTTAATCTTTGCCATATTTTTTTACCTGCTTTCTACTCAAAAAATTTATTCAGAAATTTAAGAAACTTAAACCTTATTCTGTAACTGTTTTCATCCAAATCGCGGAGCGTAACCGCTTCGTACGCGCCCTCCGAAAGAACATTCTTAAACTGCTCCTTCGTTTCGTCGGGAACCACCGAATATGAGGAGTCAACAAAGCATAGCGGGGGAAAAAGCACGCACCACCAGTTTTTGCCCTCAGCGCCGCCTATGTCTACCCGAAACGCCTCGTATTCACCCGGAGGGAAGCTCATATCGCCGTACACCTTCATCGGAAAATACGCCTTTTCAAAGTACACATTCACATTATATTCATATCCCCTGTCCCCGATTACACCGCGCGCGATTTCTTCGATTCGGTCTATGTCATCATATAAAATATTCCTTGCTTCGTCAAGGTTATTTGCGTCCGAAAGCTCATCTTTAAGAAAAAGCACAACCGCGTCCTTGACCGCGAGCTTAAGGCTCTGGTCTTCCTCGCTGTCGCTGTTTGCGCGCACGTGAAAACGTATTATATTTTCGGCAATCTCCTTTTGTGTCTTATATTCGTCCGTTCCCTTGTAAAAATATGTACCGAGCGCCGCCAGGGCAGCCATAAGCAAAACACCGATAAAAACTTTTTTCATAATAATCTCCGTCTCCGCCAGAAAATGGCATTTAAATTTTATATTGGAAATTATTACCGTTCTTTATGGCTTTATACGTCCTTGTGCTTAATTATTTCACAGATGCAGTCCTTCTGCCGCGTAATATGCGAGGTCACAAGCTTCGCCGCCATTTCCGCGTCTCCCGCCGCGACCGCCTTGATTATGGCGTCATGCTCGTCAATAATATCGTTATATGAAGCAATGCTTTTAATATACTCCACCCTGTATCTTAACACAAGGGTTTCAAGCTCATGCATAACCTTAAGAAGCACCTTGTTGCCCGCCGCTTCGCATATCGCGCGGTGAAGCCTGCTGTCGCTCAGGGAAAACGCCGCGGTATTTTTTTCCCTGACCGCACGCCGCATTTCGTTGTTAATGCTCTTAAGCTCGTCAATCTGCTTTGCGCCGATATTTTTTGCCGCAAGCCTGACCGCCATTGTTTCCACGACGATGCGCACCTCCAGCGCATCCGTAACGTCCTTGCCGCGTATTCCCGACACTTTTGCCCCGCAGCCCGGCGTTATTATGACAAGTCCGTCCTCCTCAAGCCGTTTTATCGCCTCCCTGACGGGAGTGCGGCTCACTCCCAGCTTCTCCGCTATCGGAATCTCCATAAGGCGCAGTCCGGGCGCAAGCTCCCCCCTCATTATCGCATCCTTTAGTTCAAAATATACCATATCCCTTAAGGATACGCCTTCCCCCTTGTCTACAAAATTAATCTCCGCTATCATTCCGTTCCTCCGTTTGCAAGGCCCACAACATACGAGGTTTTTGTAAGTCCGCTCTTTTTCAGAACCCCGTTGCACGCCTCTGCCTTCTCCGCGTCGTCAAAAATGCCGAATACCGTGGGACCGCTTCCGCTCATAATCGCGTTAAGCGCACCCATTTTCTTCATTTCCGCCTTCAGCTCGCCAATAACGGGATACGCGTTTTCGGTAACGCTCTCAAGCACGTTGCCGAGTCTGTCCGCAATCTCGTATATGCTTCCGTTATTTATTCCGTCAATGATGCCGTCAATGTCGGGATGCTTTGTGTTCTCATCAAGGATAAGCCTGTCGTACACATACTTGGTGGATACGCTGACTGCGGGCTTGCCGATTACAAGCTTGCACGCCGGGCAGCGTTTAAGCCTTGTAAGCCTCTCGCCGATTCCCTCCGCCAGAGCCGTCCCGCGCATGACGCAGTAGGGCACGTCGGCTCCGATTTTCACGCCTCTCTCCATGAGTTCCTCCACGCTCAGCCTGAGCCTGAACAGCCTGTTCATCCCGCGCAGTACCGCCGCCGCGTCTGAGCTTCCGCCCGCCAGTCCCGCCGCCACCGGAATGAATTTGTAAAGGCTTATGTCAACGCCGTCCTTAATCCCGAACTCTTCTTTTAAAAGCGCCGCAGCCTTATACACCAGGTTATCCTTGTTTACCGGAAGAAAAGGCAGATTGGTACTGACGTTTATCCTGCCGTCAGTGTTTTTTCGCAGTCCCACCTTGTCATAAAGGTCCACGCTCTGCATAATCATACGCACCTCGTGATAGCCGTTGTCAAGCGTCCCCAAAACGTCCAGTCCCAGATTGATTTTTGCGTAAGCCTTTAATCCGATGTAATTCATAAGCCCCTCCGAAAATTTACACGCCGGTCAATCCCGTTTTGCAGCATTGGCGTATTTTGCTAATTACAGTATAATATTTTAATGTACTAAAAGCAATACAATTATGTTTTCCTGTTAAGAATTCCGCCTGCCCATCCGATATAGATTTTGAAACGCATAAAAGCGCGTTTATTAATCCAGGGAAGGAGTTGATTAAACAATGGTAAACGGAGTTACCGGCCAGACAACAGTTGACGCTCAGTATTCAGAGATATCAAAGACGGTTGACGACGCCTCCAAAAAGACTTCCGAAGAAGCAAAGGCATCTTCAAAAGACGCTTACGCCGAAGAAGGAGTTGTATACGAGAAATCTTCCGACTATAAGAGCATTGCTTCTATGTCAAAAAGTGACCGTTCAAACATCATAGCGCAGCTCAAGGCTGACGCCGACGCGCGTACGGAACAGATGAGGCAGCTTGTCGAGAAAATGATGTATAAGCAGGCAGGTGCAGCCAATCCCAATTCCAAGTCCACATGGCAGAATCTTCTGAGAAAAGGACTTATCACCGACAAAGAAGCTATCGCCAACGCTCAGGCTGATATTGCGGAGGACGGTTATTGGGGAGCCAACCAGACCTCGGACAGAATACTTTCTTTTGCCACGGCTTTGTCAGGCGGGGACAGGGACAAAATGGAGAAAATGCTCGCAGCCTTCGAGAAGGGCTTCAAGCAGGCTACCAAATCATGGGGCAGCAAGCTTCCCGACCTTTGTCAGGACACCTACAAGGCAGTACACGATAAATTTGACAGTTGGTTTGAGGAAAACGGAAGCAAGACTTCCAAGACTTCCGATTGATTCGGATAATCCATTAATGTACTTATTAAGCCTTCAGGCTGACGCGAAAGCGCGCGGTCTGAAGGCTTTTGTCTGTTTGCCAATATAAAAAGATTCTAATCCGCTTTACTCCGAAACATAAGCGTTCTGCCGTCTGTATGTATCATTGTCCTTCCGGCTTAATTCGCTCTCTACCTGAGCAAGTTTTTTCTCCAACTCACGGATTTTCTTTTCATCCCCGGAGGCTGACTGAATCTGCCGCTCCAGCTGCTGCTTTTTCTCCTTCAACTTTTCGATTTCCCTGTCAACCTTATCCGTATTCGTAACGCATTTCTCCGCAGGCTTTCCCGGACGGTTACCGTCGGTCTTGGGCTGCCCCTTTCCATCTGCATGTCCGGCTTTGTTCGGATCATCAAAAAAGATTTTCCGGCTGCCATTCCCGTCCTGACCTACTCTGTACAGCCCTGTAGGCTCTTTACCCGATTTTTCACTGCTTATGTATTCATCCTGCGGTTCGGACAACTTACGTGATCCTTTCACCTCTGTTTCCTTGTCTGCTTCTTTTGTCTTTTCCGCCATTTTGGCAGATTGCTTTTCCTTCACTTGCTCTGCATAATGGGTTTGGGAATTATCATAATTTCCACTGATCTGCATTGCCATAAATATTCCTCCTTCAATTTTATATTTTGGGGTTACGCAGAATACCGCCCTCCGTTTTATTTTTCGACTGCCGGAAAAAACAGATTAAGAGTTTTGCCGTGAGATGCTTTCCGGATGCTGCGGAATGATAAGCAGTACGCTGAGTATTAACGTATTCCCCTGCGTCCTTACGTTCATTGCTCCGTCATATTTTTCTGCTACCGCTCTTATATTTGACAGTCCCGTTCCGTTTTTAAAATCTGCTTTTCCCTGAAAGCTGTTTTCAATTTCAATCAGAATAAAATCACCCTGTATTTTACCGGTTACGCTGATATATTTTTCATTGCTGCCGTCAATACTTTTGCAGGCGTTTATCGCGTTATCCAGGGCGTTTGACAGAATAATGCCGAAATCAATGTCACGCACAGGACAGGGATAAGGTAAAATAAGCGAACAGGCTGTGTCTATGCCCATGCTTTTGGCTATTCCCAGTTTATTTCCCAGCAAGATATCCGCCACCGGATTATTCGTGGAGCACGGTAAAGAAAATTCTTCAGCCGCACTCTCCATATCTCCGATATAATCCAACGCCTGCCGCGAGTTTCCGTTTTTGAGAAGTTCTTTAATCACCGTCATATGGTTTTTTATGTCATGACGGAATGATTTTGTTTTCTCATATCGCGTCTTTGTTTCATCCACATAACGGTTAAGGGAATGTTCCTCCTGCTCAAGCAGCGACAGTTTTGTGTTCAGCCGGAAGTTCTCAAGCAGTTTCTTATAAGCAAACATAATGCAGAACAGACTTGCCATTGCCAAAAGCTGCACAACCAGCATCTGAAAGTGATCCGCATTCAGGATTTTTCCGGCGACGTCAGTAGTTATAGTATTTCCGTAAATCACATGACCGATATACTGCCCAACCAGAAAAACCGTCAGCGCGGGCATGATAAGCATAAGAGCGTAGCGGCTTTTCTCCGTTTCATCGTAAGATAAATGTTTATATATAATAAAACAGCATAAAACCGCTGCGGGCAGCGCGATATTTCCCGACAGCATAAACACATTGCCGATAATCTCCCGGTCAAATGATTTCATCAGCGGATAGACAAGGCACAGTACGGAATTGACGATCCCGTAACAAAGCTGCATTATCTCGCCTGTCACTATCGCGTATAAAAAAGCCGTCGCTATATCGGCTTTGCATAAAAGAATACCGTTCGCCGCAAGAAAAATAAGATAGGCGGCAAACTCCGCGAACCCTCCGGAACGGATTACCGTCATAATAACGATTCCGAGCAGCGCGGACAAAACAAAATATAAAAGTCCGACTCTCCTTTTCAGGAATCTGACATAAAAATAAAATCCCGTCAGCATCTGAACAGCGCCCATGATATATTTGTTGAAAAAATCCAGATAATCCGTCACTTCACAGCCTCCGCTCTTTCATGTACCGCAGTATAACGCCCGAAAATTCCTTGCCGCGCAGACGAGAGACGGGTATCTGCTTTCCACCATCCATATATGCCGTTTGGTTTTTATAGCTTTTGAGATATTGAAGATTTATCAAAAAACTCCTGTGGCATCTGAAAAACCTGCCGTCCAGCTTTCCTTCAAGCCTTTCAAGCCTTTCATAATAATCAATAATCTCAAGGGACGCAAGATGCAGATACACCTTTTTGTCGATAATTTCACAGAAAACTATATCATCAAAAGGCACAAGGCGACTCTCGCACCCTCTCCGCACAAGCAGATTCGCTTCCCCGGCACTCTGCATTGAAGTGAGGAGACGTTCCATTGTTTTCTCAAAGCAGCTCACATCTATAGGCTTTACCAGATAGTCATACGCCTGTACCTCGAAAGCTTCAAACACTGTTTCTTTCAGAATCGTTATAAAAATCAGAAAGCCTTTGAAGCCCCGGCTTCGCAGTGTCCTTGCCGTTTCCATTCCATCCATTTCCTTCATCTGAATATCAAGAAAAAGAATATCTATCGTTTTGCCGTATTTCAGCAACTCTTTTCCGCTTGAAAAACGCTCAATCACCGTTTCAATATTTTTGCCGCAAAAAAAATCCGCAGTCATTTTTGTTATGGCGTCCGCCATATATTTTTCATCGTCACAGACCGCAACACGAATCACATTTCCACCTCCCGGAAAAAGTATTTTATCATTTCCGCCGCAGTAAAACAATAAAAATGCTTCGGAATGCAGTTAAAACGCCGCGGAATGTTTTGGCAAATCGCGTAAAGTGACACATACTCTTACAATTTCTTCCGATTACCAAGCTCGCCGACTTTTTAAAAAACAAAAATATGCCCCGAACCTTACCGGCTGCTGCGCAGAGCATGACAGGCAAGTCATTCGGAGCATATTTTACATTCTTCGGTCTACTTTTTCGGTGCTGAAAAAACCGTCAGCACTTCTTGATTATTATCAGCTTCATTCCCGGCTTTATGTCCTCCGAGGCAAGCCCGTTGGTTTCCATAATGTCCTTTATCGTCGTGCAGTATTCCTTGGCGATATTCCAAAGCGTATCTCCGGCTCTCGTGATGTAGCCGACAATTCCCGGAAGATTTTTGATTCTGCCGTAATCCGGCGGCGCCGCCGTCACATCGCAGATTAAGCTGTCGCTGTGCGACTTGGCCGCCATCAAGTCAACAATCGCGTTACATTTTATGTTTACCTCACCGCCGCCCGTAAGAAGCGTGGACACCTGAAGCGGACCCGCC
>JAAVHB010000121.1 GCA_014799955.1 Butyrivibrio sp. | reverse complement strand
GAGCAAGGGTTTTCGGAAGCTTATTCAAGCCGTTGTACCTGTAATCTCTATAAATCGAAAAAACAACCGGACCATTAGGGAAAGCAATAAAGTCATCTGAAATGAGGTTTTCCATATGAACACAACGGTGCATTAAATTGGAAAAGTAGACCAGCTTATTTATTTTTGTATTTTCATCAATATATCCTGACGCCAGTTCCGGATTGTGGAAAATAAACCATTTTGCCACTTCGCTACCAATTAACATTCTGTACTCCTCCTTCCTGTACATTGAACACAAACACATTCGACCGGATGGTTTTGCGTTCAAAAAAGCAGACCTAACAGCCTGCCAAACAAAGGTGTCATCGCTTAAGTCTGAGTAACACACAAGACTTCCTGCTGACACATTTATAGTATCATACGTAGGTTGGCTTGTCAATATACCCACTCATCCGGGTTTTAATATATAAAATTAAAATACACAAGGAGCAAAAAAACAGCCGGGCTTCTATCTTACACAAGGGCTTTCCATTGCTATAAACAATCTTTGCCCCATGTATAATAAAAAACCGTCTCATCACCTTTCAGGCTTTGAGACGGTTTCTCATTCCATAATTCAGTTTTTAAAACATATAGAAGCAGTGATTGTTGATTATCGTGTACTTTGTGTATCTGCCGTAGTTTGCCTTTTTAACGCTGATAAAGAACGCGTAATCATCAATGTTGTTCACTCCCGACAGCGCCTTTACTGCTGCGTCGTAGCAGCCCCTTGCGTTGAGCTGTTCGTTCGACATGTTAAGCACCTGCTGGAATCTGGCGGAAGGAGCGCCGTTCTCCGCAACTCCCGTAAACTGTCCGGGCGCGTATATTACGCTTGCAATGGTATTCTGCGCAAATCTTGAGGAAAGTACTCTGTTAAGCACGACATTGGCAACCGCAAGCTGTCCCTCCGCGGGCTCCCAGCCCGACTCCCAGTATACGATAGCCGCAAGAAGATGAATCTCCTCCTCCGTAGCTGCATAAGCTCCTCTTACGCTTCCCGTTGTAACGGAGCTGTTCTGCTTTGCCGCTGCCGCTGCCGCTGCCGCTTCCTCGGCTGCCTTTTTCCTTCTGGCAGCTTCCGCCGCTGCCGCTTCCTCCTCCTGACGCTGCTTTTCGACCTCAATCGAAATAGCGGTGTCAAGTCCGTAATTTACGATTACGGCATCGGAAAGAACATATCCGTACTCGCCGTTATACGAAACCATGAAAAATCCGTTTACGCTGTCAAGCACCTCGATTTCGCTGCCCTCGGCAAGCGTTCCCGCCTGAGCCGAATTCTGTGAGGCACCGACATATACCGCCGCTCCGCCGTCCGCCACAGTCGTTGTCTTGCGTCCGAGCGCGGAGGCGATGACATCCGCCTCTTTTCCGAAAAGTATGCTTACGTTTCTTACATATCCGGTAATTCCTCCGGAAGTGATTTTACTCCATTCCTTGCCTGTTTCAAGTACTTCTCCCTCGCTTCCGAGGTACATAACTCCGAGAATCTCGGACTGAAAATCCGGCTCCTCATAAATACAAAGCCTCTCGTTGGTATAAGATACTATTTTGTTGTCGTAATCACCCTTGTCAATATTTCCTTCAAATTTATCGACTGCCTCTGTCAAAGTAAGTGTGCTTCTGTAAACAACGTTTAAGTCAGCAGATACTACTTCTTCTTCGGTGATTGATACGGTATTGTCCTCCGTCTGCGATTCCGCGCCCTGTGTGCTGCCTTCGGCTGCTTCGGTGCCCGAACCGTCCGCTGTCTTGTCGCCCTGAACCTCTGCCACGGTGACCGTCCTGCTATCGGAAGCGTTAATACCGGAGAAAACAGCCTGCACAACCAGTAGCAAAGCCAATACCGTGAGCACTGCTGCCTTTCTGCTTTTGAATCTCATATTAACCTCCAATAAAATAAGCTGAGTTCTTAAAAAGCTTAAATTGTTACAAAATTATTAAATTTTGTTACAAAGTATTCTAACAGATTTAACAGACTTTGTCAAATCTTTATCTTCGGCAACTTTTCTCTCACCCCAAAAGCCTTATTTTACCGTGCTTTCAGACCTCTCTGCCTTGCCGCCTCATACAGCACGACAGCAGCCGAAACCGCGGCATTCAGTGATTCAAGCTTTCCGTGCATCGGTATTTTTATCCTGCTTTCAGCGGCAGCCGTCAGCCCGCTTGTAAGCCCGCCTCCTTCGTTTCCGATCAGCACCGCCGTCGGCAAACAATAGTCAATATTATAATATTCCTCTGCCCCGTCAAGATGCGCCGCGCAAGTATTTATTCCTTTTGCGCCCAAAGAGCGCACCGTATCGCATATGTCACTGACGTATACAAAGGGCATACGGCAGAGCGAGCCCATTGTGGAGCGGACCGTTTTAGGATTGTATATATCAACCGTATCGTATGACATTATTATCCCGTCGGCTCCTGCGCCCTCCGCCGTCCGTATTATCGTGCCCAGATTGCCGGGGTCCTGAATATTTTCAAGCACTACTATAAGCGGATTTTCTTTTTTCCCGACAATATCATCAACCGTATACTCGGGCATACTTACAGTCGCAAGAATTCCCTGCGGCGTCCTTGTGTCCGACATCCTTTCAAAAATATCGTCCCTCACGACCTCATGGCGGTATCTGCAAAGAAGCTCCTTATTGACGTTCGCAAAGCTCTCTGATGCGTAGACGTTTCGGATGCTTTCAGAAGGAACCTCCCCGAACATACGGATTCCTTCAATTACAAAAAGTCCGTGGCGTTTTCTCTCCCCGGACTTTTTGAGCAGACTGATAATATTCTTTACCTGTGCATTAGATGTTGACGTAATCACGCTGTCACCTATCTGCAGAGAAGCTTGCTGACTTCATACATATGCTCGCCAACATCCTTCGTCATCGCGAGAGCTTCATCAATATCAAAATCAACAAATTCGCCGCCGTGGTGAGCCACAACCCTGTTGGACTTGCCCTCACAGAGAAGCTCCACCGCAAACGAGCCCATCATTGATGCGTAAACGCGATCCTTGCAGGTGGGGCTTCCGCCGCGCTGCATATGTCCGAGAATGGTCGCTCTCGTTTCAACGCCCGTAGCCTCCTCAATCCTCATTGCCATTTCCGTGGAATGTCCGATTCCCTCGGCGTTGACAATGATATGATGCTTTTTGCCGCGCTTTTTATTTTCTATAATGCTGTTAATGATTCTTTCCTCGTTAAAATCATACTTGCGGGGAAGAAGAATATCCTCCGCTCCGTTGGCAATTCCGCACCAGAGCGCGATATGTCCCGCATTGCGTCCCATAACCTCGATTATCGAGCATCTCTCGTGGGAGGTCGATGTATCCCTTATCTTGTCAATAGCCTGCATTGCGGTATTTACCGCCGTGTCGAAGCCTATCGTATAGTCGGTGCAGGCAATATCAAGGTCGATTGTTCCCGGAACGCCGATGGTATTTATTCCGAGAGAGGAAAGCTTCTGCGCGCCCTTAAAGGAGCCGTCGCCGCCGATTACAACAAGCCCGTCGATACCGTGCTTCCTGCAAATCTCCGCACCCCTGTTCTGATATTCGGGGTCTATAAACTCAAGACATCTGGCGGTATAAAGAATAGTGCCGCCCCTGTCTATTGTATCCGATACGCTTGTGGCGTCCATATCAATGATTTCCTCGTTGAGAAGTCCGTTGTAGCCCTTACGGATTCCTTTTACTTTAAGTCCCTTTGCAAGTCCTGTCCTTACGACCGCCCTTATAGCGGCGTTCATTCCCGGAGCGTCGCCGCCGCTTGTCAGAACACCGATTGTCTTTATCTCAGCCATTTCAATACCTCCAATTATCCTATTACAGACATAATTTTATGCCAGTTTTTATCATTTTTCAATATCTTTTTCCACTACTTTGACATTTTTTTCGCCGAACAGCCCGCAAAGCTTTCCGACTGTCGCGGAATCCGCTTTTACGGTCATGGACGGAGGCAGGATTTTTTTGGCTTTCTCAGCCTCGCAGTAGATAATTACCCTGTCGTTTCCGTCGGAGGACTGCAAAATATTGTAAAGTCCTTTTTCAGAGTCTATATAAGCCTGCTTGTCCGTAAATTTTATCCATATATCCCTTCGCATCGAGTCAAACGGAATCACCTCGTTACAGATAAGCTTGCCGTTTTTCTGTCTGTCGATGTCGGGCAAATCCACGCTGCCCCTGACAAAAACCCTGCTGTCCTCCTGTATGTCCGCGCGGTAATCCTGAAATGTCTTCGGAAATACGATTACCTCGACGTTCCCGGCCAAATCCTCAAGATTGAAATAAGCCATGCTCTTGCCTGATTTTGTGGGCTTTACCCTGATTCCGGATATGATTCCGCCCACAACGGCGCGGTCTCCGTCGTGTACCTTTGCGTCGCCGCTTTCCTCGTCGCGCGCAAAATCGCTGCACATATTGGTGATATTTTTGTTCCAGAGCTCGCTGTATTCATCAAGGGGATGTCCGCTTAAGTAAACGCCAAGCACCTCCTTCTCAAAAGTAAGAAGCTCGTCCTTTTCGTATTCCCCGACGTCGGGCACCGGCACCTCCGAGGGCTTATCCTCCGGCGCAAACATATCAAAAAGCGACATCTGACCGGATATCGAGCTTTTGCGCTCCTGCGACAGGCTGTCCATTATTTCGGAGTACATAAGCATCATCTGCCTGCGCGTAAGCCCGAAGCTGTCAAACGAGCCCGCCTTTATAAGATTTTCAAGTGTTCTTTTGTTAATGTCCCTGCCCGTAAGCCTTGTCACGAAATCCTTTATGTCCGTGTACCTTCCGCGCGACTTGCGCTCCTCGACAACCGCCTCTATGACGGGGCGTCCGAGACTTTTTATCGCAGACAATCCGTAGCGGATTGCGTTTCCGGACACGCTAAACGAGCCCTCCGCCTCGTTTATGTCCGGCGGCAGGATTTCTATTCCCATCTGGCGGCAGGTATGGATATACGCGGACACCTTTCCGACACTGTCCATAACGCTTGACATCAGCGCCGCCATAAACTCGACGGGATAGTAATATTTGAGAAACGCCGTCTGGAACGCCACATAGGCGTAGCACGCCGCATGGGATTTGTTGAAGGCGTATTTGGCAAAATCCATCATAGTGTCGTAAATATGGGAGGCTACATTTTCGGGAATTCCCTTCGACACACAGCCGGGAACCCCCTCTTCCCCGCTGCCGTACACAAAGTTCTTTCTTTCCTTTTCCATGACGGACTGTTTTTTCTTGGACATGGCTCGGCGCACCAAATCGCTCCGCCCCATCGTATAGCCCGCGAGGTCGCGCACAATCTGCATTACCTGCTCCTGATACACGATACAGCCATAGGTCGGCGCGAGAATCGGCTCAAGCTCGGGGCAGTCATAGCTTATCGTTTCGGCGTTGTTCTTGCCCTTTATATATTTGGGTATGAAGTCCATGGGGCCCGGACGGTAAAGCGAAATTCCGGCTATCATATCCTCAAGGCAGGTGGGCTTAAGCTCCTTCATGAAATTTTTCATTCCGGGGCTTTCAAGCTGGAAAATGCCTTCGCATTTTCCGCTTCCTATCATGTCGAGAACCGCACTGTCGTTGTAGTCTATTTTGTTTATGTCAAAAGAAACTCCGTCCCTTTTGTTAATGTATTTTTCCGCATTCTGTATGACGGTGAGCGTGCGCAGTCCGAGAAAATCCATTTTAAGAAGCCCCAGCTCCTCTATAGTCGTCATCGTAAACTGCGTCGTAAGAGTTCCGTCCGCCGCCCTTGAAAGCGGCACGAATTCGTCAATCGGTCTTGAGCCGATAACCACTCCCGCCGCGTGCATCGAAGAATTTCTCGGAAGCCCCTCAAGCTTACGGCTCATATCTATGAGGTTTCTGACCTCCGTATCGCTGTCATAAAGCGCCTTGAAATCGTTGCTCGCCGCAAGAGCGTCGTCTATGCTCACAACGGTCTTGTCGGGAAGCCTGTCGGGAATTATTTTGGAAATAGCGTCGGTCTTGGAATATGGAATATCCATAGCGCGCCCGACATCCTTGATAACGCCCTTCGCAAGCATCTTACCGAAGGTTATAATCTGAACGACGCAGTCCTTGCCGTACTTTTCCATTACATAGTCTATGACCTCAGGCCTGCGCTCGTAACAGAAATCAATGTCTATATCCGGCATGGAAATACGCTCGGGATTAAGGAAACGCTCAAAGAGGAGATTGTATCTGATGGGGTCTATATCCGTTATCGCCAGCGTATACGCTACAATGGAGCCCGCCGCGGAGCCGCGTCCCGGTCCCACCGCAATCCCGTTGCTTTTGGCGTAATTGATAAAATCCCACACTATCAGGAAATAGTCCACATAGCCCATCTCCCGTATTACGCCCAGCTCGTAATCAAGACGCTCGCGAAGCTCCTCCGCCCCGTCTCCGTAACGTCTTGCAAGTCCCTCGCCGCAAAGATGATTCAGATAGGTCCACGAATCAAAGCCCTCGGGTACCTTAAACTGCGGCAGTTTGGTCACGCCGAATTCAATCTCCACATCGCAGCGCTCGGCGATTTTGTGTGTGTTGTCGATGGCGTCGGGAGCATACGGAAAAAGAGCCCGCATCTCCTCCTCGGACTTACAGTAAAACTGGCCCCCCTCATAACGCATTCTGTCCTCGTCCGATACCTTTTTGCCCGTCTGTATGCACAAAAGAACATCGTGCGCCTCCGCATCCTCCGCGTAGGTATAATGAATGTCGTTGGTTGCCACAAGGTCAATCCCAAGCTCCCTGCTCATGCGCACAAGCTGCTGATTGACCAGTCTTTGTTCATATATTCCGTGATCCTGCAATTCCAGAAAGAAATTGCCTTTTCCGAAAATTTCCTGATAGTGAAGCGCGGATTTGCACGCTTCGTCATAAAGCCCGCGGGCAAGATACTTCTGCACCTCGCCTGCCAGACACGCGCTCAGGCAGATAATGCCCTCGGAGTAGCGCTCCAGAACCTCGTAATCCACACGGGGTTTATAATAAAATCCGTCCACGAATCCCTTTGAAACTATTTTGGTGAGATTCGAGTATCCGGTGTTGTTTTCCGCAAGTAAAATCAAATGATAGTATCTGTCCTCGCCCGCTCCCGTTTCCTTGTCGAAGCGCGAGCCCGGCGCTACATAGACCTCGCAGCCGAGTATGGGCTTGATGCCCGCCGCTCTTGCCGCCTTGTAAAAATCAATGACACCGTACATCACACCGTGGTCGGTAATCGCCATACTGTCCATACCGAGTTCCTTGGCGCGCGCCGTTATCTCGCCGATTTTGCTTGAACCGTCAAGAAGACTGTACTCCGTATGTACATGCAGATGTGTGAATGCCATTTTTTATCCTCCGTTTAAAGGTACCTCAGCTCCTGATTTCGTCGCTTAAGTATTTTTCGATTTCCGCAACAGCCTCGCTCTCGTCGTCGCCCTCAGCTATCACGCAGACCTCCTCGCCCGCGTCAAGTCCGAGCGTCATCATACCCATAATACTTTTGGCGTTGACCTTTTTGGTATCGACCTCCACATAAACCGAACTCTTAAACTGGCTCGCCACCTGAACGAATATGGCGACGGGTCTTGCCTCAAGCCCCGTAGACAGTTTAATTTTCATGCTTTTCCTAATCATCTTCTTTCCTCCCGGCTTTCTTTTTGTCTTAAGTCGTCCGCAATCTGACTTATCCTTCGCAGTCTGTGATTCACTCCTGATTTTCCCACCGCAGGTACGAGCTGTTCGCCCAGATCCTTGAGCGGCATATCAGGATATTTAAGCCTGAGCCTCGCAATCTGCTCAAGCCCCTCGTTAAGACTGTCAAGTCCCGCTTTCTCCTTAATGTAATTAATATCCTCTATCTGTTTTACCGCCGCGCTTACTGTCTTATTAAGGTTGGCGGTTTCGCAATTGACCTTTCTGTTGACTGAATTGCGCACCTCCTTGAGAACCCTTACGTTTTCAAGGTTCATCAGCGAAACATGCGCGCCCATCACGTTAAGCATATCAACAATCTGTGAGCTTTCTTTAATATATACGACGTAATAATGCCTGCGGAGCGCGATTTTCGCTCCCAGCTCAAAGGCGTTGGCGGCTTCGGCAATCTGCTCCGCCTTTTTTTTGCCCGATGTGACAATCTCAAGATGATATGCCTTCTCGGGGTCGCTCATAGAGCCGCCCGCCAGAAACGCGCCGCGAAGAAACGCGCGCTTACAGCACATATTGCTTATGGCTATCGTACTCACAAGGGACATATCCCTGTTAATACTCCCGTCGCCGTCCATTAGCTTGGTCGCCATAAGAATTTTAATCGCCGTATCGGAATCCATTACCGACGTAAAATAGGTTCTGTTCCCCGTATCCCTGTTAAACCTCACGGACACGTCCGCGTCATATCCGAACGCCTTGCGGATAATCGTATGACATTTTACTATTATGCCGCGGTTCTCCGAGGAAGCCATAATATAATGTCGCCCCGACGGCGTTGTATAAACATGACCGCACATCCCGACAAGCGCCGCCAGCTCCGCAAGCTGGCAATGCCTCGCCCCGGCGTTTATCCCCGACAGTTCTTCCTTAACCTTTAAAGAAAAAGACATATCTGACCTGCTTATTTTTTGGTCTTGGCATCAAGGTCTATATCCCTGTGCTCTATTTTCAGACCGTAATCATGACCCTGCAGCTTTTCAAAAAGCGCGTTTGCCAAAGTTACGGAGCGATGCTTGCCCCCGGTGCAGCCCACCGCGATGACAAGCCTGTTTTTGCCCTCGGAAATATAATTGGGTATAAGAAAATCGAGCATATCCGACAGCTTATCAAGGAAGGTCTGCGCCTCCTCAAAGCCCATAACATAATCCCGTACCGGAGAGTCGTTTCCGGTAAGTCTTTTCAACTCGTCTATATAGTATGGATTCGGCAGAAACCTCACGTCGAAAAGAAGGTCTGCGTCCTCCGGTATTCCGTATTTGAATCCGAAAGATATTACCGTGACAACGAGATTTGAAAATCCCCCGTTGTTCACAAAAATTTTCTCAAGCTCCTGCTTAAGCTCCCTTGTAAGCAGAGTGCTTGTATCTATAATATAATCCGCTCTTTTTTTGAGAAACGCAATTTCGTCGCGCTCCCTGTTTATGCCGTCTATAATGCGCATCTCTCCGGCAAGCGGATGGTTACGCCTTGTTTCCTTGAAGCGCTTTACAAGCACCTCGTCCTCAGCCTCAAGAAAAAGAATTTCGTACTGAAAATTCATCGCGCTCATTCTGTCAAGCACGTTTTCGAGCTCTCCGAAGCTCCCGCCGCTCCTGACGTCCACGCCCATCGCGATATTTCCGATGCCGCTTCTTCCTGCGGCAGCCAGCTCGACGAATTTCATTACGAGCATAATAGGCAGGTTATCCACGCAGTAATAGCCCGCGTCCTCAAAAACCTTAAGCGCTGTTCTTTTACCCGCACCGGACATTCCGGTAACGATAACCATTCTCATGCTTTTTCCTCCGGGCCACGACAATCCCAAACATAATTATTACTACACATTTCACGTTACGTCAAGAACTAATCACAAAAATCTCCGATTATTCTTACCTCGGGTTCAAGAATAATACCGTGCTTTGCCTCCACCTCATTTATCACAAGCCGTATGGTATCATATATATCCCGCGCGCTCGCGCCGCCCTTATTTATCACAAAGCCCGCGTGCTTTTCGGACACGCAAGCTCCGCCTATGCCCATGCCCTTAAGCCCCGCTTCTTCTATAAGCTTTCCCGCAAAAAAGCCCTCCGGTCTCTTAAAGGTGCTTCCGGCGCTCGGGTACTCCAGGGGCTGCTTTTCCCGCCTTTTCGCCGCAAGCTCCCCGATACGCGCGTTTATCCCATCAGGATTCCCGGGTTTCAGCCCGAACGCCGCCTCCAGAACCACATAGCCGCCGTTAATAAAAATACTGTGCCGGTATCCGAGTTCCAGTTCCTCCGGCTTAAAATCCCGAAGCTCCCCGTCCGGTGTAAGCGCTCTCACTCTTGTAAGAACATCCTTAAGCTCCCCGCCGTACGCGCCCGCGTTCATAACGCAGGCTCCTCCGACGCTTCCGGGTATCCCCGCCGCGAACTCAAGACCGCCGAGCCCCGCCTCCGCCGCTCTCATGCTGAGCTTCGGCAGCAGCGCGCCCGCCTGTGCGGTTATCTCATTGCCGTTTACCCTGATGTCCGACATACCCTGTCCGATAAGGATTATCATACCCTCAAAGCCCGAATCCGATACAAGCAGATTGCTGCCGTTTCCGACTACATAATACGGCATTCCCTTATCCTTGCAGAGCGCCGTAATCTTTTGTACCTGAACCGCCAAAGTCGGCGCAGCCAGATACTTCGCGGGCCCGCCAACTTTGAAGGTTGTATGCTTATCCATTTTTTCGTCAGTCAGCACGCAGTCGCCGACTATATTTTTTACCTCGGATAAAAAATCCATATCCACCTCTTTAACATTCCCGCGAGGCGTTTTGCGCCGAACGGGACTTTCCTTAAAAAGATTAATCAAGCACAAGCTTCGCGGCTCCGTAAATACCCGCGCTGTTGCCGAGCGTCGCAAGCCTTACCGGTGTTTTGCGGCACTGAGGATAGGTCATTTCAACATAATGCTTTCCGATAACGTCAATCAGGAAATCTCCCGCCTTGGAGACGCCCCCTCCGATTATAAATATATCGGGGTCTATGACGCAGGCGATATGTCCCAGCGCGCGTCCGAGATATTCGCCGAGTCTTTCAACGGTCTTTAACGCAAGCGCGTCGCCTTTTTTTGCCTCGTCAAAAACATCCTTCGCTGTAAAATTGCTTATGCCGCGAAGCGACGAGGGGGTGTCATCCGCCTCAAGAAAGCGTTTCGCCTCCTTGACGATTCCCGTCGCGGACGCAACCTGTTCAAGACAGCCCTTTCTGCCGCAGTTGCAGGACGCGGTTTCGTCGTATACCATGAGCATATGTCCGATTTCACCCGCCGCGCCGTGGGTTCCGGTTACGATTTTGCCGTCAAGGACAATTCCGCCGCCCACTCCGGTTCCGAGCGTCACCATGACAAGGCTTGAATAGCCCTTGCCGCCGCCCTGCCAAAGCTCTCCGAGAGCCGCGACATTGGCGTCGTTGCCAGCCTTCACCTCAAAGCCCGTCTTATCCTTCAGAATTTCTTCAACGGGCGTATCGCCCCAGCCTATATTCACACAGCCCTTTACGACTCCGGACGGGGTGACGGGGCCCGGCACTCCTATTCCTATCCCCGCAACGTCGGCGGGATTAATCACGTTTTCTTTTATTTTGTCGTTTACGGACTGCGCTATATCGTCAAGGATATAAGCGCCCTTTTCTTCTTTTCTCGTAGGAATTTCCCAATCCTCCAAAAGCGAGCCCTGCACCGTAAAAAGGCCCATTTTGACCGTCGTTCCTCCGAGGTCCACTCCGAAGCATAATTTTGCCATGTTTTTTTCTCCTTGTAAATAAAATTTATTCCCGCGAGCAACGAGCCAAGTGGCTGATTGCAGACATTTGGCGACTGCCGCGAGGGTGAATACCCCGTAGCTTGCTGCGGGGTATTTCACTTGCGTCCGATATTGTTCTGGACGCGGTTGTAAAGCTCTCTCGCCGCATTGTAGCCCATCTTTTTCTGACGCCAGTTTACCGCCGCGGACTCCACTATTACCGCGAGGTTACGTCCGGGACGTACGGGAAGATTGTGGCACACCACCTTATTGCCGAGAATCTCGGTAAATTCCTCCTCAAGCCCGAAGCGGTCGTACTCCTTATCCTTATCCCAGTCCTCAAGATGGATAACCATGTCTATCGCCTGGGTTTCTTTTACGCTCTCGACACCGAACAGAGTTTTAACGTCAATAATACCTATTCCTCTCAGCTCGATAAAATACCTCGTAATCTCGGGAGCTGTTCCAATCAGAGTTTCGTCACTGACCTTGCGGATTTCCACCACATCGTCAGTAACAAGACGGTGCCCTCTCTTTATAAGCTCAAGCGCCGCCTCACTTTTACCGATGCCGCTCTCGCCCGTTATAAGCACGCCCTCGCCGTAAACATCGACCAGAACCCCGTGAATCGAAATCATAGGCGCCAGCATGACTTTCATCCACCTGATTATTTCCGCCTCGAAGGACGAGGTTGTTTTGGCTGTCTGTAAAAGAGGAATCTGATATTTGCGCGCCGCCTGAATCATCTGCTCGTCCGGATTTTCGTCGTGGCAGAAAATAATGCACGGAATATTATAGGATAAGAGTTGTTCGTAGCGTTCCTTGCGCGTAAGCTTTTCAAGCGTTTCCATATAAGCCGCTTCGACACGTCCTATAATCTGTACACGGTCGCTGTCAAAATGGTCGAAAAATCCCGCCATCTGGAGAGCCGGCCTGTTTATCTCCGGCACCGTAACTATTTTGTCCTCGATGTCTATATCCGGAGTCAGTATTTTCAACTCCATTTTCTCTATTATTTTGGTTACTTTAAGTTCTTCTGCCATCACTAATCCCCTTTACTTTATATTTTGAGTTTCTTTGTGAAAAAAATCGTATACCTTCTGCGCCGCCTGCCGGTTCATCGCCTCGGCTTTCGCAAGCTCATCAAGCGTCGCCGCTTTTATGCCTTCGATATCCTTAAAGGTGTGCATAAGTCCCTTGCGCCTTGCCGGTCCGACACCGTCAATATCGTCAAGCACCGAATGAATCTGCGCCTTTCCACGTAAGCTGCGGTGATATTCTATCGCAAAGCGGTGCGCCTCGTCCTGTATCCTTGTTATAAGTTTAAACTCTTCGCTGTTTCTGTCAATATCTATTTCATGATTATCGTACCAAAGCGCTCTTGTCCTGTGGTTGTCGTCCTTGACCATTCCGCACACGGGAATGTCAAGCCCAAGCTCTTTTATTACCTCCAGCGCGATGTTCACCTGTCCCTTGCCGCCGTCCATCATAATCAAATCCGGCTTCACGTCAAAGCTTGAATCGTTCTCGTGCGTGAGACGTCTCGTAAGCACCTCACGCATTGAGGCATAATCGTCCGGCCCCGCGACGGTCTTAATCCTGAATTTACGGTAATCGTTCCTTCTGGGGCTGCCGTCATAAAATACGACCATCGAGCCGACGGACTGCACTCCGCTTATATTAGATATATCAAACGCCTCCATACGGCGTATTCCCGCGACTCCGATTTTATCTCCGACTGCCTTCACCGCCCCTACGGTTCTTGCCTCCTCGCGCTTTATTTTGTCCTTATCCTGCTTAAGAATATTCTCGGCGTTTTTCTGCGCAAGCTCCACAAGCTTTTCCTTGGCTCCTCTTTTGGGAATGACGATATGAACCGAATGTCCCGTACGCTCCGAAAGCCACTTTCCGATAAGCTCCTCGTCCCCCGGAAGCTCCTGTGTCATAATAGTGGACGGCACATACGGCGTTCCCGCATAATACTGCTTGATAAAATCCGTTATCACTTCGGCTCTCGTTTCGTCCCCGGCAAGCTCCATATGGTAGTGCTCCCTGCCGATAAGCTTTCCGCCCCGTATGAAGAACACCTGCACGACGCAGTCCGTTTCGTCCATCGCCGCCGCCACAATATCCTTATCCTGCATATCGCTGTTGGTGATTTTCTGCTTCTGCGAAATGTATTTTACGCTCTCAAGCATATCGCGGTACACCGCCGCCTGCTCGAATTCAAGCCTGTCGGACGCTTCCTGCATAAGCTCCTTAAGCCTCGCCGTTATTCCGTTGTATTTTCCCTCAAGAAAATCCACCGCTCTGTCAATCAGCTCCCTGTACTCCTCCTTGGATATGAAGCCCTGACAGGGCGCCTTGCACTGTCCGATATGGTAATTAAGACACGGTCTTTCTTTTCCTATATCCTTCGGGAGACTGCGCCTGCAGGTGCGCAGACCGTAGGCCTTGTTCAGAAGCTCAATCGTGTCGTTTACCGCCTTTCCGCTCGTAAACGGCCCGAAATATCTGCATTTGTCTTTTTTCAGCTCGCGCGAGGAAAGTATCCTCGGGAAATCCTCGTTCACCGTTATTTTGATAAAGGGATAGGTCTTATCGTCCTTGAGCAGGGTGTTGTAGCGCGGCTTGTGCAGCTTTATGAGATTGCATTCAAGCACAAGCGCCTCAAGCTCTGAGTCCGTGATTATATACTCAAACCGCTGAACCTTAGAAACCATTTTTTTTATTTTTGAGCTGTGGTTTCTCGACGACTGAAAGTACTGCTTGACGCGGTTCTTAAGGCTTATCGCCTTGCCCACATATATGATTTCATCCGTCGCGTCATGCATTATATATACTCCGGGCTTGCCGGGAAGCTTTTTAAGTTCTTCTTCTATATTAAAAAAACCGTCGTACAAAACCGCCGCCTCCGGAAAATTTTATTAAAGTAAAATATAAATACGCAATTTACTTATTTTTAAGGAAAGCCGCCTCCGCAGCGTACTCCTCCATAAGCTCTATTTCTTCGTCCGATATATTAAATCTCGTTTTAATAAGCTCTGTTTCCAGATAAATCGAGGTGTCGCTGACCGTCATATTGTCGGTGTTGAGTGTAACTCTTATTCCGCTTTGCAAAAGCTCCTTAATCGGATACTCATCACCGCTGCCGAACACTCGCGTCTGCATATTACTTGTCGGGCAGACCTCAAGAGGTATCTCGTGTCTCGCAAGATAATCGACAAGTGCGCCGTCCTCTATACATCTCACACCGTGCCCTATTCTGGACGCCCCGAACTCAAGCGCCCGCCATATGCTTTCTGGTCCCGCTGCCTCTCCCGCATGAATCGTAAAGGGGATTCCGTATTTGCGGGCAAGGCGGAATTCCTCATCATAAAGTCCTGTGGCGTACAAAGCCTCCGCTCCCGCCAAATCAAGTGCGCACACATATTCTCCGAGATATCTTCGAGCCGCCTCAACCGTAGCAAAATTCGTATTATGCTCCGCGCCTCTCATGCAGCACAGTATAAGCCCGAGACGAAGATTTCTGCACTCACGCTCCGCCTGCCTGGCTCCCTCTATCGCCGCCTCAACCACTTCATTCTGGCTCAGACCGCCCGCAGTCGAAAGCTGCGGCGCAAACCTTATTTCGGCATATGTAACATCCTGCTCGGACAGGTCATCTCCAAGCTCTCTTACCGCCCTTATTATATTCTCGGGAGTCTGCAAAGCCATGCACGGATATTCAAAGCATTTCAGATAATCGTTAAGGCTTCGGCAGTCAGGGGGCGCGCAAAGCGCCGCTCTTGCCTCGGCTTCGTCACTCCAGTCCACTGTTCCCTGTTCCGAAAGTATTTCACGCACCGTTGACGGACGCATTGAGCCGTCAAGGTGCAAATGCAAATCAATCATTTAACGTTCCTTTTACCTCGTTTACAATTCTCATAAATTCCCTGCCGGTAATCGTTTCCTTCTCTATAAGGTATTCCGATACCCGGTCAAGACACATAAGGTTGGCGGAGAGAAGCTCTTTAGCCTTGATATAATATTCTTTAAGCATTCTTTTGACCTCCTCATCCAGAAGAGCGGAGGTTTTGTCCGAGCAGTTAAGAACCGCCCTTCCGTCAAGATACTGGCTTTCTATGCTCTCAAGCCCCATAACGCCGAATTCATCGGACATACCGTACTGCGCGACCATTGTTCTGGCGATTTTGGTGGCGCGCTCTATATCGTTGGAGGCTCCGGTGGTTACCGTGTTGAAAACTATTTCCTCAGCTGCACGTCCTCCTAAAAGCGTTACAATCTTGGCAACAAGCTCGTCCCTCGTCTGAAGAAATTTTTCCTCCTCGGGAACCTGCATCGTATAGCCGAGAGAGCCCATTGTCCTGGGCACAATCGTAATCTTCTGAACCGGCTCGGCATCCTTCATAAGACAGGTGATAAGCGCGTGTCCGACTTCATGATACGCAACCATACGCTTCTCCTCCTTGCTGAGGATTCTGTCCTTTTTCTCCTTGCCGGCGATTACTACCTCGACGGATTCAAACAAATCTGCCTGGGTGACCGCGCGCCTTCCGTTCTTGACGGCATTGATTGCCGCCTCATTGATTATATTGGCAAGGTCTGAGCCTACCGCGCCCGCCGTAGCAAGGGCAATCGCGTCCAGATCAACCGAATCGTCCATAAGAACGTCCTTGGAATGAACCCTGAGGGTTTCAAGACGCCCGCGCAAATCAGGCTTATCAACAATAATTCTTCTGTCGAAGCGTCCCGGTCTTAAAAGCGCCTTGTCAAGCACCTCCGGTCTGTTGGTCGCCGCCAGAATAAGCACGCCCTTTGACGAGTCAAAGCCGTCCATCTCCGCAAGGAGCTGATTAAGCGTCTGCTCGCGCTCGTCGTTTCCGCCGTAGCGTGTATCCCTGCTCTTACCTATCGCATCAATCTCGTCTATAAAAATAATGCACGGCGCCGACTGCTGAGCCTGTTTGAAAAGGTCACGCACTCTCGAAGCTCCGACACCGACGAACATTTCCACAAAATCCGAACCGGACAACGAGAAAAACGGAACTCCCGCTTCTCCCGCAACCGCCTTGGCAAGCAAAGTTTTACCAGTTCCGGGAGGGCCTACAAGAAGCGCGCCCTTAGGCAGCTTGGCTCCTATCGCCGTATATTTCAGAGGATTATGAAGAAAATCGACTATCTCGCGAACCGACTCCTTCGCCTCGTCCTGTCCCGCCACGTCCCTGAACGTGACACCCGTTTTCTGCTCCATATAGACCTTGGCGTTGCTCTTTCCTACGCCCATCATGCCTCCGCTTGACGCAACCTTACGGAACACAAATCCTATTACAAGATAAATAAGAATAAACGGAAGAATGTAAACAAGAATAAAATCAATTATGGAGGCGCCGGTATCTTCGATAGCCGCAGAAATCTCCACGTCCTCAAGTCCCTTTAATTTTGTAAACGTCTCCTCGTCATAAATATATCCGGTATAATACGTCATCTTAAGCCCGGTTACCGGCTGCTTTTTGGGAGTAATCACAATTCTGTTCGAGCTGTACTCCACCGACTCGATTTCGTCATTGTCAATCATCTTAAGAAAAGCGGAATAGCTTATCTCCGAAGAAGTCGCTTTATTGTAACAGCTTTTGAAAAACGTCACTCCGAGATACGTTATCACAACTGCAATCAAAAGTCCGAGAATTATATGGCTCGGCCTGATTCCCCTCCTGTTGCCGCCGTTGTTTCCGCTGCCGCCGTTACCGCCGCCTCTGCGGTCGTTATTATTGTAATTGTTATTATCCATCGGTACTCCTAACCTTAATAATTTGCTGTGTATTGACATACCATTATATTATTATAGAGATTTTCCGTACATAAATCAACAAATATAAATGTAAAATTTGTGTTTTGATTATTAAAAAAAAATTAAAATCCTCTTTCCTCTGTTATTTTTTTACAATTTCGTATAGAATTATTCCATGATTCGTGATAGTATCTAACTTATATTGAATATACTTTCAGGAGGAAAAAAATATGCCGGTCAAATATGTTTTCGTCACCGGAGGAGTTGTTTCGGGCCTCGGCAAGGGAATTACCGCGGCGTCTCTCGGCAGACTTTTAAAGGCACGCGGATATAAGGTCACAATGCAGAAATTCGACCCTTATATAAATATAGACCCGGGAACAATGAATCCCATCCAGCACGGCGAGGTTTTCGTAACCGACGACGGCGCCGAAACGGATCTGGACCTCGGCCATTACGAGAGATTCATCGACGAAAGCCTTGACAAAAATTCCAACGTCACAACCGGCAAGGTCTACTGGAGCGTGCTCCAGAAAGAGCGCCGCGGCGACTACGGCGGCGGGACCGTCCAGGTCATCCCCCATATTACGAACGAGATAAAAAGCCGTTTTTACAGAAATTTTACGGATGAGGATACAAGGATTGCGATAATAGAGGTGGGCGGAACCGTCGGCGACATCGAAAGCCAGCCATTTCTTGAGTCAATCCGCCAGTTTCAGCACGACATAGGCCACAGCAACGCCATTTTAATACATGTCACCCTGATTCCCTACCTCAGCGCGTCGCAGGAGCTTAAGACGAAGCCGACGCAGGCGAGCGTAAAGGATTTGCAGGGAATGGGTATTCGCCCCGACATCATCGTATGCCGCAGCGAGCATCCGCTCAATCAGGCGATAAAGGACAAGATAGCCCTCTTCTGCAATGTGCCGAGCTCCCATGTTTTACAGAATCTTGACGTTGAATATCTGTACGAGGCTCCGCTTGCGATGGAGGAGGAGCATCTTGCGGAGGTGGCGTGCCAGTGCCTTCATCTTGACTGCCCCGAGCCGGATCTGACCGACTGGAAAAAAATGGTGTACAACCTTAAGCACCCCACCAGCAAAGTCACAATCGCGCTTGTCGGTAAATACATCCAGCTTCACGACGCTTATATAAGCGTTGTCGAGGCTTTAAAGCATGGCGGTATCTCAAATCAGGCGACGGTTGACATCAAATGGGTGGATTCGGAAACAATAACCGAGGATAACGTCTCCGAGCTTCTCGGTGACGCGCAGGGCATTCTCATTCCCGGCGGCTTCGGCTCCCGCGGAATAGAGGGAATGATCACTGCCATAAGATATGCCCGCGAAAACAAGGTGCCGTTTCTCGGGCTGTGCCTCGGTATGCAGCTTACAATCGTTGAATACGCCCGCAACGCGGCAGGCATAAACGACGCCCACAGCATTGAGATAGATCCGAATACAACACACCCCGTCATCGCGCTTATGCCCGACCAGAACGACGTTGAGGACATAGGCGGAACCCTGCGGCTCGGCGCGTATCCCTGTGTGCTTGCGAAGGATTCCCTCGCGTACAGGCTTTACGGAACGGACATGATTTCCGAGCGTCACAGACACCGCTACGAGGTCAACAACGATTACCGCGGCATTCTGACGGAAAACGGACTCTGCCTTTCGGGAACCTCTCCCGACAACCGTATTGTCGAGATGTGCGAGCTTACGGAGCATCCGTTTTACATTGCTACGCAGGCGCATCCCGAGCTTAAATCCAGACCGAACAGACCGCATCCTCTTTTTAAAGGTCTTATCGAAGCCGCTCTTAAGTTCGGAAAAAACAGTTTATAGAAATTAAAGTGTGATTTAATATGGGAAAGAACCAGTCAAAGGACTCCAATTTCATAAAACAGGGCACAATTCTTGCCGCTGCCTCGGTACTGTCAAGAATAATAGGACTTCTTTACAGAAGCCCTATGACTGCCATTATCGGTGACGACAGCAACGGTCTGTACAGCTATGCCTTTGAGGTGTACTCCTTTGCGCTGATTCTCTCTTCTTACAGCATGCCGCTGGCGGTTTCAAAGCTTCTTTCAGCGAAATTCGCCAAAAAAGAATACCGAAACGGCTACCATATTTTCAAGCTTGCAATGATTTTTGCAACCTTTGCGGGCGCGCTTATGATGGCGGTAATATTTTTTGCGGCTCCGTCCATTGAACGCTTTTCGGGATACGAAGGACTTACGCTGCCCTTGCGAGTGCTCGCTCCCACGATTTTTATAGTGGCTGTGGCGGGAACAATGCGCGGTTTTTTCCAGAGCCGCAAAACCATGATTCCGACCGCAGTTTCCCAGATTATCGAACAGATTTTCAACGCCGTCATAAGTATTTTTGCCGCATGGCTTTTTATAAAGCTTTCCAACACGGGCAACCGCGCGGGAATGGGAGCGGCAGGCGGCACCATGGGAACTCTCGCCGGAGCGCTGACCGGACTTGCCTTTCTGATTTTCCTTTTTATCATATACATGCCGAGAATGCAGACGCACCTTTCACATGACCGCGGTACGCATACGGACACGGCTTCGGAAATCACCAAAATGCTCGCCGTGACAATTCTTCCTATTATACTCAGCCAAGCCGTTTATCAGGCAAGCGGTATTATCGACGGTACGCTTTTCGGACGTCTTTACACGGGAGAAGACAAAAAAATTCTCGTGAGCATCTATTCCAAATATAGAACGCTGATTAACGTTCCAAACGCCATTTCATCCGCTATGGCGTCCTCGATGATTCCCACCCTGGTTTCGCTCAGAGCCGTCGGCAACCACAAGGCTTTCAGGGCGAAGCTCGCCGTCGCCGTAAAGGTAAACATGGTAATCGCGTTTCCGTGCGCCGTAGGACTTACCGTACTCGGCACTCCGATAATGAAAATGCTGTTCCCTTCGACGGATTATATAATATCCGGCAGAATGCTGATGTTCGGCTCAATCGCCGTTGTTTTTTACGCGCTTTCAACAATCACCAACGCCGCCCTGCAAGGACTTGACAAAATGAACCGCCCCGTTGTGCATGCGGCGGTATCCCTCGCAATCCATGTAATACTGGTGGCGCTTCTTCTTAAATTCACCAATCTCGGAATATACGCGCTCTTAATAGGCGCCGTCACCTTCCCGCTTGTGGTGTGCATCTTAAACTGGATATCCGTCGGGCGTTTCGGCAATTACCGTCAGGAAATAAAGACAACCTTCCTGATTCCCGCCGCATCCTCAGTTGTCATGGGCATTGTCACATGGCTCGTCCTTTTGCTGACCACAAAGCTTCTCGGCGGCTCCTATACAGCTAACTTCGTATCCGTTGTCATCTGCATGATAGTCGCCGTCGCGGTATATTTTATAATGATTTTCCTTTTCAAGGGTCTGACGGAAAAGGATATGCCGGACTTCCCCATGGGCTTAAGGATTGCCAAAATAGCCCGCAAGCTTCGCCTTATGCGATGAACCGCTCAGTCTATTTCGCGACATACTTCCTTATAAAATCAAGCACTATTTTACGGGTTTCCTCCTGCGAATTCGCGGTACCGAAGCGTCTTTCGGGGTGCCACTGAATTCCCAGAATCTTCATTTCCTCCGACTCGTAAGCCTCGATTACCCCGTTCTCGGTATCCAGTGCAATCGGCGTAAAGCAAGGCGCAAGCGAGCCCTCAAAAATGCAGTCCCTGTGATAATTATTGACATTTATGGTGCGGTTTTCTTTTACAAGATAAACCTTATGGTCCTCTCCTCTCGGTCTTTTCACCTTAAGCTTGGGGTGGTAAGCAAGCTTCCCGCCGTACAGCACATTAAGATACTGCATTCCGCGGCAAGTCGCGATAATCGGGATTTTATGCGCCACGCAGTATTTTATAAGCTTTTCCTCGGTCGCGTCCCTATGCGGCTGCAATTCGTCGTCATGCTTCCTGTCGTAATAAACGGGATTCAGCGAGCCCCCGCCCACAACAATAAGCAAGTCAACAGGCCGCTCGAAAAGCAGCTCAAAATTCTTCGTATGGTTTGACACGGGCGCGGGAATAAAGCCCAACAGTTCGTAAAATCTTATGTACGCCGCCTCGAGAATATCGGTTGGATCCCCGTACCGGTTCACGCCCTCTCTCTGAGTTATTAACGCCCTCAGATTCTTGTACTGAAGTCCCTCCTCAATCCTTCCGTTACGGCAGTCCAGATCAATATAACTCATTCCCGTAACATAGCCGTATATTTTTTCTCCGCAGCCTATTGCGGCAGGAATGTCAAATTCAGCGCAGCGTATCGCCATATGGGAGGCAACCCCGCCGTACTGGGTGATAAATCCCTTTATTCCCTTTGTAAAAATCCACTCGTAGCCCGGGTCGGCCTTGGGAATCGCCACAATCTTGTCCGTCAGATCCGCCTCCGGCTCCTCCTCAAGCACGATTACCTCCCCCTCCACATGCTTGGAGGTTATAAAATTAGGGCGCGCCTCTGACACCGGTATAATATCCATGTAGCGTTCGTTTGTGATGACCTCAGGCAGAATAACCATTCGGTTGCGGATATACTGCTCCCTGCGCTCCTCAAAAAGCTCCAGCAGCCTTTCCTTGTATTCCTCCGGTCCTTTCTGCACGCACTCCGCTATATCCCCGATTCTCAGCCAGGAAAGCTCCCTGCGTTTAATGTCAAGCTCCTCGCCCGCGTTAATCAGAAGCTCCAGTGCAAGGCTCAGCGACCTTGTAAATTCAAATTTAAAATATTCCCTCTGCTCCATTGCCGAACGCAGAAAACGCTCAAAATCCTCAGCGCCGATTTTCAGACCGATGCAGTCAAGCGCCCTCTCAAGTCTTTCGGGCTCCAAGGACGTCTGCTTACGCTCCTCCGAACCGTGCCGCCTTCCCGAAACGGGTCTGAAGCTCATTCTGTCATATCTGTCCGTCCTGATGTCATATGTTCCGCTCCGAAGATGCCCGTATTTCGCGTTAAACTCGTTTCTTGACAACTCTCCGTCAGAGAATCGTTCAAAATCCCTGTCAAACTGCGAGGATACCGTATTAATGGATTTCATAAACGCATCCATTTCTTCATCTGTAAAATATCCCGCCTCTACAAGCGTTCTGCAAAAAGACCTCGCCATAAAGGCAAGCCTCGCCTGCCTCGTAAACTGCGGCGTCCCGTACTGCAAAAGCGCCTCCGTCAGCCTCAGCACGCTTTTGAGCATTTCCGAGACGGACAGTCCGCCGTATTCAAGCGCCTGTTCTATCGGCTCTCTGACATTATTCAAAAGCTTAAGCGAGAGCAAATCTTTTTCAAGTATTTTATCGTAACCGTACACACAGCCCGATGTCAGTTCAAAAAGCGCGTCAAGAAAGCCCTTCCTCTCCTCCTCTGAAAAGCCGTACTCCAAAAGCCTTCTGCTGTGTTTTTCCGTACAGAAATCATACGAGGTATACGCAATCTCAAACTCTATCTTATCGTGCGCCGTGGTGTCCTCACGCAGCCTGTCGCAGTAAAAATCCACCAGCCGCCTCGCAAGTCCCTCGTCAACGCTCTGCGGTATAAGACTGTAAAAAGAATATTCAAGGCTTATATAGGGTTTATTTCCGAGCCTGTACATGAGCTTTTCATCCAGTCTTCGGTAGCCGATTTCCGCAATCCCGCGGTTCCACGCGCTTTTGGTTATAATCTCCTGATAGAGCGAATATTCCAGCTCCCTCGGATTCGTACCTATTATCTCCGACGGGTTCCAGAAAGCCATGTCCGAAAGCATCATTGTTTTGCCGTTCAGCACGTTTAAATCCTTACGGTACTGATTCCTGATGCTGTCGCACCGTTCAAAAAATTCCCAGTCGTCAATATCCTTGCCGTGCTTGTAGCTCGCGACAAGCGGCCTCACCTGAAAAATAATTATTTCTCCCCGTGAATTTACGGCAAATTCCATATCAAGCGCCATTCCGTTGAGAAAAAGCTCTATTTCCTGCACCGCCGTCACAAGGCTTCCCCAAGGCTCCTCAAAAGCCGCGAAATCAGCGTTTTTCAGTATCCACAGCGTCTTGCCGCCCTGTCCGCTCGTGACCGAGTCAGTCGAACCCTGGTCGTCATAATTTATAAGATAATATGGGCGGTTCCCCTGTATATCCCTTGTAAAAACAACGCCGCTGTATCTCACATCCTGAGCCTGTCTCTGTATAAGCACCTGCTCATTCTCTATATTTTCTCCGTCTTTTCTGTAGGACTGAATGACCTGCTCAACCGCGTCCGCCACCTGCGCCGCGTCACCTGAATCGATTCCAAGCACGCTCTTATAATGTCCGGCATTTGACGCCTTAAAGCTGTCCTCCTTGGACGACGAGCTTCTCACCACAACCATGTCGCCGCCAAAGCGTCCCGCAATATCCGATATAATTCCGGACTTGTCCCGAATATACTCAGCCACCGGAAGAATATACATCTTTTCTATTCTGGATTTTGTAATAACCTTACTCAAGGCGTACAGCGTATTCGCTTTTGTAGACACCACCTGATGTCCGTAATGACCTTTCATGCCCTCACTCCTCGCTCTTTTTACCTGATTAAATTTTATCAGTATACAACTCTTCCCGCAACCTCACGGGACAAAAAATACGGATATCCTGAGATATCCGTAAAAAGTAAAGTACGCCGCTCTCCACCCCGAGCTTATGACCTGCAAAAGTTTATAATATTAATCCGTATACAGAATTCCGATTCCTATAAGTCCCGGTCCGGTGTGAACAGCCATTGTCGCCGTTATCTGCTTATCCACGACAATTTCTCCCTTCGGTGCCTGTTCCATGATAAGCGGCCGTACCTGCGCCGCCGTCTCGGGCGCACCGCCGTTCATAAGACCAAGCATCGACTTTCTGCCTTCCGCAAACTCCATCGCAACCTCCATGAGCTTGCCGATTCCCTTCTTGGCTCCCCTTATTTTGGCAACAGTATAATACACACCTTTGTCATTGCAGGAAATTACGGGCTTTATTCCAAGCACCTTTCCGACAACTGCCACCGCCGGATTTATACGGCCGCCCTTACGCAGATAATCCAGTGTGTCCATATAAAAGAACACCTTGGAGTCATGTATCTTGCGCTCAAGTCCTTCGGTAACCTCATCGAAGCTTTTTCCCTCGTCAAGCTGCTTTGCCGCCCACAGCGCGTAAAGTCCCGAGCCTATCGATATGTTCTTGGTATCGTATGCGTAGGTCCGCATATCCTCGATTCCGTTTAACGTCATCGCCATGACATTGTATGTCCCGCTCAGCTCACTCGATATGGCTATGGCTATAATGTTCTCATAACCCTCCGCCTTAATCTCGTCAACTATGTCCATAACCTCCTGCATATTCGGAGTCGAGGTCTTTGGTATATCTTCGGGAAATCTGCTGTATACCTCAAGCGGGTCTATATCCACGCCGTCGGAATACATTTTATCCCCGTACATAACCTTGAGCCTCAGCACCTTAATGCCGTAGCGTTCTATCAATTCATCCGACAAATCGCAGCCGGAGTCCATTAAAATTGCAGTTTTCGACTTATTCATACTTTATTCTCCTAACGTAGTTTTGATTACTACATCTCAAAGTATATGGCATTCACATGACATTGTCAACGACTTTATAAATATTTTATAATTGCGTCAGAAAAACACCACAAAAGAGCATAAAAAAATTCAAACCTCCCTTAGAAAGTTTGAATCACGGTATATCAATATACTTCAATGCCGGCGACCGGGGTCGAACCGGTACGGGTATTACTACCCACGGGATTTTAAGTCCCGGGCGTCTGCCAATTCCGCCACGCCGGCAAATAAAAATGGGACCTATAGGGCTCGAACCTATGACCCTCTGCTTGTAAGGCAGATGCTCTCCCAGCTGAGCTAAGATCCCGGTTT
>JAAVHB010000120.1 GCA_014799955.1 Butyrivibrio sp. | reverse complement strand
ATGGGAGGCCAAGGACTGTGAGGCTGACCGTATTATAGACACTTCTTCGATACTTGCGGGAACGGTTGATGTATATATCGTATCGGGACAGGACGAAATCGGAGATATTGTGTTTGGCGATGACTGTGTAAAGGGAATAGGTGTTTCCTCAGCGGTTATGGGCGACGATTACAAGTCGGTTACTGTTGAATTGACAGAAAAATGGACTGACGAGACGGAAATAGAAGTTGTGGACAGCGAGGGAAATGCCGTTAAGCATGAGAAGATTGATACTGATGATACAAAGGTGGTGCTTACCTTTGCGGAAGAGCTTGACGCGTTCACCGCATATAAGGTGCGTCTGAACGGCTCGTATCTTTTCGGCATAACAATACCCGATTTATTCTCATCTGAAAGTTTCGAGAATAACTATACATATGAAGGAAACGATCTTGGCGCAAACTGGAGTGCTGCTTCTACCACCTTTAAGGTGTGGGCGCCTACTGCCGAAGGAGTAAAGGTAAACCTTTACAAGGGCGGCGACAAGTCGGGTGACGATTTAATTGAATCCCACGATATGACTAACGATGACAAGGGCGTTTGGAGCGTTAAGGTTGACGGCGATTTGAACGGTGTTTATTACACCTATACCGCCGACTTCGGAAAGTACAGCAACGAGGCGTGCGACCCGTACGCGAAGGCGGTCGGAGTAAACGGAGACAGAGCCATGGTAATTGATATGGCTTCAACCAATCCCGACGGCTGGGACAAGGATAAGAATCCTAACGGAAATCTTAATTTTACCGATGTTTCCGTATACGAGCTTCATATAAGGGATTTATCGTCTGACGCGGCGTCAGGAATTACCAACACCGGCAAATATCTCGGACTTACCGAAACGGGAACCGTAAATTCTACGGGAGAGAAAACAGGACTTGATCATATCAAGGATCTGGGAATAACTCACATCCAGCTTAATCCCGTATACGATTACGCTACGGTTGACGAGACAAAGACGGACAGCAGCCAGTATAACTGGGGCTATGATCCCAAGAACTACAATGTGCCTGAGGGCTCTTATTCGACAGACCCTTACAACGGCGATGTAAGAGTAAAAGAATTCAAGCAGATGGTCAAGACGCTCCATGACAACGATATAAGCGTTATAATGGACGTGGTTTATAACCATACCTACAACACTGATTACTGCTACAACAAGCTTGTTCCGAGCTATTTTCACAGACCTGACTCAAACGGCTCGGGCTGCGGAAACGACGTTGCGAGCGAGAGAGCAATGGTTAAAAAGTTTATTGTAGATTCTGTTGCATACTGGGCAAGAGAGTACCATATAGATGGCTTCAGATTTGACCTTGTCGGACTTATCGACATTGACACAATGAACGAAATCAGAGCTGAGCTTGACAAAATAGACCCGTCGATAATTCTCTACGGAGAAGGCTGGACTATGACAACTAATACCACAAAGCCGAATGTGGGTCTTGCAGTTCAGAGCAACGTGAGATTCATTGAAGGCTTCGGAATGTTCAGCGACAACATAAGAGACGCTATCAAAGGCAGCGTGTTCAGCCCCGAGGAAAAGGGCTTTGTAAACGGCGACGTCAGCAAGACCGATACGATTAAGAACAGTATACGCGGAAGGCTTACATGGAGCACAAAGCCGTATCAGCAGATTGTATACTCTTGCTGCCATGACAATCTCACTATCTGGGATGAAATTAATACTTCCAATGCAGATGACAGCGAGGAAGCTAAAATCAAGCAGAATCTTTTGTCGGCGGCGATAGTATATACTTCGCAGGGAGTTCCTTTCATTCTCGCAGGAGAGGAGTTCTTAAGAAGCAAGACAAATGCGGACGGAACTTTCAATTCAAACAGCTACAATGCTCCCGATTCGGTGAACAGCCTTAAATGGGATGACCTCGGAAAAGCAGAGTACAAGACAGTATACAATTACTACAAGGGAATGATAGAATTCAGAAAAGCGCATGCCGCTTTCAGAAGCATGGAGGACGCAGGAGATTTCTATACTTTCGTTGACGGCACCGAAAAGGGCGTAATCGCATACGAGCTTGAACCCAACAACGGAGAGGTTTCGGACGGAATATTTGTAGTATACAACGCGCTTACAGAGGCTCAGACCGTAACTCTTCCCGAGGGAGAGTGGACGATATGTGTTCAGGGAGATAAGGCAGGAACGGAATCTCTCGGAACGGCATCGGGAAGCTTGACAATTGATGGTATTTCAACAACAATACTTGTAAAAGGCAGTCTTAAGTGATATAATTGATGATATAAGAGCCGGGAGAAGGCTTTTGTATAAACAAAAAATTATTTTAAAAGGAGTAGTTATTATGAAGAAAACTATGAAAAAAGTACTCGCGGCAGTACTCGCGGCAACAATGGTAATCGGCATGATGGCAGTATCAGCATTTGCTGCAGATACTGACGGATATCATGTATGCGGTGATGAAGGTCTTTGCGGAACATACTGGGACACATCAGACAATCTTATGACGGATAACGGCGACGGAACCTATTCAATCACCTTCACAGACATTGCCGCAGGCTCATACGAGTTCAAGGTTGAGCTTAACGACTGGGAAGAGGATTGGAACCTTGAAGGAGTTGCGTCAGGTACAGGCGGCGGAAACGCAGTATTGGAGATTACCGAGGATAATTCAACCGTAGTTATTTCTTTCGACGGTGAGAAAGCTTCTGTAGTTGTTAATCCCGAAACCGAGAATCCTCCGGCTGGCGATACACCTACAGGTGATGCTTCACACGCTGCGCTTTATGTTGTAATTGCAGCAGCAGCGGCAGCAGTACTTGTTGCAGCAAGCAAGAAGAGAACAATTGAAGAATAATTTTTTGTTACGGCTCAGGCTCCCGCCACTTGTTGACGGGAGCCTTTGCTATTTTGGAATAATGTATTGATTTTTATCTGCTTTTGATGTAAAATATTAACAACTGGATTTGGGACCGGATTAACGACTGCGATTCCGAATCCATTATGTTATTTTTACGAAAAGGAGCTTGGTGGATTATGAAGAAAAAACGTGGAATGTCAATAGGAGTTTTGCTGGTGTTATTGCTGGTTATACCTATGGTGGCTATATCCGCAGTAAATGTAATTTCAGGCGCAAAAAGAATAAGAGGAGCACTGCTTGAGTCAAATCAGGCATCGGTTGAGGCATTGTGCATATCACTTACCGAGGCGTATGAGTCAATGTTTACCGGAGACTGGAGATATGAGGACGAAACCTTGTTTAAGGGTACCGGCAACGTAACGCTGCGTACACAGAGTATGATTGATACCATAAAAGAGCAGAAAAATTATGATATCACATTATTCTGGGGGGATACGCGTGTACTGACGACGTTGAAAAACGAGGACGGAGAGCGGATAACGGGAACCAAGGCGGATGAGAAGATTGCGGAACAGGTCATTAATCAGGGATTGCCTTATTTTAACCAGAATTTCAAGGTAAACGGAGTCGAAAGCTATGTCGGCTATGAGCCCCTCCAGAATCCCGACGGCAAAGTTGTCGGAATGATTTTTGTGGGGTATCCGAGAGCAGCCGGAGAAAAGCAGATAGAACAGTCCATCAAGGCAATGCTTATAGTAAGCTTTGCGTTCCTTGTTGTATTTCTGGTTATTGCGATATTATTAATTAACATAATTACCAAAGCAATCAAGAGCCTTACAGGAAAGGTTACCGCGCTGAGCGAGGGTGACCTTAATGTCGAAGTCAAAGTAACGGGCTTTAACAAGAAAAACGAAATCGGCAGACTTACCGATAATATTAACGCTCTAATAGACAAGCTTAAGGGTATAGTGAGCGGCATACAGGACGATTCGGAGGTGCTGAGCGACAAAGCGCACGGACTTGAGGAGGTTGTGGAAACCACAAGAATGTCAATTTCACAGGTTACCAGCGCCATCGAGGAGGTTGCAATGGGCTCGACGAGCCAGGCACAGGATACCTCCAACGCAATGGCGAATATTGAGGAGTTGAACGCGACTCTTGATACGATTATATCAAATGTCGTTGACCTTGCCGGAAATGCCGACAATACCGCCAAGGCGTCACTTAAGGCAAAGGAAACAATGTCAGACCTTATTGACATTAACACCAAGACCAAGGAAAATATTGACAGTATTGTAAAGCAGTCCGACAAGAATGTCGAAGCCGTTAATCGGATTAACAGTATTGTCAAGACTATAGAGGAGATTACCTCACAGACCAATCTTCTTTCGCTCAATGCTTCAATTGAGGCGGCAAGAGCCGGAGAGGCGGGAAGAGGATTTGCCGTTGTGGCTCAGGAGATAGGAACACTTGCCAACAGCAGCGCGGAGGCTTCAAGGGCTATTCAGGATATCATCACAAATCTTGTTGAGGATATTCAGGAGACCAGCAGAATATCAGAGCTGCTTAACAGCTCCGCGATTCAGCAGATTGAAAAGCTTGAGTCAACCGAGCACGTATTTGAAGAAGTGCTTGCGGATATCAGGCGCATATCGGACGAGACCAATGAGGTTAAGAACGACATTGAGAATATCTCCATTGTGAAGGACAGCATAGGGGATACGATTGAAAGCCTTTCGTCCATATCTGAACAGAATGCTGCGGCATCACAGGAAACGACGGCTTCGGCTAATCTTGTCAATGAAGATATGCAGAAAATTGCGGTTGTTTCCACTGAGGTTAAGAAGCTTTCGATTCAGCTTAAGGAGCTCATAAGCTATTTTAAATAAAAAATATGTACAGAAATATTCTATTTGATTTGGACAACACGCTTCTGGATTTTAACCGCTCTGAGAGCGAGGCGCTTTCCTCGGTGCTTTCAGGGCTGGGCGTGAAGCCGACACAGGAGCTTATAAAGCTTTACAGCCGCATTAATCTTTCGCAGTGGAAGAGACTGGAGCTTGGAGAGCTTACGCTTGCAGAAACAAAGGTGAATCGGTTCAGGCTGTTTTTTCAGGAGCTTGGAATTGACGCTTCACCGGAGGATGCGACGGCGAAGTTTGAGGGTTTACTGCACGGCGGATTTTATATGATAAGCGGCGCAAGGGAGCTTTTGAGTGATTTATACGGCAATTACCGTATGTATATTGCTTCAAACGGAACGGCATCCGTTCAGAGGAGCAGGATTGCGGGAGCGGATATATTCGGATTTTTTGACGGCGTGTTTATATCTCAGGAGCTGGGTACAAAGAAGCCCGATGCGGATTTCTTTGAAAAATGCTTTCAGAATATCCCCGGTTTTGTCAGGGAGGAAACGCTTATTGTGGGCGACAGCCTGACTTCCGATATACGGGGAGGCAATAATGCGGGAATCGCTTCCGTTTGGTACAATCCCGAAAAACATGCCAATACGGAGAATATTATGCCTACATACGAGATTGCGCGGCTTGATGATTTAAAAGCCGTATTGGACAGATAAAGAGTGCTATCGGCGTATAGCGAAGGCGCGAGGGTCGGTTTTGATTATCCGTGCGCCCGCCGTCCGCCGACGGGGAATCCTGCTTGCAGGATTCTTTTTTGTCTGGGACAAAAGAGAAGCTTAAACAGTCCGATTGGTTCGGAAAACAAACTTTTGGAGGAAATGGCAGATGCGGATTAATTGCTTTGGCGACAGCCTTACCGCGGGAACGGCGTGGGGCAATATGCTGTCGTATCCGGCGGTGCTTGCCGGATTTACGGGACTTAAGGTAAACAATTACGGGATAGGCGGAGAGTCGAGCTTTACGGTGGCGTCAAGACTCGGCGCGCATCCGCTTAAGACCTTGCGCCCAACCGTAATTCCGTCCGGTGCAGGGAGCGAGACGGAGGTTGCTTTGGGCGACATTTTCGGACAGCCCAGCGGGGTGCTTTGTCAGGTTCAGGAGGATACGGGGGACGACTGCCTTAATCCCGTCAGCTTGGGCGGCGTTTCCGGAAAGCTTTTAAGACGGGAAAATACGCTTTATTTTGTAAGGGAGGAATCAGGTGAAGAGCTTGTGGTTGATGCGGGAGCCTGCGTCGCTACAAGGCTTTCCGCCGGCGACTATTCGGGAGACATTAATATTTTCTGGGTCGGAACGAACGATTACGCCTCGACGGATAATGCGGTTGCGGTTATTTCAAATCTCAGGGCGATGATTGATTTTACCGGAAGCGATAAGTATATAGTCATAGGACTTACGGCGTTAAACTATATGCCGCAGGTTGCGCAGGTAAACGAAATGCTTTCGGAAGCCTTCGGAGAGCATTTTTATGATATAAGAAAATATATACTGGGGCTGGAGGTCACGAAAGAAAACAATCCTTTTTACGGACAGGACTGCGAGGACTTAAAAACAGGAGACATTCCCACAAGCTATATGAAGGCGCCTCAGTACGACCATGTCCATTGCAATGAAAAATTTTATGCGCTTTTGGGGGCGCAGCTATACGGAAAGCTGAAGGAGCTTTCGTACATCTGAATTATTGTCAAAAAAATAAAGGAAACATCCGATAAAGATTGACAAGAAATGTGAATGTGCTAAAATATCTTAATAGAAATGGGTAGGTGAATATATGAAAAAGATGGTTTTATCGCTTTTGGTTCACAATGAGGCGGGCGTCACAAGCCGCATAGCCGGACTGTTTACCAGAAGAGGCTACAATATGGACAGTATAACCGGAGGCGTTACTCAGAATCCGATGATTTCAAGAATTACCGTGGTCGTGCACGGAGACGACAATATTCTTGAGCAGGTGACAAAGCAGCTTGCCAAGCTTGAGGACGTCGTGGAGATTGAGGAGCTTCAGCCGGAGGGCTCGGTGTGCAGGGAACTTATTCTTGTCAGGGTTGCGGTGAATGAAATCCAGAGACCGGAGGTAATCGCCGTCGCGAATATTTTCCGCGCCAACGTGGTTGATGTGGCGAAGGATTCGCTGATGATTGAGCTTACGGGCGACAAATCAAAGCTTGACGCGTTTTTGCAGCTTCTGACCGGGTATGAAATACTGGGAATCGCAAGAACCGGAATCACCGGACTGTCGAGAGGCGCATTTTCAAATCAGGGCTGATTTATTATGGCGTAAAGCCATTTAAATATTTATATGATTTTATTTTAGGAGGAAAATACTAATGGCAGCAAAAATTTTTTATCAGGATGACTGTAATCTTTCATTGCTTGAGGGCAAGAAAATTGCGATTATCGGTTACGGAAGTCAGGGACATGCTCACGCTCTGAATCTCAAGGATTCCGGATGCGACGTGATTATCGGACTTTATGAGGGAAGCAAGTCATGGGCAAAGGCTGAGGCTCAGGGACTTAAGGTATATACCGCAGCCGAGGCTGCAAAGCAGGCAGACATAATCATGATTCTTATCAACGACGAGAAGCAGGCGGCTATGTACAAGAAGGATATTGAGCCGAATCTTGAGGCAGGCAATATGCTTATGTTCGCGCACGGTTTCGCAATACATTTCGGACAGATTATTCCTCCCAAGGATGTTGACGTTACGATGATTGCACCCAAGGGTCCCGGACATACCGTAAGAAGCGAGTATCTTGAGGGCAAAGGTGTTCCCTGTCTTGTCGCAGTTGAGCAGGACGCTACCGGTAAGGCTCTTGAGCTTGCGCTCGCGTATGCGCTCGGTATCGGCGGAGCGAGAGCCGGAGTGCTTGAAACCAACTTCAGAACCGAAACAGAAACCGACCTTTTCGGCGAGCAGGCAGTGCTTTGCGGCGGCGTGTGCAAGCTTATGCAGACGGGCTTTGAGGTTCTCTGCGAGGCAGGCTATGACCCGAGAAACGCATATTTCGAGTGTATTCACGAGATGAAGCTCATCGTTGATCTGATTTACCAGTCGGGCTTTGCGGGAATGAGATATTCGATTTCCAATACGGCGGAGTACGGCGATTATGTAACCGGTCCTAAGATTATTACCGAGGACACCAAGAAGGCTATGAAGCAGGTGCTTGCGAATATTCAGGACGGCTCCTTCGCAAAGGATTTCCTTCTTGATATGTCTGCGGCGGGCGGACAGGCTCATTTCAGAGCGCTCAGAAAGCTTGCTTCGGAGCATCCTTCTGAGAAGGTAGGCGAGGAAGTACGCAAGCTGTATAGCTGGAACGATGAGAGCGGAAAACTTATCAACAATTAATCGGCTTTAAATAAGACTTTAGGGCGGCATAATCCGTATAGGGTTGTGCCGCTTTAACAGAAGCTATGGAGGAATGTAAATATGGGAATGACCATGACTCAGAAGATTCTTGCCGACCATGCGGGACTGCCGGAGGTTTCGGCGGGACAGCTCATAGAGGCAAGGCTCGACCTTGTTTTGGGTAATGACATAACGTCTCCGGTTGCCATTCATGAGATGGATAAAATGGCAACCGACGGTGTTTTTGATAAGGATAAAATAGCGCTGGTGCCGGACCATTTTGTGCCGAATAAGGACATTAAGTCTGCGGAGCACTGCAAATGCGTCAGGGATTTTGCCGCAAAGCACGACATCACGAATTATTTTGAGGTGGGAGAGATGGGAATAGAACACGCGCTCCTGCCGGAAAAGGGACTTACCGTTGCGGGAGACGTGATAATAGGCGCGGATTCGCATACCTGCACATACGGGGCTCTGGGTGCGTTCTCGACGGGCGTGGGCTCCACGGATATGGCGGCGGGCATGGCTACCGGACTTGCGTGGTTCAAGGTGCCGTCGGCAATAAAATTCGTGCTCACGGGAAAGCCCGCCAGATGGATAAGCGGAAAGGACATAATACTTCATATTATAGGAAAAATCGGAGTGGACGGCGCTCTTTACAAATCAATGGAATTTGTGGGCGACGGAATACAGTATCTTTCTATGGACGACAGATTTACAATCGCAAATATGGCGATTGAGGCGGGCGGAAAGAACGGCATTTTCCCCGTTGACGAGCTCGCGAAAGAATATATGAAGGAGCATTCCTCAAGAGAATATAAGGTTTATGAGGCTGACGAGGACGCAGTTTACGACGGGGAATATGTGATTGAGCTGGATAAGTTAAGACCTACGGTGGCGTTCCCTCATCTTCCCGAGAATACGCATACCGTGGACGAGATTGACGACATCGCGATAGACCAGGTGGTAATAGGCTCGTGCACGAACGGACGTCTTGACGACTTGAGGATTGCCGCTCGGATTCTTGAAGGACATAAGGTTAAAAAAGGAATACGCGTAATCATCATTCCCGCGACCCAGAAAATATATCTTCAGGCTATGGAAGAGGGACTTCTTAAAATTTTCGTGGAGGCAGGAGCCGTCGTAAGCACGCCTACATGCGGCCCGTGCCTCGGAGGATATATGGGAATTCTTGCGGAGGGTGAGCGCTGTGTTTCAACGACTAACCGCAATTTTGTCGGCAGGATGGGGCATACCGGCTCCGAAATATATCTTGCCAGTCCCGCGGTTGCGGCAGCAAGCGCGATTACCGGAAAAATAAGCTCACCGGAGGAGGTATGACAATGAAAGCAAAAGGAAGGGTATTCAGATACGGTGACAATATTGACACGGACGTGATTATCCCCGCGAGGTATCTCAATTCGTCCGACCCCGCAGAGCTTGCGACGCACTGTATGGAAGACATTGATAAGGATTTCGTTAAAAATGTAAGCAAGGGCGATATTATTGTAGCGGATAAGAATTTCGGCTGCGGCTCGTCAAGAGAGCATGCGCCCATTGCCATTAAGGCGGCGGGAGTGAGCTGCGTGATTGCCGAAACCTTCGCGCGTATTTTTTACCGCAATGCAATAAATATCGGGCTCCCGATAATCGAGTGTCCCGAGGCTTCAAAAGGAATTGAGGCGGGCGACGAGGTTGAGGTGGATTTTGACAGCGGAATGATTTATAATAAAAGCAAGGGTACCGAATTCAAGGGACAGGCATTTCCCGAATTCATGCAGAAGATTATTGCTGCGGAGGGACTTGTCAACTACATCAACAACAAGAAATAAATCACGCGCGGGCTTCGCCCGAAACGCCAGAACGGAGGAATTATGGAAATTGCTGTTTGTCAGACCGACATAGTTTACAGGGACAAGAAATATAATCTTATAACCGCTGAGGACTACATATCGCAGTGTGTGGAAAACGGCGCGGATCTTGTGCTTTTTCCCGAGATGAGCATGACCGGATACGAGCTGAATCCGGAGCTTATATCGGAAACGCCGCAGTCCAACGAGGTGTTGAGCACCATGAGCGGATATGCCGCAAGATACGGGACGGCAATCGGAGTAGGCTATGTTCTTTTTGACGGTGGGGTATACACGAACCGCTACGCCATAGTTGGCAAGGACGGAAGCGTTCTCTGCGATTACTCCAAGATACATCCTTTTTCACCCGCAGGGGAGGACGAATGCTACACGGCGGGGGACAGTCTTGAATTCTGTGAGATAGACGGAGTGACGGTATGCCCGCTTATCTGCTATGATTTGCGTTTCCCCGAAATTTTTCAGGCGGCATCCGAAAAGGCGGACGTTATTGTTGTCGCCTCCAACTGGGACGGTGTCAGGAATAATCACTGGAAGCTGCTTTTACAGGCGAGGGCGCTTGAGAATCAGTGCTATATATTAGGAGTAAACAGAATCGGCTCCGACGGCAGGGCGTTCTATGTCGGTAATTCCATGGTGATAGACCCTGAGGGACAGATTATCGACGTGCTTGAGGGACAGGCGGGCTTTATGCTTGCTGAAGTCAGCAAGGAAAGGGTTGAGGAATGCAGGGATAATTTCCCTCTTAAAAAGGACAGAAGACCCGATTTGTACAAAAAGCTGCTGTAGCGTGTATCAGAATCTGTATTCCCGTATTTTGCGGGAAATTTTCACAGAATCGTATATTGAAGCGTAGTCAGACGCATTAAGGCTTTCCGGATAATTTTCCGGAAAGCTTTTTTTACAGCCGTTGGAGCGGAGAATATCGGCGGCTTTGTTGTACGCGATTGCCGCTTCGGTTTTGGAGCGGTAGGTTCCGACAACATAGTCACCGTTTATATGGATTTTTACCTTATAGTAATCCCTGCCGTCTTTTACGAAATGTCTCACGCCGTGGTAGGGATTGACGATTATAAGATT
>JAAVHB010000119.1 GCA_014799955.1 Butyrivibrio sp. | reverse complement strand
GAATCATTGATTTCAAGAGAAATAACAAGGACGGAATACCCGCTACCGTAATCGGAATCGAGTATGACCCCAACAGAACGGCAAACATCGCTTTAATCTGCTACGCAGACGGCGAGAAGAGATATATTCTTGCACCTCAGGGACTTACGGACGGCATGAAGGTCATGAACGGACCGACAGCCGAGATAAGAGTCGGCAACTGCCTGCCTCTTGAAAATATTCCCGTAGGTACCGAGATTCACAACATTGAGCTTTATCCCGGAAGAGGCGGACAGCTTGTCCGTACAGCCGGCGTTTCGGCACAGCTTATGGCAAAGGAAGGCAAGTACGCTACACTCAGACTTCCCTCCGGCGAGATGAGAATGGTTCCGATTATCTGCCGCGCTACGGTAGGTACAATCGGAAACGCAGAGCACAGCCTTATTAATATCGGTAAGGCAGGACGCAAGAGACATATGGGTATCCGCCCGACAGTCCGCGGTTCAGTTATGAACCCCAACGACCATCCTCACGGCGGTGGTGAAGGTAAGGCTCCGGTAGGACGTTCCGGACCTATGACCCCTTGGGGCAAGCCTGCGCTTGGTCTTAAGACCAGAAAGAAAAACAAAGCTTCTAACAAGCTTATCGTAAGAAGAAGAGACGGTAAGAGCATCAAATAAAGGAGGTCAAAGATATGGCTCGTTCATTAAAGAAAGGACCGTTTGCAGATGAGAGCCTTCTTAAGAAGGTAGACGCATTGAACGCATCAGGCGATAAATCGGTTATCAAAACCTGGTCACGTCGTTCCACAATCTTCCCGCAGATGGTTGGACATACAATTGCAGTTCATGATGGCAGAAAGCATGTTCCGGTATATATCACGGAGGACATGGTAGGACACAAGCTCGGTGAGTTTGTTGCCACAAGAACATTCAGAGGACATGGAAAAGACGAGAAAAAATCAAAATCTCGTTAAGTGACAGGATTTCGGAAGGAGGTTTAAATCCATGGCTAAAGGACATAGATCCCAAATTAAGAGAGAGAGAAATGCCAATGCTGATAAAAGACCGTCGGCTAAGTTATCTTACGCCAGAGTCTCTGTGCAGAAGGCATGCTTCGTTCTGGACGCTATCCGCGGCAAGGATGTTACAACGGCGCTTGGTATCGTAACATACAATCCCAGATACGCTTCCACGCTTATAGAAAAACTTTTGAAGTCAGCGATTGCAAACGCTGAGAATAACAACGGCATGAAGGCAGAGAATCTTTTCGTTGAAGAGTGCTTCGCCAACAAGGGACCCACAATGAAGAGAGTAAAACCGAGAGCACGAGGCAGCGCTTACAGAATCGAAAAGAGAATGAGCCACATCACAATCGTGCTTAATGAAAGATAGAAAGGAGAACACACATGGGACAGAAGGTTAATCCTCATGGCTTAAGAGTCGGTGTTATTAAGGACTGGGACTCAAAGTGGTATGCTGAGGCTGATTTCAGTGACAATCTTATCGAAGATTACAACATCAGAAAGTTTGTCAAGAAAAGACTTTACAGCGCAGGCATTTCAAAGATTGAGATAGAGAGAGCGTCTGACAGAGTTAAGGTATTTATATACACAGCTAAACCGGGTGTAATCATCGGTAAGGGCGGAGCTGATATTGAAAAGCTCAAGACAGAGGTTCAGAAGCTTACCGATAAGAAGTTATCGATAGATATTAAGGAAGTTAAAAGACCGGATAACGATGCTCAGCTCGTTGCGGAAAATATCGCGCAGCAGCTTGAGAACCGTGTATCTTTCAGAAGGGCTATGAAGTCGGTTATGACAAGAACCATGAAGTCCGGCGCAAAGGGTATAAAGACTTCGGTTTCAGGCCGTCTCGGCGGTGCGGATATGGCCCGTACAGAGTTTTACAGCGAGGGAACAATTCCCCTTCAGACACTTCGTGCAGACATTGATTACGGATTTGCAGAGGCAGATACCACATACGGCAAGGTCGGTGTCAAGGCATGGATATACAAGGGTGAGGTTCTTCCGGTTAAGTCTAATAAGGAAGGGAGCGAACAGTAATGTTATTACCTAAGAGAGTTAAACATCGTAAGCAGTTCCGCGGTTCAATGGCAGGAAAGGCATCCAGAGGCAATAAGATAGTGTACGGCGAGTACGGTATTGTTGCTCTTGAACCTAAGTGGGTGACCTCAAGACAGATAGAGGCAGCCCGTATTGCAATGACACGTTACATCAAGCGTGGCGGTAAAGTATGGATAAAGATTTTCCCCGACAAGCCTTATACTCATAAGCCTCTCGGAGTCAGAATGGGTAAAGGAAAAGGCGGAGTTGAGTATTGGGTAGCAGTTGTTAAACCGGGACGTGTAATGTTTGAGATTGCCGGAGTTTCCGAAGAAGTAGCAAAGGAAGCATTACGTCTCGCTATGCACAAACTTCCTCTTAAGTGCAAGGTAGTTTCGCGTGCGGAATTAGAAGGCGGTGATAACAGTGAAAACTAAGAAATATGTAGAAGAATTGAATGGCAAGACCTCTGCAGAGTTAAATCAGGAATTAGTAGCTGCTAAAAAGGAATTATTCAACTTGAGATTCCAGAACGCAACCAACCAGTTGGATAACACAAGCAGAATCAAAGAGGTTAGAAAGAACATTGCCAGAATTCAGACCGTTATGGCCATGAAGGCTGCTGAATAATCCGGGAAGGAGGAATCGTCGTGGAAGAAAGAAATTTAAGAAAGACGCGTACCGGTAAGGTCGTAAGCAATAAAATGGACAAAACAATCGTTGTTGCAGTAGAGGACCATGTAAAGCATCCTCTTTATAACAAGATTGTCAAGAGAACCTATAAATTACACGCACATGATGAGAAGAACGAATGCCAGGTCGGCGATGTTGTAAAGGTTATGGAAACAAGACCTTTGTCAAAGACGAAGAGATGGAGATTTGTTGAGCTTGTCAGCAGGGCAGAGTAATTTTATCGAATATTATAAAGGAGGACTACTTGTATGGTTCAGCAGGAAACAAGACTTAAAGTTGCTGATAACACAGGTGCCAAGGAAATCCTTTGCATCAGGGTTATGGGTGGATCAACAAGAAGATATGCGAATATCGGCGATGTAATAGTTGCTTCCGTCAAAGATGCAACACCCGGAGGTGTTGTTAAAAAGGGCGATGTGGTTAAGGCCGTTGTAGTTCGTACCGTAAAGGGTGCGCGCCGCAAGGACGGTTCATATATCAAATTTGACGACAATGCTGCCGTTATTATCAAGGAAGACAAGAACCCCAGAGGAACTCGTATCTTCGGACCGGTAGCGAGAGAGTTAAGAGATAAACAGTTTATGAAGATTGTCTCCTTGGCTCCGGAAGTATTATAGGAGGTGTAACCGTGGCAACATCTAAGATTAAAAAAGGTGACCTTGTCAGAGTAATAACGGGCAAGGACAAGGATAAAGAGGGAAAGGTAACAAGCGTTGACCTCAAGAACCACAAGGTTATCGTTGAGGGAATCAACATGGTTACCAAGCACAGCAAACCCAGTGCGCAGAACCAGAACGGCGGAATTATCCATCAGGAAGCACCGATTGATATTTCCAATGTAATGTATGTTCATAAGGGAAAAACAACGAGAGTAGGCTTTAAGATTGACGGAGATAAGAAGGTCCGTATCGCAAAGTCTACCGGAGAAGTTATCGATTAATTAGGAAAGGAGGTCTGTGACGGTGAGCAGGCTCAAAGATATATACAAATCAGAAATCGTTGACGCTATGGTAAAGAAATTCGGATATAAAAACGTTATGGAAGTACCTAAGCTTGAAAAAATCGTTATAAACATGGGTGTTGGAGAAGCTAAAGAGAATTCCAAGATTCTTGAGGTTGCCGTAAGAGAAATGGAGATTATCACAGGACAGAAGGCAGTTCTCACAAGAGCAAAGAATTCGGTGGCTAACTTCAAAATCAGAGAGGGTATGCCGATTGGATGCAAGACAACTCTTCGCGGTGAGAAAATGTATGAGTTCCTTGATCGTCTTGTGAATCTGGCGTTGCCCCGAGTTCGTGACTTCAGAGGCGTAAGCGCTGATTCCTTCGACGGAAGAGGCAATTATGCACTCGGAATCAAGGAACAGATCATCTTCCCTGAAATCGAATATGACAAAATCGATAAGGTAAGAGGAATGGATGTCATTATCGTAACTACGGCAAAGACTGACGAAGAAGCAAGAGAATTATTGAGATTATTCAATATGCCATTCAAAAAATAATTCAGGAGGGAAATTCAATGGCTAAGACCGCTATGAAACTGAAACAGCAGCGCAAGCAGAAGTTTTCCACAAGAGAATATACACGCTGCAAGATTTGCGGACGTCCGCATGCATATTTAAGAAAATACGGAATTTGCAGAATTTGCTTCCGTGAACTGGCTTACAAGGGAGAAATTCCCGGCGTTAAGAAAGCAAGCTGGTAGGATATATCAGCTATAGATTTAGATTTATAGGAGGACAAATCAGATGACAGATCCAATTGCAGATATGCTTACCAGAATCCGTAATGCAAATACATCTAAACATGATACAGTTGATGTGCCTGCTTCAAAGATGAAGGTTTCAATCGCTGAGATTCTCTTCAACGAAGGATACATCCGCAAGTATGAGCTTGTTGATGACGGCAGCTTTAAGAATATTCGTATTACACTTAAGTACGGTAAGGATAAGAATGAAAAGATAATCACGGGACTTAAGAGGATTTCAAAGCCCGGTCTGCGAGTTTACGCAGGCAAGGATGAGCTTCCCAGAGTTCTCGGAGGACTTGGTATTGCAATTATTTCTACCAATCAGGGCGTAGTTACCGACAAGGAAGCAAGAAAGCTCAATGTCGGCGGCGAGGTTCTTGCATATATCTGGTAATCGGATATGTGATAACCCTGCAGATTTTTTCTGCAAGAACGAAACTAATAAAGGACTTTAAAGTCCGCATTACCCGATTAAGGAGGTACACGGCATGTCACGAATAGGAAGAATGCCTATCGCTATACCTGCAGGCGTAACTGTTGATATAGCAGAAAATAATAAAGTGACTGTAAAAGGTCCGAAGGGAACTCTCGAGAGAGTTTTGCCTGCGGAAATGGAAATCAAACTCGAAGGAGCAACAGTTACGGTATCAAGACCGAACGATTTAAAGAAAATGAAATCGCTTCACGGTCTAACAAGAACACTTTTGAACAATATGGTAGTTGGTGTTACCGACGGTTTTGAGAAGAAGCTTGAAGTAAACGGCGTTGGTTACAGAGCGCAGAAGAACGGAAAGACGCTCGTTCTTTCACTCGGATATTCGCACCCGGTTGAGATGACGGACCCCGAGGGAATCGAGGTTACCGTTGACGGTCAGAACATCATCGTTGTCAAAGGTATAGATAAAGAGAAAGTCGGACAGTACGCTGCCGAAATCAGAAGCAAGAGAGAGCCTGAACCTTACAAGGGCAAAGGTATTAAGTATTCTGATGAAGTTATCAGACGTAAAGTCGGCAAGACCGGTAAGAAATAATTAAAGGAGTGGAACAAAAATGGTTAGTAAAGAATCAAGAGCTGTAGTTCGTAAGAACAAACACAGAAAAATACGTAATCGTTTCAGCGGAACTGCTGAAAGGCCCAGGCTTGCAGTATTCAGAAGTAATAATCATATGTACGCTCAGATTATAGACGATACAGTCGGCAAAACTCTCACCGCTGCTTCTACTCTTGAGAAAGGCGTTAAGGCCGAGCTTGAGAAGACCAATGACGTTGCGGCAGCTGCTTACTTGGGAACCGTAATAGCCAAGAGAGCGCTTGAGAACGGAATTAAGACTGTAGTATATGACAGAGGCGGTTTCATATATCAGGGCAAAGTAAAAGCATTGGCAGAGGCAGCAAGAGAAGCTGGCCTCGAGTTCTAAGGCAGGAAGGAGAAACAGATGAGACGTACAATTATTGACGCCAGTGAACTGGAATTAAATGATAAAGTAGTATCAATAAAGCGCGTCACCAAGGTTGTTAAGGGTGGCCGTCACATGAGATTCTCTGCGCTTGTCGTTGTCGGAGACGGTAACGGACATGTCGGAGTAGGAATCGGTAAGGCAATGGAAATTCCCGAAGCTATCCGCAAGGGAAAGGAAGATGCCATGAAGAAGCTTGTTTCTGTTCCTGTAGACGCAAACGGAAGTATCCCGCACGACATTATCGGAAAGTTCGGAAGCGCATCGGTGCTTTTGAAAAAGGCTCCCGACGGTACCGGTGTTATCGCCGGAGGTCCCGTGCGCAGCGTTATCGAGATGGCGGGTATCACCAATATCCGTACAAAGTCACTTGGCTCTAACAACAAACAGAACGTAGTTCTCGCTACAATTGAGGGCCTGTCGCAGCTTAAGACACCCGAAGAGGTGGCAAGACTTCGCGGCAAGACAGTAGAAGAGCTCTACAAGTAAGGAGGCAGCGAAATGGCAGATAAGTTAAAAGTAACATTGGTTAAGTCAACAATCGGTGCTATCCCCAAGCAGGTTAAAACTGTAGAAGCACTTGGACTTAGAAAGCTTAACAAAACTGTTGAATTACCCGATAATGATGCCGTAAGAGGCATGATTTTCAAGGTCAGACATTTAGTTAAGGTTGAAGAAATATAATTCTTGGATAAGGAGGTGTAAAAATGGATTTATCAAATTTACAGCCCGCAGAAGGTTCTAAACAGAGCAGTAATTTCAGAAGAGGCCGCGGACACGGTTCAGGCAACGGCAAGACGGCAGGCAAGGGACATAAGGGACAGAAGGCTCGTTCGGGAGCGCCCAGACCCGGCTTTGAAGGCGGTCAGATGCCGTTATACAGAAGATTACCGAAAAGAGGTTTCACAAACAGAAACAGTCTTGAGATTGTCGGAATCAATTTGAAGGCATTGGAAGGTTTTGAGGATGGCGCCGTAGTAACGGTAGATTCGCTGATTGAATCGGGAATCGTAAGAAATCCTAAGGACGGAGTAAAGATTCTCGGAAACGGAGAATTAACTAAGAAGCTTACAGTTAAAGCTAATGCTTTCAGCGCAAAGGCGAAGGAGAAAATTGAGGCTCTTGGTGGAACCTGTGAGGTGATTTAATGTTCAAATCATTAGTAAACGCATTCAGGGTTAAAGAAATAAGGCTCAAATTGCTGTTCACTCTCTTGATGTTAGTTGTTATAAGGATAGGCTGCAACCTTCCCATTCCCGGCGTCAAGGCTGACGCTCTTGCCGATATATTCAGCGGGAGCGATTTCAGCTTTATCAATGCGGTAACGGGCGGTTCGTTGCTCAACCTTTCGGTGTTCGCGCTGAATATTTCGCCCTACATCACCGCGTCGATTATCATGCAGCTCCTCACTATTGCTATTCCCAAGCTTGAGGAGATGCAGAAGGACGGCGAGGACGGCAGGAAGAAAATCGCGTCGATTACCCGTTACGTTACAATCGCGCTCTCGCTTATTGAGGGTGTAGCAATGGTTTACGGTTTCCGTAATCAGGGCATAATCTTAAATTATGCGTATATGAGTACCGCACGCAGGATTTTCTCCGGTACAGTCATGGTTGCGGCGCTTACCGCAGGCTCGGCGCTCCTTATGTGGATTGGCGAGCGCATTACCGAGAAGGGCGTGGGAAACGGTATTTCCATTGTGCTTGTAATCAACATTATTTCGAGAATACCGGCAGACTTTATGTCGCTCTATCAGACCTTTATCAAGGGACAGAGCGTACTTAACGCGACTATCGCGGTTCTGATTATCGCGGTTGTGATTGTGGGAGTAGTTATTCTGACCGTGCTTTTGTGTACGGGCGAGCGAAGGATTCCGGTTCAGTATTCCAAGAAGATTCAGGGAAGAAGAACCTACGGAGGGCAGTCCAGCCATATACCGCTCAAGGTAAACACCGCGGGCGTTATACCGGTTATTTTTGCCCAGTCGCTCATGACCTTCCCGGCACTGATTGCACGCTTCTTTGATGTAGATTACAACACATTCGGCGGAAAGATTTTACTCGCTTTATCGTCCGGAAACTGGTTCAGAATAAGCAATATGAAATACACAGTCGGAGTAATCGTGTATATAGCGCTGAATATTTTCTTCGCTTACTTCTATACCTCGATTACCTTTAACCCGATTGAGATTGCCAATAATATGAAGAAGAGCGGCGGATTTATTCCGGGTATCAGACCCGGCAAGCCCACTTCGGACTATTTGACAAAGATTCTTAACAAGATGATTTTCATCGGAGCAATCGGACTTGTAATAGTTGCGATTATTCCTATAATCTGTTCGGGCTTGTTCAACGCCGACGTTTCCTTCGGCGGAACCTCGCTCATAATCATTGTGGGCGTTGTCCTTGAAACAATCAGACAGATTGAGTCACAGATGGTTGTAAGGGATTATAGAGGATTCCTTAATTAGTAAAGAAATGGACATGGTGAAAGCATGAAAATAATTATGTTAGGCGCGCCCGGAGCGGGCAAGGGAACTCAGGCGGATAAAATCTGCGCAAAGTACGATATTCCCCATATCTCGACAGGAGATATTTTCAGGGCAAATATAAAAAACAATACCGAGCTCGGTCAGAAGGCAAAATCATATATGGATAAGGGACTTCTTGTTCCGGATGAGCTTGTCGTTGACCTTGTTGTTGACAGAGTTAAGGCGGATGACTGCGCAAAGGGTTACGTTCTTGACGGATTCCCCAGAACGATACCTCAGGCGGAGGCGCTTGATAAGGCTCTGGAGGCGTCGGGAGAAAAGGTTGATTTCGCAATCAACGTTGAAGTACCCGATGAGAATATCATCAACCGTATGTCGGGAAGAAGAGCCTGCGTTACATGCGGCGCGACTTATCACATTGTTCACATTCCTACCAAGGTTGAGGGCATCTGCGATAAATGCGGCTCGGAGCTGATTCTCCGCGACGACGACAAGCCGGAAACGGTAAAGAAGCGTCTTGACGTATATCATGAGCAGACACAGCCGTTAATCGACTACTATACCGAAAAGGGCGTTCTTCATGAGGTAGACGGTACAAAGGATATGGAAGAGGTATTCGGTGCCATTGTAAATATTCTGGGAGCGTAATAATGTCGGTGACGATTAAAAGTCCGAGAGAGATTGAACTTATGCGGGAAGCCGGAAGGATTCTCGCACAGGTTCATGATGAGCTCGGTAAAATAGTAAGACCGGGAATATCCACTTACGAAATAGATAAAGAAGGAGAAAAGATGATTCGGGATTTCGGATGCATCCCTTCCTTTCTTAACTATAACGGATATCCTGCTTCAATATGCGTGTCGGTGAATGAGGAGGTCGTTCACGGTATTCCATCAAGAAAGCGCGTACTGAAAGACGGCGATATAGTCAGTCTGGATGCGGGCGTGATTTACAAGGGGTACCACTCAGACGCGGCGCGGACGCACGCAGTCGGGAACATCACGCCTTCTGCGGCAAAGCTTATTGAAGTCACGAAGCAGAGCTTTTTTGAAGGAATAAAATACGCCAAAGCGGGCAATTATCTGCATGACATCTCCAATGCTATCGGCAGATACGCGGAAAGCTTCGGGTACGGCGTGGTAAGGGATCTGGTAGGACACGGAATCGGCACTCATCTGCATGAGGACCCGCAGATTCCCAACTACAGGCAGAAAAGCCGCGGAATCAGGCTCGCGGAGGGAATGACGCTTGCGGTTGAGCCGATGATTAACGCCGGAACGTATAAGGTGTGCTGGCTTGACGACGATTGGACGGTAGTAACCAAGGACGGGTCGCTATCGGCACATTACGAAAATACGGTTCTCATTACCGGAGACGGCTGCGAAATTCTTTCATTGACGAGGTGAACGGATATGGCTGAATTAACAAAAGGAAGCTTTTGCAGCTCAAAAGCGGGGCACGATTCGGGAACCGTTTATATAGTGGTGGAGAATCGGGACGGCATATATGTATGCGACGGCAGGTACAGACGGTTATCCAATCCCAAAAGAAAGAATCCGGCGCATTTGCAGCCTATCAATTACAGGGACGAAGCCCTGGTAAGCAGGCTTGAAGCCGGAAGCCTCAGGGATGAGGATATTAAGTATTCAATCAAAAATTATCTGATTCATATCGGAAAGAGGGACGCCGTTAAACAGGATTAAGGAGTAAGGCGGATAGGAATGAGCAGGAGGTAAGCGAATGTCAAAGTCAGATGTTATAGAAATTGAAGGAACCGTAGTTGAGAAGCTCCCCAACGCAATGTTTCAGGTTGAGCTGGAGAACGGACATAAGGTCCTCGCTCACATAAGCGGTAAGCTCAGAATGAATTACATCAGGATAATCCCGGGCGACAAGGTAACTCTTGAATTATCACCCTATGATTTATCCAAGGGAAGAATCATCTGGAGAGATAAATAAAATAATTTTTTTGCTTGTATTATTATACCCGTTGTGATACAATATCACTCGGACGTTTTTTTCAACTTTATTATAAGTTGCTTTTTCGTGGAAAGGAGGACTTACCGTGAAGGTTAGATCATCAGTAAAACCTATTTGTGAAAAATGCAAAGTCATTAAGAGAAAAGGAAATATCATGATTATCTGCGAAAATCCCAAGCATAAGCAGAGACAGGGATAATTTCGTGAAATCACAGAATATTCCGGAGGAGAAGTGCGCTCCGGCGTATTTTGCGCTTTAAGCCAATTATTTTGCGGCTGCAGTGGCGAACCACCCGGGTGTGTTGTCGTCCGCCACTTTAAATAAATAATTTTCAACAAATATCAGACAAATGGAGGTGTAATGCGCACATGGCTCGTATCGCTGGTGTAGATTTACCAAGAGAAAAACGTGTTGAGATTGGCCTTACCTATATATACGGTATCGGCAGAGTCAGCTCAAACCGTATTCTTGCCGAGGCTAAAGTAAATCCTGACACTCGTGTTAAGGATCTTACCGACGAGGAAGTAGGCAGAATCAAAGATGTTATTGACGCCACCCAGACGGTGGAGGGTGATCTCAGAAGAGAGACAGCTCTCAATATCAAGAGATTGCAGGAAATCGGATGCTACAGAGGCATTCGTCATAGAAAAGGTCTTCCCGTAAGAGGACAGAAAACAAAGACAAACGCTAGAACCCGTAAGGGACCGAAGAAAACAATCGCAAACAAGAAAAAATAATACCCGATGAATAAACGGGAACCCATAAGGGAGGTTAGTTTAGAAAATGGCTAAAGTTACAAAAAAAGTGACAAAAAAGCGTGTTAAGAAAAACGTTGAACGCGGACAGGCACATATTCAGTCATCCTTCAACAACACAATCGTTACCATAACCGATACGGAAGGCAACGCATTGTCTTGGGCTAGTGCCGGTGGTCTTGGATTTAGAGGTTCAAAGAAATCTACTCCTTATGCAGCTCAGATGGCAGCGGAAACTGCAACAAAAGCAGCTTTAGTACACGGATTAAAGACAGTAGACGTTATGGTTAAGGGCCCCGGCTCAGGCCGTGAGGCGGCAATCAGAGCACTTCAGGCATGCGGTCTTGAAGTAACCAGCATCAAGGACGTCACTCCGGTACCGCATAACGGATGTCGCCCGCCCAAGCGCAGAAGAGTCTAATAGGAGGTGTAATAAAGAATGGCAGTTAACAGAGTTCCTGTTCTTAAAAGATGCAGATCACTTGGACTTGATCCAGTTTATTTAGGAATAGATAAAAAATCAAAAAGAAAATTAGAGAGAGCCGGCAAGAAGGTGAGTGAGTACGGACTTCAGCTCCGTGAGAAGCAGAAGGCTAAATTCATCTACGGCGTGCTTGAGAAGCCCTTCAGAAATTATTTCAAGAAGGCGGACAGAATGAGCGGAATGACAGGCGATAACCTTATGGCTATGCTTGAGCTCAGACTTGATAACGTTATTTTCAGATTAGGATACGCCAGAACAAGAAAAGAAGCCAGACAGATTGTTGACCACAGGCATGTATTGGTAAACGGAAAGTGCGTAAATATTCCGTCCTACCTTGTAAGCGCAGGTGATTCAATCGAAATCAAGGAAAAGGCTAAATCTTCACAGAGATATAAGGATATAATCGAGGTAACGGGCGCAAGGCTTGTACCTGAGTGGCTTGAGGCAGATCAGGAGAACCTTAAGGGTTCGGTTAAGTCGGTTCCTTCAAGGGATATGATTGACGTTCCGGTTAATGAGATGCTTATCGTCGAGTTATATTCTAAGTAATAGAAGATACCCCATGGTAGCAGCAAACCCAAAAAGGAGGGGCGTTTAGTGTTCGAATTTGAAAAACCGAAAATTGAAATCGAGGAAATATCTGAGGACAAAAGATACGGCAGATTTGTTGTGGAGCCGCTTGAAAGAGGCTACGGTACAACACTTGGCAATTCACTCAGAAGAATTATGCTTTCCTCTCTTCCCGGTGCGGCGGTAAGCCAGGTGAAGATTGAGGGAGTGCTTCATGAATTCAGCCCGATTCCCGGTGTTAAAGAGGATGTCAGCGACATCATCATGAACATCAAGAACCTTGCGATCAAGAACACAAGCAGCTCGAACGAAGCAAAGATTGCGTACATCGAGTGCGACGGCAGGGAGGGTGTTGTCACGGCTGCCGATATTCAGGCAGATTCGGATATCGAGATTTTAAATCCCGAGTTGGTTATCGCAACGCTTAACGGCGGCGCGGACTGCAAGCTCTTCATGGAGCTTACCATTACCAACGGAAGAGGTTATGTAAGTTCTGACAAGAACAAATGTGAGGACACTCCTATCGGAGTTTTGTCTATAGACTCCATCTACACCCCTGTTGAACGCGTAAATCTGTCGGTTCAGAATACGCGTGTCGGTCAGGTAACGGACTATGACAAACTTACATTGGAAGTATACACCAACGGTACATTGTCGCCCGACGACGCGGTAAGCCTTGCGGCAAAGGTTTTGAGCGAGCATCTCAGCCTGTTTATAGACCTTTCGGAAAGTGCCAAGTCGGTTGACGTCATGATTGAAAAGGAAGACAATGAAAAAGAAAAGGTTCTTGAGATGAACATTGATGAGCTTGAGCTTTCGGTTCGCTCATACAACTGTCTCAAGAGAGCCGGAATAAATACTGTTGAGGAATTGTGCAGCAAGACATCCGAAGATATGATGAAGGTCAGAAACCTTGGCCGCAAGTCTTTGGAGGAGGTTCTTGCCAAGCTGAAAGAGCTCGGTTTGCAGCTCAGTTCAGGTGATGAATAATAGGTAAAGGAGAAATGAGCAAATGGCAGGTTACAGAAAGCTTGGAAGAACAGCTGATCAGAGAAAAGCTTTAATCAGAAACCAGGTAACGGCATTGCTTTACAACGGCAAGATTGTTACGACCGAGGCCAAGGCTAAGGAAGTCCGCAGGGTTGCCGACGGACTTATCGCTTTAGCGGTTAAGGAAAAAGACAACTTTGAAACCGTTACGGTTACTGCAAGAGTAGCCCGTAAGGATAAAGACGGCAAGAGAGTTAAAGAGACTGTTGACGGCAAGAAAAAGACCGTATACGACAGCGTAGAGAAGTCCATCAAGAAGGACAGTCCTTCAAGAGTTCACGCCAGAAGGCAGATGATGAAGGTACTTTACGGTGTTACCGAGGTTCCCGCAGAGGCTGCAGGAAGAAAGAGAAATACCAAGAAAGTCAGCGTAGCCGACAAACTCTTTGACGAAATCGCACCCAAGTACGAGGGACGTAACGGCGGTTACACAAGAATCGTTAAAATCGGACCGCGCAAGGGCGATGCGGCAATGGAAGTAGTTCTTGAGTTAGTATAGGTTCTGATTTGTACAACATATGTGGGCGGATGTCTTTCGGGGCATTCGTCCATTTTTGGATAGACACTTAAGACGGGGGCGTTTATGAGCATCGTTAAGGCTGAAAACCTTGTTTTTGAATATATAAAAAGAGATGAGGACGGCAATGTTGACGGCATCAACAGAGCCGTGGACAATGTGAATATCGAAGTGGAACCGGGACAGTTTATTGCGATTGTGGGGCATAACGGCTCCGGCAAATCCACCTTTGCAAGACATATAAACGCCCTTTTGCTCCCGACGGAGGGAGCCGTGTATGTTGCGGGCAAGGATACCTCCGAGGAGGAAAATCTCTGGGAGATAAGGCAGACCGCAGGAATGGTTTTTCAGAATCCCGACAATCAGATAGTCGGAACGATAGTCGAGGAGGATGTTGGCTTCGGACCGGAGAATCTAGGAGTTCCCACCGCCGAAATATGGGAGCGCGTAGACAGGGCACTGGAATCCGTGGGAATGAGCGCGTACCGCGAATATTCGCCGGGAAAGCTTTCGGGCGGACAGAAGCAGCGCGTGGCGATTGCGGGGGTTGTCGCGATGCGCCCCAAATGCATAATAATGGACGAGCCTACCGCGATGCTGGACCCGATAGGGCGCAGGGAGGTGCTTGACACAGTCCTTGAGCTTAACCGCAGAGAAAATGTAACGGTAATTCTTATAACCCATTATATGAACGAGATTGTAGACGCCGACAAGGTTTTTGTTATGGATAAGGGAAAGGTCGTAATGGAGGGGACTCCCCGCGAAATTTTCAGGCAGGCGGATAAGCTTGAGAAGATAAGGCTTGAGGTTCCTCAGGCGACGGAGCTTGCGCACAGCCTTGCTAAAGCGGGAATTCCGGTGAACACGGGAGTATTGACGGCGGAGGAGCTGGTTGAGGAAATATGTCGATTATACTGAACAAGGTTAATTATATATACGGTGAGGGAACCGGATTTGTTAAGCATGCTCTCAAGGACATCAGCCTTGTAATCGGCAAGAACGAATTTATAGGGCTTATAGGGCATACGGGCTCGGGAAAGTCCACCCTCACGCAGATTCTTAACGGTCTTATCCGAGCGACGTCCGGCAATGTATACTATGACGAGCAGGATATTTACGATAAGGATTATAACATAAAGGAACTGCGCCGAAAGGTCGGTCTTGTTTTCCAGTATCCCGAGCATCAGCTTTTTGAAGCGACGGTTTTTAAGGATGTCTGCTTTGGACCCAAAAATCTGGGACTGGACCGGAGAGAAAGCGAGCTTCGGGCGTTTGAGGCTCTTGAGATGGTCGGAATGGACAAGGAGCTTTTCTATAATTCTCCGTTTGAGCTTTCGGGCGGACAAAAAAGACGGGCGGCGATTGCGGGCGTGCTTGCGATGAAGCCCGAGGTGCTTATTCTCGACGAGCCCACGGCGGGACTTGACCCCAGAGGCCGCGACGAAATTCTCGGCATGATTAAGGAGCTGCACGAAAAGACCGGAAACACCGTTATTCTGGTGTCGCACAGCATGGAGGATGTGGCGAAATATGTTGACAGGATTCTCGTTATGAACGACGGGACGCTGCTCTATGACGACGCGCCGAAGGTGGTTTTCGCGCACGCAAGGGAGCTTGGGCAAATAGGGCTGGCGGTTCCCGAGGTAACAAATGTTATGAACCTTCTCAGAAAGAAGGGCTTTGATGTGGATACGTCGGCGACAACAATAGATGAGGGGCTTGAAAGTATTCTGAAGCTTTTTAAAAACCGTTGAAAGGTTACCTGCAATGTTAAAAGATATTACGATAGGACAATATTATCCGTCAGGTTCGGCAATTCACCGTCTTGACCCGCGCGTAAAGCTTTTTGGCACGATTCTGTATATCGTCACGCTTTTTATCGCCAAAAATCCCGTGGTATATATGCTTGCCGCCGCGTTTCTTTTTACCTGCATCGGAATATCCCGCGTGCCGTTAAAATTCATTATGCGCGGTCTTAAATCGATAATAGTGATTATGGCAATAAGCCTTATTTTTAACCTGTTCATGACGGACGGACGGGTGCTTGTAAGCTTCTGGCGCTTTAAAATAACTTACGAGGGCATAATTCAGGCGATATATATGGGGTTAAGGCTCATTCTGCTCATAATGGGCTCCTCGGTCATGACGCTGACCACCACGCCGAACGATTTGACCGACGGAATGGAGAAGGGACTGCGTTTCCTCAAGCTTATAAGAATCCCCGTGCACGAGGTTGCAATGATGATGTCGATTGCGCTGCGCTTCATCCCGATTCTTATGGATGAAACCGACAAAATAATGAAGGCGCAGAGCGCGAGAGGCGCGGACTTTGAGAGCGGAAATTTTTTCAAAAGAGTAAAATCCCTTGTGCCAATCCTTGTTCCCCTTTTCGTATCGGCAATCCGCAGGGCTTACGACCTTGCGACGGCTATGGAGGCGCGCTGCTACCGGGGAGGCAAGGGGCGCACAAAGATGAAGCCCCTCAGATACAAGGGGCGTGACGGCATTGCCTACCTGATTCTTTTCGCGTACCTAGGAATGATTATCGCGTCAAAAATACTTTGGAACAGATTTATATAATATTAAGGAGAGTCCCGTTCGGCACAAAGCCTCGCGGGAATGTTAAGGAGCTTTTATGAGAGTGATGCTTCGCGTCGCCTATGACGGGACGGCGTATTCGGGCTGGCAGCTTCAGCCGAACGCGGTGACAATAGAACAAAGGCTTAACGAGGCGCTTGAGGATTTGTTCGGCATGCCCATGGCGGTTATCGGCGCAAGCCGTACCGACGCGGGCGTTCACGCGCTCGGCAACGCGGCGGTTTTTGATGTGGATACGCGTATGCCCGCTTCAAAAATAGCCTATGCGCTTAACACAAGGCTCCCGGAGGACATACGGGTTGTAAATTCGTCCGAGGTTTCGCCGGACTTCCACCCGAGACATACCGAAAGCGTAAAAACCTACGAATACAAAATATGGAACGATACTTTCCCCAATCCAACGGTGCGCCTTTACTCCCATTTTGAGTACGGCGAGATAGATGTCGGGCGCATGGCGGAGGCGGCGGAGTATCTTGTTGGCGAGCACGATTTTACCTCGTTCTGCTCGGCGGGAACTCAGGTCGAAAACAAGGTGCGCACGGTTTTTTCCGTTGATATAAAGCGCGACGGCGCGATGATAACGATAAGGGTTACGGGAAACGGCTTCCTTTATAATATGGTGCGTATAATCGCCGGGACGCTGCTTAAGGTCGGGCAGGGCGCAATGGAGCCGGCGGACGTGCAAAAGGCGCTTGACGGGCGCGACAGACAGCTTGCGGGGCCTACCGCGCCCGCTAGAGGGCTCACGCTTGTAAAAATATCCTACGGAGAAAACGGCTGATGGTTTGGATGCTTCTGGTGCTTTTTTACGGACTTGCCAAGGGCGGCAGGGAAATCTGCAAGAAAAAGGCGCTGACCAAGAATAACGTAATAGAGGTGCTGTTTTTCTATACGCTCATATCGTTCGCTCTCGTGCTGCCTCAGGCACCGCGCGCCGGAGGCGTCGAGGTAAAGCAGTATCTGCTTATCGCCCTCAAATCCTTTGTGATTTTCGTGGCATGGATTTGCAGCTTTAACGCGATAAAAAAGCTGCCGATAAGCCTTATGGGCGTGCTTGATTTGTCAAGGGTGCTGTTTGCGACGCTGATGGGCGTGTTCTTTCTGGGAGAAACCATGAATATGCCGCAGATATGGGGATTGGCGCTTGTGTCGTTTGGCCTTCTTTTACTGCCGCTTCAGGGAATTGTATGCTCAAGGCGCGGTACGCCGGATGAAAAGGATTCCGCAAAAGCCGCGCGTCAGAACGAACCCGTAAAAGCGTCGTTCGTGGTACTTGCCCTGATAAGCTGCGTTCTCAACGCTTTTTCCGGAACCATGGACAAATACCTTATGAGCGGCAGCCTGACGAGCGGACAGCTTCAATTCTGGTACATGCTTTTTCTCACGGCGTACTACGGAATATATATTCTGATAAAAAGAATCCGACTGGACTGGAAAAAAATGCTTCGCAACTACTGGATATGGATTCTCGCGGTGCTTTTCGTGCTTGCGGACCGCGCGCTTTTTATCGCGAACGGCTATACCGACAGCAAGGTTACGGTTATGACGCTTATAAAGCAGTCCGGCTGCATTGTTACCGTCCTCGGAGGAAGATTTATTTTCAAGGAAAAAAATACCGTATACAGGCTGATTTGCGCGGCGGTCATCATTGCCGGAATCGTAATCGCGGTTTTATAGCCTTTTTACGGCAAAAATATTACCAAACCGCCCAAAAATTTTCAAAAATCTGTTGACATCGGAAATACCGCATTATATAATATTTAACTGTGGCGACATTTAGACTAAAGCGTTTCACCATAGCCCCGGAGGAACGTTTTGAATATATTAGCTAACAAGTTTTTTGATATTTTCAAGGAGGTAAACCAATGAAAACATTTATGGCCAGTCCATCAACAATTGAAAGAAAATGGTATGTAGTTGACGCTACAGGATATACATTAGGACGTCTTGCTTCGGAGGTAGCTAAGGTTTTAAGAGGAAAGAACAAGCCCACCTACACGCCCGGCATGGACACCGGAGATTACGTTATCGTAGTCAATGCAGAGAAGATTTCCGTAACCGGAAAGAAGCTTGACCAGAAAATATACTACAATTACTCAGGCTGGATTGGCGGCCTTAAGGAGACAACCCTCAGAGAGATGCTTGCAAAGCACCCCGAGAGAGTTATCGAGCACGCGGTCAAGGGAATGCTCCCTAAGGGACCTTTGGGAAGAGAAATGTACACAAAACTCCATGTATATGTTGGACCGGAACACAAGCACGCAGCTCAGAAGCCGGAAGTTTTGACATTTTAATTAGAAGGAGGAAATGACAATGGCAGCAAAGAAAGCGGCAAGCGCAAAGTTCTACGGAACCGGAAGAAGAAAAAGCAGTATTGCAAGAGTATATATAATGCCCGGTAAAGGCGAGATTACAATAAATAAAAGAGACATCGACAATTATTTCGGACTTGAGACCCTCAAGGTTATAGTTCGTCAGCCCCTCGCCTTAACCGATACGCTCGACAAGTTTGACGTAAAGGTAAACGTACACGGCGGCGGAACCACCGGTCAGGCGGGCGCTATCAGACACGGAATTTCAAGAGCGCTCATCAAGGCTGACGCGGATTACAGACCCGCGCTCAAGGCGGCAGGTTTCCTCACCAGAGACCCGAGAATGAAGGAGCGTAAGAAATACGGACTTAAGGCAGCGAGAAGAGCGCCGCAGTTCTCGAAGAGATAATAAATATTTTGAAATGTTGCAGATGGGCAGAGCCGTTACAGGCTTTGCCCTTGTTTTATAAATGGATGGATTTTTATGAATTTACATTTTGATGAAGCGTTAGGCGAAAAATATAAAAGCGAATCTCAAAAAATCAGAGTAATGAGTGAAAGCTGGATTTGTGGCAATATGTTTTGTCCTTGCTGCGGAAATTTACATATCAAAAGAATGAAAAATAATCAGCCAGTTGCTGATATGCAGTGTGAAAACTGTGGGGAAATATTTGAAATAAAAAGCAAGAATGGTGCAATAGGTAAAAAAATCAACGATGGCGCGTATTCTACAATGATTCAAAGAATAACAAGCATCTCGAACCCGGATTTATTTATAATGAGATATTCTTCAAATTATGATGTGGTGGATTTGACATTGGTGCCGAAATTTTTCTTTGTTCCGCAGATTATTGAAAAGAGAAAGCCTCTTGCGCCTACGGCAAGAAGAGCGGGATGGATAGGCTGTAATATTTTATACTCTGAAATTCCCGAACAAGGTAAAATCAGTATAATCAGAAATGGTGTAATTAAATCTTTAAATGATGTAGTACATGAATACTCTAAAATAACCGAATTAAGGACAGAAAATCTTGATTCTCGTGGTTGGCTGTTTTATGTCATGAATTGTGTTAATGACATCAAATCAACTGAATTTTCGTTGAAAGATATGTATGCATATGCTGAAAAATTGCAGAATCGGCATGTAAATAATCATAATATAGAGGCTAAGATTCGTCAGCAATTGCAATTTTTGAGAGATAAAGGGTTTATCAAATTCTTAGGGAGAGGACATTATAGGAAACTATGATGCTCCGCAAGCACCATCTCCCAAAACGCTTTTAATCCCTGTGCAACATCCGTCGCGGCGACGGATTCTTCCGGCAGATCATAATAATATTTCCCGGAAGCTATATCCACTGACAGCGTGTCCAAGGGGAAGCCGGATACCCTCTTTTCGTGGGGTTTGTCGATAAGCATGAAAGGCTCGGTTTCCAGCGATGCGTCCATGCGTGAAAAGCAGGAGGATTCGTCGGCGATAAAGCAGATGGCGTTGCGGTACCGTCCAATCAGCTTATTGCCGTGCTGTTTTGCCAGATTAGAATAGTATGCCGTCATTTCCTCATCGGTAAGCTCGTTACCGTTTACCCTTCTGACATGAGTTCCGGGCTGTAATTCTTCTTCAAGATTATCAAAATACAATCCGCTGTCACAGGAAAAAACAGGCATTGAAAAAGCCTCAAAATAGGCTTTTGCCTTGATTCTGGCATTTTCAAGCGGATTGTTTCCGGATTCGTCTATCTTCGGCAGGGGAAGCCCCAAATCCTTAAGGCTTATGATTTCAAGCCTCAACGAATCCGTCGCACGCTTCATATATTCAAGTTTGGCTTGATTTGTTGTTCCGTACAGTATTTTCATTGCTCGCTCCATTCTTATGGCTATTATATTTTTTTGACATAATATACAAATTCATTGTCTCTTTTATATTCTGAATAACCCAGTTTTTTATAAAAGCTATTTGTACGGACGTTCCAAATAGGTGTATCAAGATAAAATTCCTTAACCTCAGGATACATTGCTTCAATTTCCTGCATCATAAATAATCCGAACCCTTTTCTATGGTACTCCGGACTTACAAATATTCTTCCTATGTTAAGCTTTTCTCCGTCATGAAAAATGATAGCGCCTCCCACTATAAGACCGTTTTCCGTCAATTTGTATAAATGGTTCGTTCGCGCCATCTTGGTATGAAATGCAACAGACATATATCCCGGAGGACCTCCCGCATAAGGATTTCCTACCGCAGCATCACTGTCAAATGAACGCTTTGAAATACTGTTAATTACCAAAGCATCTGATGTATTTGCTTTTGTTAATTTCATCATTGATAAAAACTCCTTTTCTCATTTTCCGAAAGAAACTTTCTTTCTCCTGACTGCGGAATGGGCTTTCTTGAATTTATAGGTTTACGGTGTTATTCCGAATCGCACAAATAGGAACAGCCGTCCATAAGACGGATTTTCATAGCATCCCCTATTCTGTCGGGAATGAGGGCGGCACGCCCTGCAACATGATTCTAACATGCATTTTGATGAATGTAAATGCACCTTTATAATTGAAATCTTCCGTATTAATTATTATAATATTCTTATAATTAATTTTGGCAAAACGGAGGGCGCCCCATGAAATTCATCATACAGCATTTATCCAAAAATTTTGACAAAAAGCAGGTTCTCCGGGATATTGATTTCACGTTCGAGGAGGGCAAAATATACGGTCTGCTCGGCAGGAACGGCGCGGGCAAGACCACGCTTTTCAACTGCATCAACGGGGACATCAGGGCAGATTCAGGTAAGTTTTATATGGAAACGGAAAACGGGGAGCGGGATTTGGAGCCGGAGGATATCGGCTATGTTTTGTCCACGCCGACGGTTCCCGAATTTATGACGGGCAGGGAATTTCTGAAATTCTTTATTGATATTCACGAGGGGAAGATTGAGAATCCTAAAAGTCTGGATGAGTATTTTGACTATATGAGTATTGCGCCGGAGGACAGGAATAAGCTTCTCAAGGACTACTCGCACGGTATGAAAAATAAGATGCAGATGCTTATAAATATTATCGCCCGTCCGAATATCCTGCTGTTGGACGAGCCTCTGACATCGCTGGATGTCGTGGTAGCCGAGGAAATGAAATCGCTTCTGCGCTCGCTTAAGGGCGGACGCATTACCGTTTTTTCGACGCACCTTCTGGATTTGGCGCTTGACCTCTGCGACGAGATTGTGCTTTTAAGCCACGGCGAGCTTGAAATCGTAGCCAAATCCGATTTGGACAGCAGGGAATTCAAGGAAAAGATTATAGCGGCACTTAAGGAGGAAGAACATGTTTAAAACTCTGCGCCTCTCTTTTTTGCTGAAAAATACATACCGTGTCAACAGTATTCTTTACGCAATCAAACAGATTCCGCTTTTGAAAAAGGTTATTCCCGACACGGTTTATCAGCTTCGCGGCTTTAAGACAGCGGCGAACGTGCTGTCAATAATATGGGAGATTCTTACGGTATTTGTCGGAAAAATACTTTATTTCCTTATTATGATTGCCGGTCCGATTGCGCTTTACAGTGATTTGGAAGCGGACAGAGGGCTTTTTCTGCATCTTTTAGTTATGCTTACGCTGATTGGCGCGTTTACGAATTCGTTCATGTTTAATCCGACGAAGGACAAGTATTACGCGATGATTCTTCTGGGAATGGACGCAAGGGAATACACGGTCGTAAATTATTTTTATGCCGTATTAAAGCATATTGCGGGTTTTGCGCTTTGCGGCTTTGTTTTCGGACTTGCCGAGGGTGTGAAGGTATGGGAGTGCCTGCTGATTCCGTTTTTTGCGGCGGGTACGAAGCTTGCCGCGGCGGCATATTCGCTTATTCTTTACGAAAAAAAGAACAGGGTCAGAAACGAGAATAAGCTCGGCATAACAGGGTGGTTTGCCGTAGCGCTTATGCTGGCGGCGGCATACGGACTTCCTGTCATATACATAAAAATCCCCGAGGCGGTATGCGCCGTGCTTATGTGCGCCGGAATCGTGTCGGGACTGCTCTCAATCCGAAAGATTCTGACATTTAAAAGCTATCGGGCGATGTATAAAATACTGCTGAACGAATCTTTGAACGTGCAGATGGACAGGCAGGCGCAGGTTAAACTCCAGCGAGAACAGACACATAAAAACATCAGCGCAGATAAACGCATAACAAGCACCAAAAAAGGTTTTGAGTATCTGAACGAGCTGTTTATCAAGCGTCACCGCAAAATTCTCTGGAGCGCGGCGCAGAAAATAGCGCTTGTTGTGCTTGTGCTGGTTGCGGCAGCGATTATACTTTTCCGGTTTGATGAGGAAATGAGGGTAAAGATAAACAATGCGCTTATGAATGCTCTGCCGTATTTTGTTTTTGTCATGTATCTGGTAAATCGGGGGACGAGCTTTACGAGGGCGCTCTTTATAAACTGCGACCACAGTCTTTTGACATATTCGTTTTATAAAAAGCCGCGGCTTATTCTCAAGCTGTTTCAAATCCGCCTGCGCGAAATTATCAAGGTGAATCTCCTGCCCGCATTTGTGATTGGCGCGGGGCTGGCGGTTTTGCTCTATACGTCGGGCGGAACGGACAATCCGCTGAATTACGCGGTTCTGCTTGTGTCGGTTATGGCGATGAGCGTCTTTTTTTCAGTGCATTATCTGATGCTGTACTATATTCTGCAGCCCTATAACGCGGGGACGGAGATGAAAAGCGGCGCTTACCGCATAATTGTGTCGGCGACTTATATTGTATGCTATCTTATGATTAATTTCAGAGTGCCGACCCTGATATTCGGAATTCTGACAATAGTATTCTGTATACTGTACTGCATTGCGGCAAGCATTGTTGTTTATAAATTTGCGCCCAAAACATTCAGAATCAGGGCATGACGGAAAAAGGAGGAATTAGGAATGCAAAATGATGAAATTGTCGGTTTTTTGATAAGGGCGAAAAAAGCCACATACGCAGGAAAAGGAGCCGAAACTGTTTACACAAGACCCAAATCCCATGATTTGACGTACAGCGAGGGTGATTATATGTATTACGATACATATCTGGGCGGTGCGAATTTTGCGGGCGAGGAAGCTGTTTGGCTGAGCGGAAATCCTTACTGGAGCATGAATTACGCAGGGCGTGTAATCGGAGAAAATTTCAGCGGAGATTTTCTTAAGGAGGCCCTGTTTAACGTGCCGGCTCAAATGCCGTTTCGCGGACCGAAGGAGTATTCAAGCGGCGATTATACCTATGAATGCCGTGTGTCCGGGGAATTTGAGTGGTTTTGCGGCTGTGAAACGATTTCGTTTCGCGGGCAGGTGATTTATGAGTGTAATTTTCACGGAGGCATTATAAAATAAGCCGAAAAGCACATTGAACGAATAATTTCCATTCAATTAGGAATACTGTAATTATGAAAAAATGTGAATTATATTAACATATAAGTTTTTGTATTGAATGGAGGAATTGCTTATGTTTATGCCCAGTTTATTCGGAGAGAATTTGTTGGATGATTTTTTTGATGTACCGGGGTTCAGAAGCTTTTCGCAGCCTGCGAAAGCGCCTCAGAACATCATGCATACGGATGTGAAGGAAAAGGATAACGTTTTTGAAATTGCGATGAATCTGCCGGGATTTAAGAAGGAGAATGTGCAGGCGGAGTTGAAGGACGGTTATCTTACCGTGACGGCGTCCACGAACACCTCCAACGACACAAAGGACGATGAGGGCAGATATATACGTAGGGAGCGCTACAGCGGTTCGTGCAGCAGACGTTTCTATGTGGGAGAGCAGATAACCGAGGAGGATATCAAGGCAAGATTTGAGGACGGCGTTCTGAAAATCGATGTTCCTAAGGTGGAGGCTAAGCCAATTGAGGATACCAAGCGTTATATTGCAATAGAAGGTTAGGCTATCGGGCACGCCCGCCGTCGTGAGTTGACGGCGGGCGCTTTTTTCATGTATATTGATATTATAATCTACACAGGAGAAATAATATGATTGATACTTACAGCTTTGAAAGCCCGGTCGGAGTGCTGACGCTTTGCGCAGACAAAAACGCGGTAACGCGGATTTCCTTTACGCCGGACGCAGTTTGCGGCGTGTCGGGCAGGGGTGGTTCGCATTCGGATATACTGCATGAGGCGTACACTCAGCTTTGCGAATATTTTGAGGGAAAACGCCGCAACTTTCAGATTCCCGTCGAAATGAGCGGAACTCCGTTTCAGAAAAGCGTGTGGCAGGCTTTATGCGAAATTCCCTACGGCGAAACAAGGAGCTACAAGGATATTGCCGTAAGAATAGGCAATCCACTTGCGGTGCGGGCGGTGGGGCAGGCGAACAACCGCAATCCCATAATGATAATAGTCCCGTGCCACAGGGTTATCGGCAGCAACGGGGCGCTGACGGGCTACGCCTGCGGACTTGGGATAAAGGAATATCTGCTGGAGTTGGAGAAAAAATAAATTGCCGCAAGTCGGATTTGCGATACATTTTTCCTTACATACTCTTTTTTACTCAAAAAGTCAAGCGGCGCCGCTATGTTTTTGATATAGTTAAGATACGATATCGGAAGGGAGTGACAGCGCATGGGCAATCTGGATTTATTGGCGGACAGTCTGGAATATATTGAAGCGCATCTGCGGGACAATATCAGAACCGATGATATAGCTTTGGCTTGCCATTGCTCAAGATCAACTCTCGAAAAGCTTTTTTTGTATGTGAACTCCATTTCCGTCCACGATTATGTCGTGCGCAGAAGGATGATGCTTGCCGCGAGGCAGATAAGCCGCAATCCCGACGCGTCAATTCTTGATGTGGCACTGGAATACGGGTACAACTCAAACGAAGCGTTTACGCGCGCGTTCAGGAAGGTATGGTACTGCAATCCGTCCGAATTCAGGAAAAGAAAATTTGTTGAGCTTTTCCCGAGATTAAGACGGCCAATAGGGAAAGGAGATTTGTATATTATGCAGAGAAGAAGTGTGGATATAAGCGAGCTTTATGATTTTTTCGTGGAAAGAAAGAACTGCTGTTTCGTTTGCTGTGACATCAGAGAACTGACAGTGATTAACGAAATATCCCGTAAAGCGGGCGATTTGGGAATAATCGAGACAATGAAAAGAATGCAGGAGGCATCCGGCGAGGACGACGTGGTATTCAGAATCGGAGGCGACGAATTCTGTATTCTGACAAATTCAACTGACGAGGAATACGCCCAGACGCTTGCGGACAAAATATGCGGACGCAACGGCGAAACCTATGTGTGCGACGGGCGGGACGTACCCCTTACACTGTGGGCAGTTGTTACGAAATTTAAGGGCCGCCGTATAAAGTACAACGATTTGTTCGTTGAGCTTCACACGGCGATAGAAAACGGTAAGGCTTAAAACCGAAAACTGAATTGAGGGCTTTTGCAAAGGGATAACCGGAGCAAAAGCCCTTTTTGTCTTATAGAGAAATTCTTTTTTATTTCATTATTTTGATTGATATTGAATATACCGGGTGATAAAATCAGAATATAAAACAGGCGGAGATACCGTTATGCGCCGAAATACAGCGCAGGAATAAGGAAAGGACTTTTTTATGGTAAAGCATATTATACTTTGGAAATTAAAGGAAAACCTTGTCGGTGAGGAAAAGCGCTCGGTGCTTGAAAATATGAAGCGTGAGCTCGAGGCGCTCGCGGGCGTGGTTCCGGGGCTTGTCTCGATAAAAATTGTCATTGATAAGTTTGAAAGCTCCAGCGCGGACGCAATGCTTGACTCGACGTTTGAGAGCGAGGAGGCGATTGCGGTCTATCAGAAGCACCCCGCGCATGTGAAGGCGGCGGACACCTATGTGAGGCCGTTTGTCGATGTGCGCGTGTGCATGGACTATGCGGAGTAAGCCTATGATAAAAAATATTGTTCTGGATATGGGAAACGTGCTTCTCGATTACAACCCCGACGTGTCGCTTGACAGATTCTGCCCCGACGAAGAAGCAAAAAAAATAATCCGGCGTGAGCTTTTTGGAGGACCTGAGTGGGCGATGGGCGACAGGGGAGAGATTGCCGACAGCGAGAGGTATGAGCGCGTTGCGCCGAGAGTGCCCGAAAAATACCGGGAGGCGCTGAAAAACTGCGCTATGTACTGGGATATCTGCATGACGCCCGTGGACGGCGCTATGGATTTCTGCGAATATGTCAGGTCAAAAGGCTATAAGCTCTATGTGCTTTCAAACGCGAGCGACAAATTTTATGAGTATTTTCCGAATTTTGCGCCGATAAAATATTTTGACGGAATAGTTGTGTCGGCGGATGAGGGCGTGACCAAGCCCGATATACGGATTTATGAAATTTTTCTCGAAAGGTTCGCGCTTAAGCCGGAGGAATGTCTTTTTATCGACGACAGGGAGGATAACGTGGAAGGCGCGAGGGCGGCGGGAATGCAGGCAGTTGTGTTCAGGAACGATTTCGGGGCGGTCAGGGCTGTATTTGATTGACTTTCACTGTGCGGCTATATTAAAATAAATAAAAGGTTAAATTTTGCAGGAGGTATGAGTTAATGGTTTACAGAAAATTTCAGGACATTGAGCTGTCCGCTCTGGGACTTGGGGCTATGAGACTGCCCGTAATTGACGGGGACGACGCTAAAATAGACGAGGCGGCTGTCGGTGAAATGGTGGATTACGCCATGAAAAACGGGATTAATTATTATGATACCGCGTGGGGCTATCACAGCGGCAATTCCGAGCTTGCGATTGGCAGGGCGCTGCAAAAATACGCCAGGGACAGCTTTTATCTCGCAACCAAATTTCCGGGCTATGATTTGGCGAATATGCCGAAGGTTAAGGAAATTTTTGAAAAACAGCTTGAAAAATGTCAGGTGGAATATTTTGATTTTTATTTGTTCCACAATGTATGCGAGATGAACATTGACGCATATCTTGACCCTGAATACGGAATTTACGACTATCTTACGGAGCAGAAGCAAAACGGACGCATTAAGCATCTCGGCTTCTCGGCGCACGGCGCGTATGACGTTTTGGAGCGTTTTCTGGAGGCTTACGGAAAGGATATGGAATTCTGCCAGCTTCAGATTAACTACCTTGACTGGAGCTTCCAGGCGGCTAAGGAAAAGGTTGAGCTTCTTAAAAAATACGGTATTCCCGTTTGGGTTATGGAGCCGCTTCGCGGCGGAAAGCTTGCGGCTATAAGCGATGAGGCGACGGCAAAGCTTAAGGCGCTCCGTCCCGACGAGGACGTTCCGGCGTGGGCATTCAGATTTCTTCAGACGCTTCCCGAGGTCAAAATGATTCTCTCGGGTATGTCCAATATGGAACAGCTTGCCGCGAACATACATACCTTTGAGGAGGATAGGCCTCTTAATACGGAGGAGATGGATACGATTCTCGGAATTGCGGACGACATGGTAAACAGGATTATTCTTCCCTGTACCTCCTGCCGCTACTGCACGACGCACTGTCCGAAGCAGCTCGATATTCCCCGCCTGCTCTCGCTCTACAACGAGCATTGCTTTACGGGAGGCGGCTTTATCGCGCCCATGGTGCTTTCGGCTTTCTCCGAGGACAAAAAGCCGTCCGCCTGCGTGGGCTGCAGAAGCTGTGAGGCGGTATGTCCCCAGCAGATTAAAATTTCCGAGGCGATGGCGGATTTTGTCGCTAGGACACAGTAAAGCGTATGTCCGATATGAATTTTACAGCCAAAAAATTTGACGGGCTGACCGCGGAGGAGCTTTACGAAATTCTGAAGGCGCGGGCGGAAATTTTTATCATTGAGCAGAAAATAAATTATCAGGACATGGACGATGTAGATTACAAAAGTCTGCACTGCTTTTTTCGGGAAAAAGAAAAAGTTACCGCCTATCTCAGAGCCTATTACAAAAATGACGGCTCGGACACGGTGCAAATCGGCAGAGTGCTTACTCTGGAACACGGCTGCGGTTTGGGCAGAAAGCTGATGGAGGAGAGCATAAGAGCCGTAAAAAATAAAATGCCGTGCGCGAGAATCTGTATGGACGCGCAGAAACACGCCGTGGGCTTTTATGAAAAATTCGGTTTTAAGACGGTGTCCGACGAGTTCCTTGAGGAAGGAATCGTTCACATCGCTATGGAGCTAGAGGTGGAAAATGGAAGTTATGAAGGAAGTGTTTAAGGAGACCTTTTTTCCTTAGGATATTTCCCGATAGGGAACGGAGAAAAAGAACAGATTAAAAAACGGGGCTGTTTCAGTACAGCCCCATTTCTTTTATAAAATCGTTAATCCATTCCAGATACATCTGCTTTACACAGTGTATTCCGTCGTTCTGATACCAGTCGGGATTCGACGTAAACAGTTCCGAGCGTTCGTCGTACGCAACGCCGAGCTCCACACAGAGATTCCGTATTTCTTTATTGTAATTGGGAAGGTTTGCGAGCCTTGGCTGTTTTGCCGCCGCCGACTCCTTGACGGGCCACATCGACATTACCACAATTTTGGTATAGGGAAGCTCCGCTTTCAGAACCTCAAGCTCCGCTCTCAATTCCTTTATAAAGCTTCTGACAAAAGAATCGTTCCCGCCCATTTCGTTTAATCCGTAGTGAATAATAAGCACCTCAGGATTGTAGTCGATTATTTTCTGCAGATTATCGGCAAGATGAGGATTGAGCATTGAGCCGACGCTCGCAATGACATTTCCCTGATTTGCGAGCTTATAATCGGAAAATCCCACAATTATTGAATCGCCGACGAAAAGCGTATTCTTGAAAAGTCCCTGAGTGGACAAATTTCCGCTTTCTATACGCTCCGCCAGCTCTTTTGCCCTGTCCTTATCGCAGCCGTAGGGATTATAGCTTTCCTGATTGGTTCCGATAAAGCCGCCCGGATTCGGAGCCGCCGGGACATCGGGGGTAGGCGGTGAAGGCGCTTTTTCCGTTTCGGCAGGCGCCGGAGGCAGAGACTCCGGGGGATTTTCCGAAGGGATTTCTTCGGACGTGATTTGCTCAGTAGGGACTTCTTTGGTTTCGTTTTCGGTTTCTGCCGCGGACTCCGTTTCCTTTATTTCGGTTTCCTCGGGTATATCCGCTTCCTCCGTGAAGCCGTGGACTGTGCCGTTATCCTGCGGTGCGGTATGTGTTTCGGGCACCGATATTCTGCCTCCGCAGCCTGCCGTAAGTACGGATATAAATACAAATATAAGCATAGCTGCGGTCAGGTTTCCGAATTTTTTCATGGATGCCTACCAAGTCCCTTTCTGCCTTTATATATTCAATATAACATAGCGGCAGAAGCAGTTCAAGAAATTATAGTATAAAAATATAAATCGGAAATCCAAGAATAAAACAGTGGAATGAATAAAAGGAACTACCGCACTAAAGTTGTGAGCATACCATCATGAGCATAAGCCCCGTTGCCAGTTTAAAGATTTTCTTTTTCATTGCTCTCTAAAACCTCCTTCTGGGGCTTACGCCCCGTGTCAATTTTTGTATGTTATTTCTACGTTGCACCTTGAAAATTTATCCCTCAGCCATGAATCAATGTCGTTTATCGGATACAGCTCTCCGTAAGCTTCTGTATCGACAATCACCTGTATCGCCCCTTTGCTGTTATATACAGTAAGATGCAGTGCGGGGGTATTCGCCACTATCTCATCTCTTGAAACACGAAAGGAGACATCCGGAAGATACATACTCCAATCCCCAAACGCACATAAATCGACATTCTTTACAGTCCCGCGGAGGGTGGCTGTCAGCAGCTGCTTGCAGCCATTAAAACAATTCATAACTGTCTCCGCCGCGATATCAGCCGACGAGAGATTCTCACAGGAATCAAAGGCATAGGAATGCATTACTTTTACGCTTTCCGGAACCGTCACGCTGGTGATTGCGGTATTAAGCATATACGCACCCGACGCAATAGCGGTTACTTTATAACCGTCTATAGACTGGGGAATGACAAGCGCGCCGCTCGCATTTCCCCCGTCTATTATCACACATTCACCGACAGCGATGCTGTCAGTATACTCCAAATCCCATCCATACCTATCAATAACATATGCTCCGGGCTTAGTGATATATCTTCCGCCGGCAGCCTTAAACGCCCTTTCCGCTTCATCCATCGGTGCCTCTGTCTGAACCGGCGCGGGTGCTGCCGTAGGCGCCTCTGTCTGAATCGGCGCGGGCGCTGCCGTGGGTGCTTCCGTCTGAACCGGCGCGGGCGCTGCCGTGGGCGCTTCCGTCTGAACCGGAGCAGGCGCCTCCGTAGGTGCTTCCGTGGAAGGCTCTGTCTGCTCAGGCTCGGTCGTGCCCTCAGAAGCAGCAGGCTTCTCCACTGTCACCCTTTCTCCGCTGTCATAAGTAAGAGGCTCGGTTTCGATAACCACTCCCCCGCTCATACTGGTAGTCTTAGTGGCGCCTATAACTTCGCCGTCCGGAGTTACATACGTATACATTTCTACGCTGGTAGTTTCCTCCTCATCGACGGGAATAGTAGCGCCGGCGTCATCGGTAGGCACGACATAGTTTTTTGTTTCTCCGCTGCCTGCTACATTCACACCTCCCTTATTTTTTCCGTTACCGCGACTCGCGATAATAATTATGGTAGCGATGATGATGATAAGCGCTGCGCCTATTACGGCGCTGACAGCGATATGCTCACTTATCCATCTTCCTGCTTTCTTAAAAATATTTGTTTTGTTGTTCGTATCCATAAGCTTACCTCCTAGATAAATATACTGTTGCTTTCAAGGAATAATTATATTCCATCTCTTAACCGAAGCGTATCATACAAATAGCAAATTAATCAATATGCTAAATGTATGATAATCAAACTTTTATGAGATTAAAAGCCACAGCACCATTTCGCTTAATGGATATCGTTTGTCTTGATAAGGTCAAATGACCCAAGAGCCGCAATTCCTGCCACATCTTCATAAGCACTGCGTTCCATCAAAACGGTGAAGGCAACTGCAACTTTTACTCACTTATATAAATTTTGTAAGCTCTTTGCACTGCGGCTTCTTTTACTGTATCGCCGCGCTTACCATAACGTATTTTATTCCGTACTGATATAAGGACTGAAAGCTTATTCTTGAGTAATGTTCGGTTTCCTGCGGTATCCAGCTGCAGATGTTGTTTATCGCGGCGTCTATTTCCGGGACGGTGCTTTCGTCAAGCTTTTTACCCATATTGTAGACAATGACATATTTTTTCACGCCCGAGGCGGAGTTGGCGGAGGCTATTTTCCTGACCTCAGCCTCATTGGAGGCGAAATCGTATTTTACGTCGCCGAAGTTTTGCTTTATCAGTACCGCTACGGTTTGAAGCTCGCCGTAGTCGAGATATCTTGAATCCGTACAGGGATATTTGTTCGTATAGCTGTTTGCCGTGTGGTCAAGGCTCATAACGCTGTCGGGTATCAGAAAATAGCTGTACCTGAGATTTGCGCCTCCGGCGGTGTTCTGTGTTATCGGGTCGTCCCATGTGGTGTCAATCTGATACCATACGCCGTCAATTCTGACGATATTCCACGCATGGCTTTCGGTAGACTGCCCGTTGTCGGCGATTCCGTACACCATTTCCGTCTGTATGCCCGCCTTATTGCAGAGCAGTGAAAACGCCTCGGCATAACCCTGACATACGGCAAGCTTATTGACAAGCGCGCCCTCCGCCGTGAATAAGGAGCGGTTGTTCATATCTATAGAAGAAGGATATTCCACGTTTATGACGATGTAGTCGTGTATTGCCTTTACCCTGTCAAATTCGGACATAGCGCCGTTTATTATGCTCACGGTTATGCTTTCTGCCGCCGCATCCGCTTTATCGGAAACCGTTATCGGAAGCGTTATGGGGGAGGAAGGCGGCTGTGCCGGAGCCTGTGCGGGAGCCTCAGTTGGCTTCGGGGTTGGAGCCTGCGTCGGCGTCGGTGTCTGTTCAGGGGCAGGTGTCGGCATCGGGTCGGGAGCTTGTGTCTGCTGAGGCTCTTTAGTCGGAACCGGTGCGGGAGCCTGTGTTGAGACTTGAG
>JAAVHB010000118.1 GCA_014799955.1 Butyrivibrio sp. | reverse complement strand
CGGTCATGATATTATCACCCGACATCACCTTGTCGCTGACATTGGCGGCTATATTTTTAACCGTACCGTCCAGAGAGGAGTACACGCTTATTTTACCGCTGCCGTCGTTGCCCTCGTGAAGACTGTCATAGCGTTTTTGAAGCGACGCAAGATTTCTTTCATGCGAATATACCGAAATGCTTTTGCGGTAATCCAGAATATTTATATCGCAAGCCGTGACGGAGGTATTCTCCTCCTTAAGCCTTTTAAATTCACTTTCAAATCGCTCAAGGTCCGCGGCATAGGATTCTTTTTCACGGTTAATGTCAAGCTGCGCCTTCGTAAGCGCCGCCTTACCCTCACCTGAGTCGATTATATAGAGCAAATCTCCCTTGGCTATCTCCTGACCGTTTTCAACACATATTTCAAGAATCTCGCCGCCGTATTCCGACTTCTGCACAAGGTCAAGCGTGTCCGCAAGCTCGTATTTCTGTGAAAAATTTCCTATCTCAAAATCCGAAAGCTCAACCTTATATTCCGTGTATTCGGACGGCATGACCGACGTCGATTCATAAAAAACCTGTTCGCCCTCCGAAAGCCCGCTCACGACCTCGGTGTAATTATCATCGCTTCTTCCGGTTTCTATATAGCGCTTCTCTCTTCCCTGCTCCGACGCTTTTACATACACAAAGCTGCCGGACTCATCGGAATAAAGCGAATCGTTTCCGACGATAAGAACGTCTCCCAAAGCCTTCTCGCAAAAATACACCGGATATGTGTCCCCGATATTAAATACAAGCCCCTCGGGGCAGGCAATACGTACATTCGGATAGGAATTCTGCACCTTTGCAACCGCCAGTTCCTGAGGAGAATACCTAAGCTCAAAAACCTCATACCTGCTGCCGCCAACCTGTAAATATTTCATTTCATAAGCGGAAAATTTGTATTCGTTGAACTTTATGTCAAGCTCAATATACGCCTCGCTGGAATCACATATGATAACTACATTTTCATTGGCTCCGACATAGCTGCCTTCCGCTATGTTCTTTATGTACGCTACCTTTCCGTTGCAGTCGGCAGTAAGCGTGCCGGAGTCTATAATTTCCTGCTGCGCCGTCATTTCCCGCATAATACTGTCCACGCGCGCCTGATGCAGCATTTCGTCATAACGGCTGTTTTCTTTTGCCGTCTCAACAGATAAATCAATGCGCGCCGCACCCTCTGAATCTCCTGCCTCCAATGCCTCCTGCCTGTATATATTAAGCTTCTTTATTTCCTCGTCAGCTATTTTACTGTTTAAATCATAAGTCGTGTTCTCGTATTCGAGGCGGTCCGAAAGCGCATTCATCTGCTCCTTCGCATAGTCTATATCCGCATACGCCAGCACATCTCCGGGTTCTGCCGTATCTCCGACCTGAACCGCAATCTCCGAAATCCTGACATTCTCACCGTAAAAATAACAGTGGCTTTCCGGTACCACCGTGCCGAAAATAATACTCGTATTTCCGATATTACCGTATTCCGCCGGACGGTAGGCGTAATTTGTCGCTGACGGCTCGATAAGCTCCGGCACCCCGCCGCCGTCCGAATTTCTGCCGCACGCCGACAAAAGCATTGCCGCAAGGCTTATTGCTGCCGCTCTCATTAGAAATGCTTTTCTCAATCCAAGCTCACCTTCTCTCCGCCGACAAGACCGTCGGTAATAACTCTGTAGGTATCAACTGCGTCACCTATTTCCACCCAGGCGACGCTTCTGAAGCCCTCCTCGTCAAACACATACACAAAATATCTGCCGTCCGCTTCATGTATGGCAGACGCCTCGACATACACGACATTTTCAAGCACGGGCTTTTCAACGACCATGCTCAGGGACTCGGCGTCCGACACAGCCGACATATCCGAAACGGGTTCAAAGGTCAGCAGGCGTTCCGCCTTGCCTGACACGTTTTCCTGCAGCTCGATACCGGTCAGCCTCAAATCATAGCTGAAAATTCCCGAAACCGCCGTATAAACGTCGCCGATTCCGAATTCGAAATCCGAGGTTGTCTTTGCGGTGTAATTTCCGGTTCCGCATATCTGTGTCACAAGATTCCGTCCGTCAACCAGAAATCCGCTCGTAAGATAATCGTCTATACTAACTATTGTTCCGTCGCCGCGCGCTACTATCTGGTAGCTTTCCAACTTTGCCCCGGCCTCCTCTATGTAAAGCTCGGCGACCATGATATCCTCCTCAAGCATACGTATATCGGAGCTGTAGTCTGCGGCGCTGTCAATCTCCATGAGCTTTTTCAGATGTTCAATCAGAAGCTCGTTATCGCTGCGCTGCTGCTCGTAGCCCGCTATGGTGTTGTCAATATTATCCGACTTGAAGGATACCAGCAAATCCCCGGTCTTAACCTTGTCGCCCAAGGACACATGGACTTTATCCAAGGTCAAATCAAGCGTGCTTACGTTGTATACAACCCTCTCGTAGCCCTCCACCTGCAATGTAAGCTTAACAACCGGATACAAGTCACCCTTTTTAACCTCGGCAGAGCGCCTGCTCGCGCGCTCGTACATATCCTTCTCTATCAGCACAAGCTCCCCGTTTTTCCCGGAACAGCCGGCAAACGCCGCCGAAGCGAGACTCAACACCAATACCGCCGCTATTTTATTTATATGCCTTGTCATATTGCCTCCTTAACATTCCCGCGAGCCGCTGACTCTTCCGCGAGGCGCCGAACGGGACTTTCCTCTATACTTTTATCAAAAAAATATATCTTTCGTCGGAAAAAAGCTGCATCACATACCAGCTTTTACCTCCGTACGCGGTAATCAGCAGCAAATCCTTCCATTTCATTCCCGATACGTCCAAATCGGGCAGTGACGTCCAATCCTGCGGATTCAGCCCGTTTGCGGGCTGACGGGTATAAACCACGTTTGATACCGATTTTACAGTATACGCGTCCGCAATACTGTCCGAAAAATCCTCATCGGGAATATATGCCTCCGCCGCAATAAGCGTACCGTCCTCCAGAACATACACGGTGTGACGCTCCCCGCTGTTAAAGCTTTTAAAAATCACCTTCCAGTAATATGCCGTGTATGTGTTAAAAATACTGTCAACCGCCTTACAGGGTATCGCCGTCCAACTAAACCAGTTCCCGTATTCCGAGGAAAGCCGCGTGGGATAAAGTCCATTATCATAAAGCCCGTCAACGCCCTTCCTCGCCGCCGCGGCAGCCTCATGCATACGGAGACTCATCTCGTACTCCTCCGCTTCTTCAAAGCTGCTTTCCCATGAGCCGGACACCAGTCTCAGCCTGTCATAGGTGTCCATCTGCGCCGATATATTACGTGACAGCGCAAAGCCCGCGGCATTGTAATATTCAGCCGGGGCCGCCTCCGCCCTGTCCAGTCCTGCGTTGCCTCTTTCTTCCAGCAAAAATCCGGGCAGCAGGATTCCCGCAATCACGGCAATCACAGAAATAAGAACCGCAGGAAGATATTTTATTATGCTGCCGGTCTCACTCCTCATGCCGCTGCGCCTCCGCTTCCGTTTTAAAATCGCGGACAGCCGAATTAAAGACCGCCGTCACGGTAGTTCCCTCTCCGAGTCTGCTGTCCACCGAAAGCCCGGCTCCGTGCCTCTCAAGAATCACGGCGGCAAGAGACATACCAAGCCCCGCTCCTCCCTCTTTTCGGGAACGGGATTTATCCGCCATATAAAATTCCTCGCAGATTCTTTCGGCGTCCTCTTTTGACATACCTATTCCGCTGTCCCTGACGCTTAATTCATAGATACCGCTTTCTTTTAAAATACCGCGAAAGCTTATGTCCGCGCCTTCGCATGAAGCCTTTTGGGAATTGTCAATGATGTTTGTAAAAACCGTTACCAGAAGCTCCCTGCTCCCGTATATTACGGCTGGTTCAATATCGGTGACGAGTGTTATATTTTTCCGGTCCAGAACGGGCTTCATAATGCCCGCAATCTCCCCGCACATATCTGCGGTATGAATCGGAAGCATTTCCGTTTCTTTTCTCTTATAATAAATCAAATCAAAAAGCTTTGACGACATACGCTCAAGCCGTCGTCCCTCCGAAAAAATGTAATTGAGCGCCATAAGCCGCTCCTCCTCGGAAAGCTCCATGGAACGCATCGTATCCGCATATCCTATTATAGCCGTCATCGGGGTTTTGATTTCGTGGGTAAAATCCGCGACAAAGCGCTCCCTGCGGCGGACCATATCGTTAAGCTCGTCGATATGCGACGCCACCGAACGCGACATAAGATTGAATTTATCCGTCAGAAGTCCTATTTCATCGTTCGTTCCGACCTTCATATGCACATCGTAATTGCCCTCTATTATCTCGTCCGTAACGCGGTTAAGCTTTTCGAGCGGTCGCGTAAGATATACGCTCAAGGCGTACATAACGGCTCCGCCCGCGCACACGATTATCAGCACAAGCAGACGGTAAAAGCTTATCTGACTGTCCATAAGCCGGTACGCCTCCGATATGTCACGCTTACTCACAACGCAAAGTTCCGTACCGTTTACGGCACCGTATGATGTAACATATATATAATATCCGTCCTCATGACGGCTTATCACATAATTTTTGTCCCCTGCCGATATGTTTTTAAAAAGCTCATCGGTCGGCATATTCTCAAGTCTGTCACAGGAATACACATATCCGGAACCGTATTTTATATAAAATCCTGACGACAGCGATGACAATCCGCTGTAAATCAGATTCCCTATACGCTCCAGCTCTTTCGCCGCGTCATAATTCCCGCCGCCGTTTATAACCTGCAAAAACTCATACTCCACCGACGCCTGCAAAACATTGTTCTCGACAATGGCATTCTGAATCTGAGCGCTTTTCGCAAGCTCGAAATTCCGCCGTATCATAAGATAGCCGGCTGTTCCCAGCGCCGCGGACAGCAGTATTATATTGACAAACAAAACCTTGTATCTGAATTTCATTGCCGCCTCCGAAATAACCTCTGCCGAAACGGCCGATATTATTCCAGCCTGTAGCCCACCTTGAACACGGTTTTCAACGAGTCCTCAAGCCCGAGCTTTTTTCTGAGGCGCTGTATATGCAAATCGAGCGTTCTTGATTCCGCCGAAAACTCCATTCCCCAGACTTCCTCGTATATTTTTTCCCGAAAAAGAGTGATGCCGCGGTTGCGTATAAGCAGCACAAGCAAATCAAATTCCTTCGGGGTAAGCTCCGCCTCCGCGCCGTCATACATGACCGTCCGCTTTTCCGCGTCAACCTCAATATTGTTATAGACAAGCCTTTCCGATTCCTTATTGTAGCGCCTGAGCACAATGCCGATTCTCGCAAGCAGCTCCACGGTTTCAAACGGCTTGACAATATAATCCTCGGCGCCCGAAGTAAGCCCCTTAAGCCTGTCGTTTAACGCCGCTTTTGCGGTCAGAAAAATAACCGGAATCCCCATGGGTCTTATATATTCCATGAGTTCAAAGCCGTCAAAGCCCGGAAGCATCACGTCAAGGATTATCAAATCAAATTTATTACGCTCAAGAATATCGGCAGCCGCCACACCGTCATAAACGCAGGTACATTCATACCCCGCTCTTGTCAGATTTATTTTAACCAAATCCGAGATGGCGCGCTCGTCCTCTACAATCAGTATCCGTATCATACACAACTCCCAGACCTTGTACCAATTATCGCATAAATACGGCGTAAAATCAACCGCGGCGTACTAAACCAAATCCTTTACATATATCGGAGTTCCGTCGATGGCATTGATTATTATCATATTCTCCGCGCCCCATTCAAGAGTATCTCCGTTTCTTCCGTAAAGCATCCATGCGGGAACATAGCTGTATAAATCCCCTCTTTTTTCGTCCCTGAGCCTCACATAACCGAATTGCATTCCTTGAAAGCGAACCGCCATGCCGTCAGAAATCTCATAGGAGATATAGTTCTGAATGTTATCGGAAAGCTCGCTCCTTATAATATCCTTAATTATATCAAAGGACAGCACCTCCGCCCTTTCATTTATTGAAATCACTTCCAAAGGGTTGTTTATTTCCGCGTATATTACCCTCTGACCTTTCACATACACCGTCATGGAGCTTCTTCTCGAATACTGGGGATTGGAGGCATCCGCGTAATCTCCCCATCTGTTGTAAACGGCATCGTGTTCATATGCCTTGACATTGTTCTCGGTATCCAGAGCTATACTGTAATTGAAGTAGTATCCGTCGATATCTGCCGAATTCATGGAAGACCTCCAAATAAGCCTTCCCGAGCCTCCCACGTACTTGCCCGTACTGTCATCATGAATATAATCGTATATTACCCCGTTAATTCCAAGATTCTGAATAAAGCGGTCCGCAATTTCCTGCGACGCGGAGTTACCCTCCGGTCCCTCAAAATCATACATATCGTTCGGCTCTATTTTAGTTGCGTGACGTATACTCTCCGGAGCGACCTCGCCCATATCCACCGGCTCAATTATTATGCTTTGATTTCTTACCGGATACGCTATCTCATCCGGTTTCACGGTATTAAAAATTCCCGAACGGTGTCCTCCCGGGTTCTCATTCAGATAATTCTGAAAATATACCGCGTACATAATTCCGTCCCAGTATCCCGCGAAAGCGTCTCCCGACATATCCTCCGCCGGAATAAACTCCGCGGGCGCGGTATCAAGACAGCTTCTGTACTCCTCAAGCTCTTTCGTTACGGCGTCGAGCTTAAGCTGATATCTCTCCTTTGTGTCACGGTCATAAGCACTCTCAATCTCATCGGAAAGCATATCGGCTTCATACACAAGGTCGGCTATATGATGTACAAGCTGTTCCTCAGGCATATTTTTCAAATCATACAGATAAATCTCCGAAGCGCCGAAAATCTGTTCCAGCACCGTTTCCTTATATTCCTGCGAAAGCCCGAACTCCGCCACCTCGGTCACGCACACGGATTTCACGGAGGGCTTTGTAATTTCTGCGTCTATCGAAACCTTTACCTTTCCTCCGTTTTCCAGGGAAGCGTCAAAATTCTCCTCCCATACTCCCTGAGCGTCTTCATAAAGAAGATTATTCTGGGGCTGTTTTACTGTGTCTGTTTGGTTCGGACTGTCGCCGCAGCCCGCAAGCACGGAGGCGCAAAGCATAGCAGCCGCACAGACATATATTTTTTTATCCATAAAAATACAACCTCCTTACAAGTACGGTTTATGTATATTATAACAGGCACTTGTAAACAAGTTGTATCAAATAAACGTATCAGGCAAATTTTACATGGCTTTTATTGTTGTGTCAGAAGAACGATTTTTACTCCGAATTCCTTATCGTCACACCTGAAGGTACAGCTTCCGCCGTACTTGCGGGCAATCTGCTTCATAATCTCTATTCCGTAGCCGTGTGAGCCCTTATCCCGTTTGGAGGTGGGAATGCTGTTTTTGCTCACCGACACTTTTTTCTCCACGGGATTGACAATCTCTATAACCGTATAATTGCGCGTGCTGTTTACCCTTGTGCGCACATACGCGCCGTTTTGCGTCAGGCACGCCTCTATCGCGTTGTCATAAGCGTTTGCAAGCAGTCCGCAGATATCGGGCGCTTCCATATTCCCCATACCGTTTAAAAGCCCCTCAAAGGTAAATTCTATGCCGTTCTCCTCGCAGAGCTTCTTTTTCTGCCCCGCCACCAAATCCGCTATTTCGTTTCCGGTGGGCATACTTTCAAACTGTACGCTTTCGCTGCCGAGCCGGTCGGCGTATCTGCATACCTCATCAAACTTTCCCTCGTCGCATAGCGTTTTCATTATCGCAAGATGCTTATTCAGGTCATGTCTCATTCTCCTGGTCTGCTCCTCGTTTTCCCTTGTATCCTGCAAAGCGGCGAGCTGCAGCTTCATATATTCCGTCTCTGTGCTTATTTTTGTCTGACGGTATACCCTGCGCCATGTTTCAGCCACGCTGTAAAAATAATACGCTGCTCCGAAAATATAGGCTCCCCCGAAAACTACCAGATATGTATAATGCAGCGCGGGTCCGTGGGGCTGTTTGTTCGCCAGCGCCATAAGCTGACCTGCTATAAACGCAAAGAAAAACAACGCTATGCTTCCGAGAATCTCCCTTGTACGGAAATACACGGTAATGCCGTATTTTTTTACGGAGCGGCACAGAACGGAAAGCAGCGCCAATAATAAAATGTCAAAGACAATTGCCAGCACGCTCTGCTCATAGCCGCCTACCGTAATACATATGCTTCCCGCTCCAAACATCACATCAAGCATTGCGGCGGGAAACACGGTCAGCGTAATATAAAGCAAAAACGCCGGAATAAGGCGCAGCAAGGCATATCCTTTTTTCCTTGCCAATAAAAGGAGCGTCAGAAGCATCGCAAAAAACATCGAAATATACGTCCATTCCACTCCGGATAAGGCGGAAACCGCCGCCAGAAACGCCGCCGTAGCCGCCGTACATATGATACAGTTTCTCCTGTTCAGATTCATATCGGCAGCGCACACATACTGCAAAAGCAATATAAAAACCCAATAGTCCATTAAATTAAACGCCGTCGAAAATAAAACAGTCATCATTTGTTCAAATCCCCTTCAATATATTTGTTAAGCATACTGCAAAACTCCGCGCTCCTCCTGCGGCTGAGCGGAAGCGTTCTTCCGCAGTCCAGAGTAAGCTTTTTGTCGTCAAACTCCCTGACCCGAGCAAGATTTACAAGATATTTGCGGTGCACGCGGAAAAAATGCGTCTCCGAAAGCTGATTCTCAAGCTCGCTTAAGCTTTCGTGCACCGTAATCGTATCTCCCATATAGTAAAGAATGCAGTCCTTGTTGTCCGCCTCAATATAATGCAGTTCCTCCGTATGTACAAGCAATTCGCATTCGGGCGTCCTGATGCGCAGAATCCGCGAAACGGCGAATTTTTCCCTTATAGCCCTCATAGTGTCAATGATGTCTTTTTCCGTTACGGGCTTTAACAGGTAGCGGAACGCGTCTACCTCGTAACCTGCGGGCGCGTACTCAAGCGCCACCGTAAGAAACACAATGAGCGCCCTGCCGTCATACTCCCTGATTTTCTTCGCAAGCTCAATGCCGTTCAGAGACTCCATAATAATATCCAGGAAAAGCACATCGTAGCGCTCCCCCGCGCGGTATTTCTCCAGAAGCTCCGAAGGAGACGTAAAGCATTCCACGGCGCAGTCATGCTGCTCCCAAAGGTACTGATATATTTTTTTGACAAATAAATTTTCGTCGTCACAAACCGCAATTTTCATAAACTAACTTTAACATATCACCCCGCCGCAAGTCAATAAGTCCGCCGCTTACACCTTTTTCCATACCGCTCGCGCCTTTTACGTAAAATAGGATTCTTTTTACGCTATAATCTGTAATCAGGAATGTTAAAGGAGGAAACAGATAAATGAAAAAGAAAGCATTATTACTTACCGCCGCCGCTCTTCTTACGGCTGCGCTCACCGCCTGCGGAGGCGATAAAAGCACGCCAAGCGGCTCCCAGTCTAAACCGGCGCAGTCCGGAGCAGATGAAAGCAAACCCCAGACAGATGTCACCGACAGCACCACAGCCTCAGTCGCTGAGGACGACCTTCCCAATTGGAGAGGCGTATCCGATACAGCATATTTAGATATAGGCGAATATACCGTCGGCGATGAGAAAAAAAGCGGAGATGTCAGAATAAAGATTAAATATCCTTCGCTGAAGCCCGCTTCTTTCGGCTTTGCCTATCAGTGGGACCCCGCGTTTATATTTGTCAGCGGCTGCGGACGCGTGGAAAAAGAGGTTGAAGCTTCATGGACAGATAGCGGGTTTGACACTATAAATGTCCACGCCACCCTTGAAAAGCTGGAGGACGCCTTTGAGGCAAACAAAGATTACCTGCTCCGTAAGATAGAACTTGACAGAGGCAGCATGGCATACGACAATTTTGAATTTACCGTTGAAAATCAGGAGCTTATGACGGTAAACGGCTATTCCGTATGCAGGTACAGCGGAACCCATACCTACACGCATGAGCACACGGAACTGAATGAAAATGGCGGCCTGGACAGAATTTTTGAGGACCGCAAAAGCGCGTTTGTGACCTATGCGGTCGATGTCGATCAGCTTGACGGATACATATCTCCGTTTATGATAACGATTATCGACGACAGCATCGAAAATCCCAGTATGGATCCGCTTCCCGAGGGTATAATTGACATATACGCAATAAAAATGATAGAGTCGATTGAAATCGATAAATACTGGTGGGAGGAATAATATGAAAAAGCTTATATGCCTTGCGTTTGCGGCGGTTATGTCGCTTTCGCTTATCGCCTGCGGCGGAAACGGCAGCAAAAGCAGTCCGTCCAAAAGCACATCGGCAGATAAAGCCACCGAAAATGCGCAGCAGCCCGCGGCAGCCAACGCGCCGGAAACCATGACCGATACCGAAAGTCTTTCACAGCTTGAGCAGCTCGAGCCTTTTTGCGGCGTATTCAGCTATGACGAATACTACACGTCCGCGCTCGGCACCGTTAATGTAAGCGAAGCCATGAGCGTCAGTATCAACGAGGACAATCGCCTTGCGGTATGGATGCCGTCCACCGGCTTAGTCACTGTCCCTACGGAATTGTACGGCGATATCCTGAGCAACGGCAGCTGTGAAATCACCAGAAGCTTTTCAAGCCTCACGCTGACATGGAGCGAAGATAAACAGACGCTGTACTTCAAGTACTGTGTTAATGACGCAGTTTCGGCGGAAGGAACGGCAAATAGAGACGAATAAAACGTATTATTGGGAGGAATAAAATGAAAAAACTTATATGTCTTGCGTTTGCGGCGGTTATGTCGCTTTCGCTTATCGCCTGCGGCGGAAACGACAGCAAAAGCAGTCCGTCCAAAAGCACATCGGCAGATAAAGCCACCGAAAACGCGCAGCAGCCCGCGGCAACCAACGCGCCGGAAACCACGGCGCCCGAAGAAACCGAAGCGCCCGACCCCGAGTTACTCGCAAAGCTTGAAAAGCTTGAGCCTTTCTGCGGCGGCTTCAACTATGACGGATACAACACAACAATGTACGGCTGGGTAGACATCGGCGGCGTTGTAACCGTAATGGTGAACGAAAATAATCAATTTTCGGTATGGCTGCCGTCAGGCTTGGTAAGAGTACCGCCCGAGTACTACGACGACATTATCAACACGGGAAGCTGTGAATTCAAAAAAGACTCTGAAAAATACGCGCTTACATGGAGTGAGGATAAGCAGACGCTGTACTTCAAGCACGGCGACGATGAGGTAGTCCCTTCGGAAGGAACTGCGGAGAGATTCAGATAGGAGATATTAAGCAATGAACTTACGAAAAATAAAACTTTCGGCAGTTTCAGTTTTTGCCGCGGCAGCCATTCTGCTGACGGCGTGCGGCGGAACAGAAAATCCCGCCAAGGATAACGGCTCGGATTCACAGAACGAAAAGCCGAATCCCGTTTCCGAATTTGAATACACAATCGACAGCGCGACGGATACCGTAACCGTTACGCGATATAACGGAAGCGCCGCAGAGGTTGTTTTTCCGTCGGAAATAGAGGGCAGGCCCGTAACCGCGCTCGGATGGTCCGTCCTGCACGAAAACGACACCGTTACGAGCGTAATAATCCCCGACAGCGTAACCACGCTGAACAACGAGGTTTTTCAAGGGCACGATAAATTAAAAACCGTAAAGCTCTCAAAAAACATCAAGGTGATTCCAAGGAAAGCTTTCATGTTATGCAAATCCCTTGAAAGCATAGAAATTCCGGAAGGCGTTACCACGATAGATTATTTTGCGTTTCACAGCTGCGGCAATCTTAAAACCGTAATTCTGCCAGACAGCGTAACCGAATGCGACCGGAACGCGTTTCACGGCTGCGAATCGCTTCCCGAAGTAGAATACAGGGGAACTGTTTACAAGAACAGCGACGGAGGCGGCGACTGGGATATGTATGACCTTGTTACCGCAATACGGGCACAGAATCAGGATAAGGAATAATTTCCGTACAAAACCGACAGCCGCAGGGGCTTACCCACGCGGCTGTTAATTTTTGTAATAAAAAACGGCTAACTGCGTCCGGTCACGCAGTTTAAGCTTGTCAAGGACAAGACTTATGTAATTGCGCACCGTACCGTCGCTTAAGCACAACCGGTCCGCAATCTCCTTATTTGACAGACCGTCCGCGACAAGCTTTATTATCTCGAATTCCTTGTCCGTGATTCCGTTACGCGTATAGACGTCCGTGTTTTTTTCTCTGATAAGTTTCGGAATTTCGTTTATTATTTCCTTCCCGAAAACACTTTGCCCCGAGTATACCGCTCTGAGCGCGGGAAGCACGCCTTCGTAGTCCTGCTTTAATATATAGCCCTTCGCTCCCACCCGCAGAGCCTCCCTGATATATCCGTCGTCAAGAAAGGTCGTAAGCAGGATTATTTTCGCGTCCGGATACTTTTCCAATATGCGCGCCGCCGCCTCAAGTCCGTTAAGCTTTTTCATCTGTATATCCGTAAGAAGTATGTCCGGCAGATGCTTCTCGTAGAGCCTCACCGCATCCTCCCCGTCGCTTCCAAGCTCCGGTACCTCAATATCGCCTCCCGCCGTCAGTATCGTCCGCATGGACATAGCCACTATCGCGTCGTCGTCAACTATTACAACCTTCATCATTCCTGTCCCTTCGGTATATTCGCAAATATTCTGAAACCGCTTTTAATGTCAAAGCTTATACTGCCGCCAAGCTCTTCGACCCTTGAGCGCATATTGTGAAGCCCTATTCCGCTCTCTCCGATTCTGCCCGGATGTCCGTTATCCCTGAAAATAAACTGGTAAAAGGCAGGATGCTCCATAACCGTTATCCATACGCGCGTGCCGTCCGAGTGCCTGCGCACATTCTCAAACGCCTCCGTCACAATGGATAAGACGGCGTATTTTATCTCGCGGGGCAGAGCCGGCGATACGTCATAGTCAAAGCTTACCTCATAGCCTCCGTTTGCGGCGATTATATCGTTGACAGCCCTTTGCAGGTCAACGGATTCATTGTGCAGACGATGAACGCTCCTTCTGATATTGTCCATGGATTCGCTTAAGGTTTCTCCCACCTGCTTAAGCGATGACGCAAGCGGCTCATCCTTATATACGGTTTGCAGCGCGCCCACCTGAAGAATACTCCTGCTCAGAAGATGTCCGACATTGTCATGTATTTCTCTCGCAATCCTGTTCCTCTCATTCAGCGTAGCGACCTCAATCTCATTCCCGTGACTGCGCCGCATAAGCTCGTTCTTCAGCTCCAGCAGGCGTTTTTTCTCCTCACCTTCGTCACGTATTTGCAGATTAAGGCTTGCGAGGCGCATATTTCCCATGCTGACATACGAAAGATATATACAGAGAACCGCCGTTACCGCCATAAGCGCCGCGCTCAGGGGATACTCCGCAATCAGCGCCGCAAAATTCCTCTCCGGCAGCACCACGCATAAAGCAATATTTACAAGAACGCAGGCTCCCCAAATGCAGATTTCGCGCCTGTCGCCGTCCCAAAGCCTGCTGCACGCCTCATAAAGCATCAAAATCAGAAGAGGGATAAAAATCTCGTCAAACACCGCCGCCGTTCCCGCGGCGACACACATAAAAATATGCAGCCTCTTTTCAAAAAAGCTGTAGCCGAAGCCGCTGTAAATAACTCCCACAAGTATGAGATATATAAGTTTATGTCCCGTCACCGGCGCTGCCCAGACTGCCGTAAGTACAATTATCAGCAGGCGGTCAATTATTCTCTGCATTGCAAGGCTCCTTTAATATTTTAATATTAACACAAAATATTACATTTGTCACATTGATTTGTGACGGTCTTCACTTTATATCTTATAAACGCGGTGCTATATTTTAAACAGCTTTAAAAATCGTGAAAAGAGGTTATAAACATGAGCGAAGTTATAGTTAAAATCGAAAATCTTGTCAAACGCTACAAAGAGCTTATCGCGCTTGACCATTTTAATCTTGAGATAAACAAGGGGGAAATCTTCGGACTTCTGGGGCCGAACGGCTCTGGCAAAACAACAACCATCAACTGCCTTCTGGCGCTGCTTTCCTACGGCAAGGGCGAAATTGAGGTTTTCGGCAAAAAAATGCGCCCCGACAGCTATGACCTCAAGAGCAAAATCGGTGTGGTAATGCAGAACGTCGCCGTTTTTGAGGAACTTAACGTGTATGAAAATATCGACTATTTCTGCGGTCTTTATATTAAGGATTCCGCAAAACGCAGGGAATATGTTCAGGATGCCATAAGCTTTACGGATTTGGGGGATTATACCAGATTCCGTCCCAAAAAGCTTTCAGGAGGTCTGCTTCGGAGGCTTAATATTGCCTGCGGCATAGCGCATAAGCCTGAGCTTATAATACTTGACGAGCCGACGGTTGCCGTGGACCCTCAGAGCCGCAACAAGATTCTTGAGGGCATAGTCGAGCTGAACAAAAACGGCGCGACCATTATTTACACCTCGCACTATATGGAGGAGGTCGAGCAAATCTGCACGAGAATCGCGATTATGGACAAGGGCAAAAACATCGCCCTCGGAACGGCGGAGGAGCTTAAGGGCATGATTAAGAACTCTGAAACCATAAAAATCCACGCGGACGGACTGTCCGAATCGGATATCGTCGCCATTCGGGAGCTGCCGCATATATACCAGTGCGCCTACGAAAGCGGTGTGCTTTCAGTATTCTGCAGCGGGGGCAAGCATAATCTTATCCGTGTACTGGATTACCTTCGGACAAAGGAAATACATTTCAATCAGGTTTTCTCACAGCCGCCGACGCTCAACGACGTATTTCTTGAAATTACGGGCAAAGAATTAAGAGATTAAGGAGGCACAGTATGTTTTTGCATCTATTCAAATACCGTTTTAAAAGCTTTATACGCTCCAAGGAGGAGGTATTCTGGGTTGCGCTTTTTCCGATACTCCTTTGCACCTGCTTTGTCGCCGCCTTTTCCAAAATAAACGACAAGGAGTATGTGTTTCATTCCATACCGGTTGCCGTCGTATACGAGCAGGAAAACCAGATTTTCGAAGCCGTGCTGGACAGTCTTTCTTCCGACGGCTCCGATGAAGACAGCTTCTTTAAAATAACCGAAACGGACGCGCAGACAGCCGAAAAGCTTCTCTCGGATTCCGAGGTGGACGCGATAATCACCGTGGACTCGTCCGTAAGGATGACGGTTGCAAATGCGGGGCTTAACCAGACCGCAATTTCTAATTTTATCAACCAGTATCTGCAAGAATCCGCGCTTATCGGAGATATTCTGAATGATAAGCCCGACGCTGCCGCCGGACTTATCGGCTCGGTTTTCGGCTCCTCCGAATATGTGACGGAGGGTAAACTCACCGACGCCGAAATGGACCCCATGGCATCGTACTACTTTGCCCTGATCGCGATGGCACTGCTCTTCGGCGGCTTCTTCGGTATGCGCTGCGCGCGTCAGATGAAGGCGGATATAACACCCGAGGGTATGCGAAAGAGCGTCGCTCCCATAAAACGCGCTGAACTGATAATCGCGGAATTTTTGGCGACATATCTGATTCATCTGATTCTAATTGTCATACTGCTGTTATATATGGTCTTTGTCCTCAAAATAAATCTGAGCGACAGTATAGGCTATATTGCGCTTACCTGCGCGGCAGGCTCGCTTTTCGGAATTTCGGCAGGATTATTTATAGGCTCCGTTCCTAAGCTGAAGGAAATGGCCCAGACGACGGTTTTTATAGTATTCTCCCTGCTGTCCTCCTTCCTCGGCGGACTTATGGTATGGACAATAAGGGTAAACCTTGAGCGCAGCGCGCCTATAGTAAACCGCATAAATCCGGCAACGCTTATCGCTGACGCCCTTTACTCGCTGTTGATTTACGACACGCACGAGCGTTTTTTCAGAAACATCATAACGCTGACCGCATACGCGGTTGTGCTTTGCGCGGTATCCATATTAATGACAAGGAGGAACAGCTATGCAAATTTATAAAACTTTCCTGAAAATAGCGCTCCGCTCCCTAAGCTACGGCTTCATCTATATAGGAATTTTTCTGGGTGTATCCATTAACATCAGCAGATCTCAGCTTAATGACAACACCGTTACCTTTGAAGCCTCCAAGGTGGAAATCGCCGTAATCGACAGGGATAACAGCTATCTTTCAAAGGAGCTGTACGGCTATCTTGATAAAGCTCACATCATTAAAAGCATAAAGGACAGCGAAGAAAGCTGGCTCGACGAGCTTTTTGCGCATACGGTGGAATATGTTCTGGTAATTGAGAACGGCTTTGAAAAGCAGACTCTTGACGGTGACTCAAAAAGCCGCCTCACCTCCTACGCCGCGCCCGACTCAAGAAGCGCCTATATCGTTTCCTCTCAGCTCGAATCGTGGATGCAGAACTTAAACGCCTATATAAACGCCGGATATAAGCCGGAAACCGCTTCGGCAAAGGCTCTTGAAATATCGGAGATGTCGGCGCAGGTGTCCTATCTGAAGGACGGCGCAGCCGATAAACCAACGGCGTTTGGCGTATTCTTCCATTTTATTCCCTATATACTGCTCTGTGTGCTGATAAACAGCTTAGGTCCCGTGCTTATTATCTGGAACCGTCCGGAAATCAGGTCAAGAACCGCCGTTTCGGGAGTGAGCAGCCGTTCCCGCAACTGGGGAATGATAGGCGCCACGGCAACATATTCTTTACTGGTTATGGCAATACTTATCGGAGCTTCCGCGATTTTTTACAGAAAGGAGTTTATATCGGAGAGCACCCCTTACCACCTGCTCAACTCCGTATGCTTTCTCGCAGTAAGCATCGCCGTCACATTCCTTGTCGCGCAGCTCAGCCGGAAGATGACTACATTATCAATATGGTCAAATATTCTCGGACTTTCAACCTCATTTTTGTGCGGCGTATTCGTTTCGCGTTCGATTCTGCCCGACAAGGTTGTGTCATTTTCAAAATGCCTTCCGACCTACTGGTATATAAACATAGCTGACGAGATGTACAGCTACGACGGACATTTAAGCTCGCTCGCCAAGCAGTCGTATATTATACAGCTGCTGTTCGCGGCGGCAATCATGGCTGTAGCGTTCGTGGTTATCCGCTTTAAACGCCAGAAAAACAATTAGTGTATAAATAAAAAAGGTACGCTTCCGAATATGAAGCGTACCTTTTATTCTGTAACGTATCAGGCATGTCCTGCTTTTATACGGAAGCCCTATTGTCTATCCGTTCTCTTATAAAGGCTTCCATCTCGTCCTTATTTTTGCCGATAGCAAAACCAAGCTCGCTGTACAGGCTGTCCTCCGCAATACGGCAGTATTTGTCATCTGTCGCGGTAATTTTCTTGCCCTGAGCAATACGCTCCTGACGGCGCACATAAATAGTCTTGATAATCGTAACCCAGCTTTCGCAGTCACACTGCTTCGCCAGCTCCTTGTATTTTTCCTCGCGCTGCTTATCGTTGCCGACGCCGATTTTCTCTATTCTCGGTATTCTGTCGATAAGCTCAAGAGCCTCCTCCTTGGTTATAACGGCGCGCAAAACAACCTTTGTGTTGTCCACCGGCAAAAAAGACCTTCCGCCGCGCCCGTCATCCGGAACAAGTACATAATACAGTTTATCGGAATCTCCCACACCGTTATCCAGATGCGTTATATCTTCAATTCTGCAAATGCCCGTGTTACCGTATACAACATAGTCACCGACTCTAAACATTCCATCATCCTTCCGCTGTAATTAAGCTGCACAAATCAAAACTGCCTCTATGATATATATTTTAACACAATTTGGCAAAATTATGTAAGCAGAATTTTTATATTTTTTGTGCGCAGATGTCCCGTAAGCAGCACTTATCCCAAAACGGAACCGTGCGTGCGGTGCATACCGCTCTCCCGTGGTCAACCAGCCTGTGGCAGAAATCGCTTCCCTCCTCGGGCGGAATAATTTTCCAAAGCTCACGCTCGACCTTCTGCGGCTCCTTGATTCCCTCCACGAGTCCCATACGGTTTACAAGGCGTATGCAGTGAGTATCCGTGACGATTGCGGGTTTCCCGAAAACATCGCCCATAATGAGGTTTGCGCTTTTCCGCCCGACCCCCGGAAGCTTTAACAGCGCGTCAAAATCATCCGGCACCTGTCCCTTGTATTCGTCGCGCAGCGTTTTCATGCACGCGCTTATATCCCTCGCCTTGCTGTGTCCCAGCCCGCAGGGCTTTACAATATTTTCTATATCCCCGACATCCGCCTGCGCAAGCGCGTCCACACTCGGATATTTCTCAAAAAGTCCCTTGACGACAACATTAACCCTGGCATCGGTGCATTGCGCCGCAAGGCGCACGCTCACAAGCAGCTTCCACGCCTCGTTGTAATCCAGCGTACAGTCCGAATGCGGATATTCTTTTTTCAGCCGTTCTATTATCTCTAAAGCAAGCTTTTGTTTCCTGTTCATCTTATCTCCTCGTAAAGGCTTTTTTTATATAATACTCCTTATTAAAAACAAAAACAACCGAAAGCTTTGCGGCTGAAATTGGGGTATCCAGATTTAGTGAACTATGCTATAATATTTTACATATAGAACAGAATTTTACATTCTTCTGTCTGACCGGCTGATTACAAGGAGGAAATCTAAATGAAATGTAAGGTATTATTAACAGGAAAGAATAACTCGGCAATTGATGATTTTTTTATACATATGAATGACAATATTGAGGCCATAACTACTTCCTGCCGATATGAAGATATCATCAAACATATAAAATATTTTGTTCCGGATGTCTTTGTATATTGCCTTTTTGATGAGACCGCAGATGATTTCAACAAGCTGCCGCTTATCAAACACCGCTTATCTGAAAATAAGATTCCTTTTATATTGCTCGGAGCCAAAAAGGAATGTGACGAGTTTGAGCGAATTACTTTCAATATTCCCGATTTAATTTTATATAAGCCGATTACCGCCACTCTCATTCAGGAAAAGATTGTTAAATTTCTGAAAGGATGGAAATACGGTGACAGTAAGGAAACTGCCGGACAGCCCGAAGATGCGCCTCTGAAAAACAAAGAGCCGGTTATGACGAAAGACACCGTACAGCCGCAACAACGCAAACACATTCTGGCAATTGATGATAATTCCTTAATGTTAAAGGTAATAAAAGAGCATTTACATGGCAAATACGATGTCGCTACTGCAATCAGCGGAAAGGTAGCGTTTAAGTTCCTTGAACACAAACAAACGGATTTAATTTTACTGGATTATGAAATGCCTGATGAGAACGGCCCTGCTATTCTGGCAAAATTACGTTCCAATGAAGCAACAAAGGACATCCCCGTCATATTTCTTACTGCCATTTCCGAGCGTGATAAGCTCCAAAAGGCTCTGGTTATGAAACCGCAGGGATATCTGCTGAAACCTATTGACCCGAATAAACTGTTAGAAACAATTGCACAGCATATCGGCTGAAGTTTCCAAGATACTTTAGTTATATAAAAGGGGGTTGGATTATGGAAGAATACAAATTACATTTGAAAGATTTGATTGATACGGATATATTACAGAAGGTACAGGATGCTTTTTCTAATATGACAGGACTGGCTGCGCTTACAACGGACGAAACCGGTGTGGCCGTGACGCAGGGATCCAACTTTTCCGATTTTTGCATGAAATACACCAGAGAATCAGCTTTGGGCTGCTCACGTTGTGAGCAGTGCGATAAATTAGGAGCTGAAATGGCACTTGAGCAAGGAAAATCCATCGTTTATTTTTGCCATGCCGGACTGATGGATTTTGCGGCACCGATTATAGTACAGAACCAGCTTATAGGCTGTTTTATCGGCGGACAGGTTCTCACCGCACCGCCGAAACCGGACAGTATCAGGAAATATGCCAAGGAGATTGGCGTGAATCCGGATGAATATCTTGAGGCGGCAAAACGTGTAAACATAATGGAACAGGCAAAGATAGATAATGCCGCCAAATTTCTCTATGTTTTTGCAGATATCCTGTGTGATATTATATATAGCCGCCATCTTGTTTTTCAGGCTAACCAAGAGCTTGAGCAGTCAGTCACTATGAAATCCGATTTCCTTGCCAACATGAGCCATGAGATAAGAACTCCGATGAACGCGGTAATCGGTATGGCAGATATGGCATTGCGGGAGCAGCTCCCCGATGTTGCAAGAGGATATATTAATCAGATTAAAATAGCGGGTAAATCGCTGCTCGCGATTATTAACGATATTCTGGATTTCTCCAAGATAGAATCCGGCAAGATGGATATCAACTTAGAGGAATATGAGCCGATGTCCGTAATTAACGATGTTTCTAATATTGTCATGACAAGACTTATAGAGAAGGATGTCGAACTGATTCTTGATATTTCACCGGATTTGCCGTACAAGCTGCTTGGAGACAGTATACGAATAAAGCAGATTATTCTGAATCTTGCCGGTAATGCGGCAAAATTCACAAACAACGGAAAAGTGACATTAAAAATGGAATATACCGGACTGTCCGATGAGGAAATAGAACTGCGTGTATCTGTTAAAGACACCGGAATAGGTATAAAACAGGAAGATATGGATAAGCTGTTTCGATCATTTTCACAGTTGGACAGCAAGAGAAACCGTAACATTGAAGGTACCGGTCTGGGGCTTGCAATCTGCAAACAATTGCTGACCTTAATGCATGGCAATATATCTGTTGAGAGCGAATATAACAAAGGAAGCAACTTTTCTTTTGTTATTCCGCAAAAGATTGTAGATTCTACTCCGAGCATTACAATTAAGGACGCGGATGAAATTCTCGCGGTTTCTATAATATCCAATCCGCATATTGCCGATGCTCTGCGGCGGGATACGGAAAGCCTCGGCGTTGAATACAGGGAATTAATGTCTACGGTTGAGCTGTTTTTTCTGCCCGAAGATAAGAATGTTTTTTTGTTTATAGAACAGAATGTTTTTTCAAAGAAAATTGAGGAGTTTATACAAAACAATCCGGAGATTACGGTTGTTTTACTTATTAACTTTGATGACACTACTGATTATAATATTTCGAATACCCCGAATCTTCTGATAGTGAAAAAGCCTCTTTTCGTATTGAATCTGGCCATGATATTCAACCATGAGGATTTACATACCATTTATAATACCTTGAATGATATTGATTTTGATTTTATTGCTCCTGAGGCGGAGATTTTAATTGTGGATGATAACGCTATTAATCTGACCGTGGCAGAAGGACTTTTGGAACCGCTTAAGATGAAGATAGATACCGCCTTGAGCGGAAAGGAAGCAATTGAAAAGATTTCTGTTCACCGCTACGACATTATTTTCATGGATCACATGATGCCTGAAGCAGACGGCGTTGAAACTACACATATGATACGCAGATTCCATAAAGATTATGATAATGTTCCGATTATCGCGTTGACGGCCAATGCGGTTAACGGAACAAAGGAAAAATTCTGTGCGGAAGGCATGAATGATTTTGTTGCCAAACCGATTGAGCTTCGTGTATTGATATCCAAGGTAAAAAGATGGCTTCCTAAGGAAAAGATTCAAAAAATCCATACGAAAAAAACAACCGGTAAAACAGAGGTACAGACAGAAGATATTGTAATCGGGGATTTGGATACAGCATATGCGATTAAGTCACTCGGAAATGAGCAGCTGTTTCGGACTGTTTTAAAGGAATATTACCGGGTAATCGAGAAGAAGGTAAATCTGATAAAATCCCTGGAAGAACAGGAAGACTGGCCTGCTTATACCATAGAGGTGCATGCGCTAAAGAGTTCCTCTAAACAGATCGGAGCGATGTCTTTATCCGACAAGGCTGCGGCTATGGAGAATGCGGGCAATGCTAAGGACGGTGAAATGATACATAAATGCACGGATGAAATGCTGGAACAATATTCAGGATATCTGTCCGTATTGCAGCCCTTCTGTGAGGAGGAAGAAGAAACAGATTCGCAAAAGGAAGCTGCTTCCGATGATGTCCTGTATAAATATTTTGAAGAAATGCAGGCGGCAATAGAGGATTTAGACATGGACCGGATGGAGGAGGTCATACGCAAGATGTCAGAATTTTCTTATAAGGGCAGGCAGCAGGAGCTATTTTCACAGTTGAAGGATGCCGTTGCAGAAATTGATGTGGACGCCTGCGAAGCAGTTATGCAAGATTGGAAAAGCGAGCCGGAAGCCCTGTAACAAACGGAATATGCGCTGCCATGCTCCGTAAAAATATACCTGCAAAACAAAGCGCCACCCCGGCTAACCGGCATGGCGCTTTGCCCCATTTTACCTGTTTATCATTAAAATAAACGGTCTGCATCAAAAATCTGAGGTTCCCCGTCAACACGGACGGTAATCAGCATAGTATGTTTTCTCTTTTCTCCTTTCGTTGATATTACACCGTTTTCAGGTTATGGTTGTATGCTAATATATTTTATTACATAGTACAAGGTATTGTATAAGGTTTTTTCATTTCATAATTCATATTTACATAAAAAATCCGGGCTGATTTGTAATATCAGTCCGGATTGCAGCGGATTTGTATGCTTTCACCGTTTTTACAGATTTGTCGTTCCGTGCCGTCCTTGAAATAATACGCCTCACCGTACAGTACGGCAGCACCGTCTTTTATCAGAATATACGAACCGTCGTTAAGTCCGTAAAACGGTCTTGTAAAGCTGTCGGCGAGCGATATTTCATCCACCATACGCATACCATCAAGCTCAACCGTCCTTAAGTACTGCAAATGCGGCAGCACATTGATTTGCGTAAGCCCAAGACCTTTTAAATACCGCTTATAGGAAGGGTCAAGCGCCTCCCCGTCAAGCTCCGGCGCGGCGTACACCGTTTCGGCGCAGTTCATTGTCCCCGCGCTGATTCCGACCACGGTTTTGTCAAAGTCCCTCAAAAGCTCTCTCAGTCTTATTTTCTCAAAAAACAAATTCTCAGTGGGAACGTGGCCTCCAGCCAGCACCACCAAATCCGCGCCCTTAACAAGCTCTTCCGCTCTGCCGCAATTCCTGCCGTCGCAGAGCGCAAGCTCCCTCAGTCGGATTTGACTCATCTCAAAGGACTCCGCCATTATATCACGCACGCTGTCATTGATTACATGACTGTCCGGGTCGGACGCCATTATAATGCCTCTTCCGTTTTGCGGCACACAGGAAATCAGATTATCAAGAAATCCGTTTTCGCGGCTTACCTTGCATGCCCGCCGCTCCCCGTTTTCGTCAATGTAATTTTCGCCGAGCGTGCTCGTAAGAAAAAGTACCATCAGCCATTCTCCTCGCTTTCTTCTTCAAAATCAAATCTGAGGATTTCGCAGTTGCCTATGCCGTAAGCCGCAAACTCCTCATTGGTCATATCACAGAAATAGGACTTAACCATGCGCGCAATCCCGTTATGCGCTACCAGCAGATATGTCTGCTCCGATTTTCTAAGCTCGTCCAGCAGACCGTATATCCTGTGGCACAGCCGCAGCATAGTTTCGCCGCCCTCATAGCTGTCTATGAAATTCTGCTTGTCCCGTTTAAATTCTTCACCGTCCCTCGGTGTGGACTCATATTTTCCGAAATTCTGCTCCTTGAGCCTCGGCTCCATTCTCATCGGAATGCCCGTTGCTTCCGATATACGGCGTGCGGTATCCGCCGCCCTCACAAGCGGCGAATAAAGTATCATGTCTATGTCCGTACCTTCTTTGGCAATCCTTTGCCCAAGCTCCTTTGCCTGCGCGTGTCCCAACTCCGTCAGCTCGATATCCGTAGCTCCGCAGATTTTGTTTTCAACATTCCACACGGTCTGCCCGTGTCTTACAAAATATATATGTCCCATAAATCTCTCCGTTATTTTTTCAGAAAAAAAGCATACCTATTCCGTGCACCGCAAACGCGGCAATCCAGGCTATAACGCACTGTCCTGCCGCAACCGCCGCTGCCCAGCCCCTTCCCAGCTCACGTCTGATTGACGCTATCGCGGCGACGCAGGGCGTATAAAGAAGACAGAATACAAGCAGCGCCGCAGCGCTTACGGGAGTAATTCCCGAGAGCAGAAGTCCCTCCGCCGGAAGCAGCACGGACAGGGTTGATACGACGCTCTCCTTTGCCATAAAGCCCGTGATTAACGCCGTCGAAACACGCCAGTCGCCGAATCCGAGCGGAGCGAAAACCGGGGCTATAAAGCCCGCCGCCTTCGCCAGTATACTGTACTGCGAATCCGAAACCATATTGAGATGCAAGTCAAAGGTCTGAAGAAACCATATGACTATAGTCGCGATAAAGATTACCGTGAACGCTCTGCGCAGGAAATCCTTTGCTTTTTCCCAGAGAAGCTGCATGACGTTCTTTACCCCGGGCATACGGTAATTGGGCAGTTCCATTACAAACGGAACGGGCTCTCCCTTAAACATCGTGCCCTTCATGATAAGCGCCGCCAGAATCCCGATTGCGATACCTCCGAAATAAAGCAGTATCATCACAAGCGCCCCGTATTTAGGGAAAAAAGCCGCCGTGAAAAAGGCGTATATCGGCAGCTTCGCCGAACAGCTCATAAACGGTGTCAGCAGAATCGTCATTTTGCGGTCCCTCTCCGAGGAAAGCGTCCTGCTCGCCATAACTCCCGGCACCGTACAGCCGAAACCTATCAGCATCGGTACAATACTGCGTCCCGAAAGCCCTATTTTGCGGAGCAGCTTATCCATTACAAACGCAACCCTCGCCATATATCCGCTGTCTTCCAGCATAGACAGAAAGAAAAACAGCGTGACGATTATGGGAAGAAAACTTAGTACGCTGCCCACACCGTTGAATATGCCGTCTATGACAAGCGAATGCAGCACGGAATTTACGTTTCCCGCCGTAAGCGCCGCGTCCGCCGCTTCGGTCAGCTTATCAATTCCCATCGCGAGCAAGTCCTGGAGCCATACTCCTATAACTCCGAAGGTGAGCCAGAAAACAAGTCCCATGATGCATATGAAGGCGGGGAGCGCTGTATATTTTCCGGTCAGAACCCGGTCTATGCTTCTGCTTCTGGCATGCTCCTTACTTTCTTTGGGCTTTATAACCGTTTCCTCGCTTAAGGAGCGGATAAACCGGAATCTCATATCGGCAATTGCCGCCGCGCGGTCAAGTCCAACCTCTTTTTCCGTCTGCAGAACAATATGCTCAAGCATATCCTTTTCGTTTTCGTCAAGCAAAAGCGCGTCAAGTATTCTTACGTCGCCCTCAACCAGCTTTGAGGCGGCAAAGCGTACGGGAATATCCGCGCGTTTCGCATGGTCCTCAATCAAATGCATAATTCCGTGAATACAGCGGTGCATTGCGCCTTTCCCGTCTTCGGAATTGCAGAAATCCACCCGCTTTGGCTTTTCCTGATATTTTGCAACATGGTATGAATGGCTTATCAGCTCTTCTATTCCCTCGTTCTTGGCTGCCGAAATCGGAACCACGGGGATTCCCAGCAGGTTTTCCATCTCGTTAATCAGTACGCTGCCGCCGTTTTCGCGTACCTCATCCATCATATTCAGCGCCACAACCATGGGTACGTCAAGCTCCATAAGCTGCATTGTCAGATAAAGATTGCGCTCTATATTTGATGCGTCCACCACGTTGATTATCGCCTTCGGTTTCTCACGCAGAATAAATTCCCTCGTCACGATTTCCTCGGTGCTGTAGGGCGAAAGTGAGTAGATTCCGGGCAAATCCGTAATCTTTGTGTTGGGATAGCCCTTGATGACTCCGTCCTTTCTGTCAACCGTAACTCCCGGAAAATTTCCGACATGCTGATTTGAACCGGTGAGCCTGTTAAAAACCGTCGTCTTTCCGCAGTTCTGATTGCCCGCGAGCGCAAAGGTCACCGTTTCTGTTTCCGGAAGAGGATGCTCGTCCGTCTTGTCGTGATAATTTCCGCCCTCTCCCAGTCCCGGATGCGGAATGCTTTTCCTGCTCCTTTGCGGACGCTCCGAGCCGCCGCTCGCCTCAATCTCCTCAATCAGGATATTGCGTGCATCCGCCAGCCTTATTGTAAGCTCGTAGCCGTGAACCCGCAGCTCTATCGGGTCGCCCATGGGTGCGAATTTTACAAGCGTTACCTCCGCCCCCGGTATAAGACCCATGTCCAGCAGATGCTGCCTTAACGCGCCTTCTCCGCCGACCTTTATAAGTTTTGCCGTCCTTCCCGTTCCAAGCTCGCCGAGCGTCATGCCTTATGTCCTCCAATCTGCCCGTTACGGCTGATTGCGGTAGCGCCATCCTGTAAATTCATTCCCTTTACGAGAGCGTTTTTCCCGTATTTTTTCTTTATGTCAAGAACCGCATGCTGCATATCCTTCTCGCGTTTCAGCTCCAATTCCTCTTCCTCCCTTTTCTTTTGTATCTCGTCATAATCCTTAAACAGCTCAAGCTGCTCGTACCGTACATCCTCTGCGGCTGTCCGCTCGTTTGCAACATGATTGGCGACTATATAAATTCTTCTTGCCAGAAGCCGCCTGTCTATAATACGGTCATACAGCTCCAGTGCCGCCTCTATAATAACACGGGTCGAGGAGGTCTGTCTTCCCAGATTTATGCTTCCGTGCGCGTGCTTCGGAATTTTCCGCCCGTAGCGGTCCGTGGTGACCTCGCCCCTGTACTCTTTTCTGATTGCCGCGTCGGATAAATTATCCTTGTCATATCCCACGGTAAGCACAATCTGGTCAGTTATAAGTCCCTTGTCAACCAAGTCGAGTGCCAGAAGGTCAGCCATTTCCTGTACAATCAGTCTTGTTTTTTCGTAATCATATGGGCATTGCAGCACCTGTCCCGAGCTGATGCTGCTGTTCTCCGGCTTATATTCCTTAATCTGCGCTATCGTGCACGGCTCCCAGCCCCACGCATGGTCAATCAGAAGCTCCGCGTTTACGCCGAAGAGCTTATAAAGCAAATCCTCGTTATAGTAGCTGTCCGCCGCCCCCACAGAGCATCTCGCGATATCTCCCATCGTGAAAATACCGTGTTCCTCCAGCTTTTTGGCATAGCCTCTGCCGACCCGCCAGAAATCCGTAAGCGGTCTGTGCGACCAAAGAAGCCGCCTGTACGACATTTCGTCAAGCTGCGCTATCCTAACCCCGTCCTTATCGGGCTGAATATGCTTTGCTTCAATATCCATTGCAACCTTGCACAGATAAAGATTCGTTCCGATTCCTGCGGTCGCCGTAATCCCCGTAGAATCAAGCACCTCTTTAATCATTTTCACCGTCATTTCGTACGGCGTCAGTCTGTAGGTTTTAAGATAGTGCGTGAGGTCAATGAATACCTCGTCCACCGAATATACATGTATGTCCTCGGGCGCGACATATTTAAGATAAATATTATAAATCCTCGCGCTGTATTTCATATAGAGCGCCATTCGGGGTTTTGCAACCTTAAATCCTACCGAGAGCTGCGGTGATTTTTTTAATTCCTCCGAATTGCAGGATTCGCCCGAAAGCTTATGTCCCGGCGCCTCCATGCGTCTTGCCGCGTTCACCTCGCGGACTCTCTGAATAACCTCAAAAAGCCTTGCGCGCCCCGGAATACCGTATGACTTAAGCGACGGCGACACCGCAAGACAGATGGTTTTCTCCGTGCGGCTCTCGTCTGCAACGACAAGATTCTCGGTGAGCGGGTCAAGTCCCCGCTCCACGCATTCCACGGACGCGTAAAACGATTTCAGGTCAATCGCAGCATATATATGATTTTCCCGTTCCATAGCCGCCTCCGTTTCCCTTCTTTTTCCAATCCGTCATAAAAGACCGCCCCCGTTCTGAGGGCGGCCGTAAAAACCTCGCGTGATTAAGTATGTCAGATTCCCATGTACGGAAGAACTTCTTCCATACCCTTTTCCACAGCAATCTGCATGGGAGTAACCTGCTGTTCATTGGCTACGTTGCAGTCGGCGCCCTTCTTGATAAGGAATCTCGCCACTTCACCGTTGCCGTTCTTAAGCGCAAGATGAAGGGGTGTGTTGCCCTGCCTGTTTCTGGCATTTACATCCGCTCCGGCGTTTACCAGAGCCTTAACAACATTTTTATCGCATGACCACTCCTCGTGAAGCAGCAATGCGCTGTTGCCGTTGTCGTCAGTGCGGTTCGCGTCCGCGCCCTTTTCAAGCAGAACGGGAGTAAGATAGTAAGACGCGTGCATATCGTAATCCTGCGCAAGCATAAGCGGAGTTCTTCCCGCCTTTCCGGGGATATCCACATTATTAAGGGCTTTTATCATCGCGATTCTTTCTTCCTCGCGGATTTCCTTAAATCTTATTTTGCGTGAAACCGCTATATGCGCAGCCGTTTCGTCCTCTACATTCCTGAGAGTGTCGTCCGCGCCCGCATCCATAAGCATCTGCACAATCTTGGGGAAGCCGTAAGCGCAAGCCGTCTGCAAAAGCGTCGTTCCCGCCACTTTCGGCTGGTCCTCGGTAACATTAACATCGATTCCTTTTTTAAGCATTGCCTCAAGCATTTCAAAACGATTATGTCTTACAGCCTCATGCGCAGCCGAGGTTCCCTGGCTGTCAAGCGCCTCCATGGATTCCACGCTGAAATATTCGACTGCCTTTGCGTAATCCTCCTCGATATTGTATCCGCCCCATGAGATTTTGCGCTCGCCTTGAGCCAGAATATATGCCGGAGTTTTTCCTTTAATCAAAGCCTCGTCCAAATCCACACCGAGCTGCGACAGTTTTTCAATCACCTCCGGACTGAATGCCCATTCAAGAATATAATCCCTGAAATTCGTCATTTCCCTCTGATAATATATCGATTCGGTGAAGCTGATTCCTGCCTCCTGCAATACATCAAGAACCCTCACATCCTTTGAGGACCTTAATATTGCTATGACAGAGCTAACGATATATGCTACTTCGTCATCGTCGTCCGTATCCGCCTTGGATACTATCATTTTCAAAAGCTCAATGCAGGTTTCGTTGCACTCTTTTTCTTCATTAACACTGCATCCGCCCGCCGTAAATACAAGGTTTTCCAAAACCCTTGCAGTTTCCTCCAACGACACGGCTTCCTCACCGGACACAATTTTTTGGGCGTTTTCTAAAATCAAATTCATTATAAGCCTCCGTTCTAGCTTTCGGCACCCGCCATAAGCAAAAGCTCAACAATCTCGTTAAATCCGTTTTCGGTTGCGTAATAAAGCGCCGTATGCTCCGAATCATCGGAACAGTTGACATCCGCTCCCTTTTCGATAAGCTCCGACACCACATTATTCATGCCCTTCTGTGCCGCAATGATAAGAGCCGTTTCGCCTTCTATATCGCGGCAGTTAATGTCCGCGCCGTTATTTATAAGAAGCTCGACCATACGCTCGTTGGAATTGAGAGCCGCCGCGTGAAGAGGCGCAAAGCCCTCGTTGGTGCTTTTATCAGGTAACGCGCCCGCCTTGAGAAGCAGCTCGGAAACATAGATATTATCCCTGCTTACCGCTACAAAGAGGGGAGTCTCGCCGTCGTTGTTTACGGCGTTTATGTCCGCCTCTCCCTTGGCAAGCACAACCTTGACAACCTCGCTCTGTCCGTTAAAGCAAGACTGATGAAGATATGTATTTCCGTAAGCGTCCGCTTCCCCCGCATTGTCAATGGACACGTCCGCGATAAAATACGGCAGTCCGAGAGCGTTGGCGTAATCGAGCGCCGTCCTGTTCTCATTATCTTTAACGGATGCGTCCGCGCCATTTGATATAAGGTATTTGGCCGCCTCAACCTTCTTTGCCAGAACGCTGTAGATAAGAACGCTCTTACCCTCCTTGTCCGTAGCATTTATATCCGCACCTGCGTCAATCAGGCTCTGAATAATCTCCTGATTGCCAAGCCTTGCCGCAAGATGAAGCGGAGTAACGCTGGTATTTGACGCCATATTCACGTCCGCGTTATTCTCAATCAAGAGCTTTACAATATCCCTCGCCCCCTTCTGGCAGGCATAATGAAGAGGCGTCAGACCGCCGGCGTCCCTCTTGTCCACGTTTATGCCTCCTTTTTTCAGAAAGGTGATTACAACACTTTTCTGACCGTTTTGGCATGCCTTCAAAAATAAATCATCAAGCTGCATTTTTCCTCCCTGCTGCGGCTGTATTTTTAGTTATCCGGCAATGGATGCGCAGCGTTTCCTTGCCCTGTCTATGAAAATATTTTGCTTTAATCCGAATAGCTGTAGTATAACATATCGGGACATTCATTTCAACTCTAATAAGAGCGTGAAATTCCTATAAATCCATCCACTGTACAAACGCCGTTTTGTCCGTGCTGTTATAGCCTGCCCTCCTGTAAAAATCAAGAGTTTCAGTTTTTTTGGAGCCCGTAAGCAGCATCATCTTGTAGCAGTTATTCCTAAGCGCGATATTCCTAGCAAGCTCAAGACATTCGGACGCAAGTCCCCGCCCTCTGTAATCCGTATGAGTAACCACGTTTTCAACAAAAGCATACGGGCGCACGTTTCTTGTCAGATTGGGAATTATCACACACACGCAGCTTGAAACGATTTTCCCGTCAATCTCATTGACAATCAGATGATGATTTCCGTCGCTTATAATTTGCTCCCATGTGTCGGACAAATGCTCTGACGGCTCCGGAACGGAGCTTTCATGCAGACAAAGATACAGCTCCAGTATTTCGTTCAAATCCTCTCTTTCGGCTTCCCGAACCATATTTTACCTCCTGACATTCAAGTGTGTATCTGCCGAAAATCCTGAGGAAACGGTGATTTAACCAACGCTTCTTTAAAATAATTCATCCAGCAGGATATAATATCTTAACTTCTCCGGCTCCGGCGCTATTTGAAGCCGCTCAAACAGCATTTCGGGAGAATATCCGCGATACGGCTTCCCTCCGTTGTATGCGCCCTCGAAATTATGCTTCAGGCTTCTGTAACAGATTGCGATATCCTGCCATTTGTCGGCAATTCCCGTTCTCCCCAAATCAATAAATCCTGTGACTTTATTTTTATCGGCAAAAATATTGGGTAAGCAGAAATCTCCGTGCGAAAAAACAGGCTCCTCCCCGGGACGGTTGTCACACAGCCATAAAAGCAGCTCCTCAGGCGAAGCAAAACCGCCGCGCCCGAAGGTTTCCGGCTCCGTATTTTCGATATCCACCAGATTATTCTCCACATTATATTTTGCCGCTTCAAGCTTTATATCAAGCGAGGCGTCACAGGGGCAGTCCGAGATATCCACCGACCAGAGCATTTCCATAGCCTGCGCGACTATTTCCACAAGCGTCTCCGGCTCTCTCATATAGCTTTCGTCACACGCCATTTTTCCGCAAATTCTCGTCATTAGGCAGTACGCCATGCCGTCCTTTACCTCGTATTCAATTATCTCCGGAACGGGAAGCCTGCCGTTCAGCCATTCTATCACCCGGAATTCGTTGTCCGTTTCCGCCGAATGCTTCTGAATCTTGAGCACCGTATCGTCGAAAATAAATATCCGCGAGCCCGACATTCCCACATCATCCTCGGTGCAGGGCTTATTTTGCACGGCAGCTCTTATGCTGTCCGGCAGCCATATATTATTAATCATATTCCTTACGCTCTTTTTAAATCTTTTTCTATATTTAACAACAGAATCCGAGTAATTTCAAGGCTTTTATAAGCGCATATTTTCATTTACACCTGTCCCGCTTTATGATAATATCTATCTGATAACGATAAGATAATTCTAAGGAGGTCACAAATGAATAACGTCAACAACGACGGCATCTACGATGCCAGAAAACTGGGTGTTCCCAAAACCCTGCTTCTCGGACTTCAGCATATGTTCGCGATGTTCGGAGCAACCGTACTCGTCCCGATTCTCACGGGACTCAGCATTTCCACAACGCTGCTTTTCGCGGGTCTGGGAACATTGTTTTTCCATCTTGTTACCAAGAGAAAGGTTCCCGCGTTTCTGGGCTCGTCTTTCGCTTTCCTTGGAGGCTATGCTGCGATTGCGCCCTTACAGGATGCTGCGGGAAATGTTCTTGACAACTCCGCACTCCTTCCCTATGCGTGTGTCGGCGTTGCATTTTCGGGCCTTCTTTATTTCGTTCTCGCCGCGCTGATAAAGGCATTCGGCGCTAAAAGGGTTATGAAGTTTTTCCCGCCCATCGTCACCGGACCGATAATTATCGCTATCGGACTTACGCTTTCCCAGTCCGCAATAGACAACTGTTCCGCTTGCTGGTGGATTGCTATAGTGGCGATTCTCGCCGTCATAATATGCAATATTTTCGGTAGGGGCATGATTAAAATCATTCCCATTCTAATCGGCGTAATCGTTTCCTACGCCGCCGCCGCCATCGCCGGAAAGGTTGATTTTACGGCTGTACGCGATGCCGCGTGGTTCGGACTGCCGATTCACAAAAGTGCCACGGTATTTTCAATATTCGGAGCGAATTTCAACGTATCTACCTTTGTAACATCAATCATAACAATTATGCCAATCGCGCTTGCCACAATCGTCGAGCACATCGGAGACATCTCCGCCATCTCCTCGACCACGGGCAGAAACTATATAAAGGACCCCGGTCTTCACCGTACGCTTATCGGTGACGGCGCAGCAACCATCATTGCCTCTCTTTTCGGCGCGCCCGCAAACACCACATACGGAGAAAACACCGGTGTTCTCTCTCTTTCCAAGGTATACGACCCGCTCGTAATCGAGATTGCGGCACTTTTTGCGATACTCTTTTCCTTCTGCCCTAAATTTGCCGCGGTAATCAGCTCGATGCCCGCCGCCACCGTCGGCGGAATCTCCCTCGTGCTTTACGGCATGATTTCCGCGGTCGGCGTACGCAATATCGTAGAGAGCCGGGTTGACTTTTCCAAAACCCGCAACGTGCTTATCGCCGCTTTAATCCTTGTGCTTTCAATCGGCATAAAATACAGCGCGGCAGGCGCAATCGCCTTTACAATCGGCAAAGTCACCATCAGTCTTTCCGGTCTTGCCGTCGGAGCGCTTGTCGGCATTATTTTCAACGCCATACTGCCCGGCAAGGATTATAATTTCGAGGAGGAAACCAATCCGGTAAATGAGGAAAAATAATAACACGCCCGTTACGGCATGCGCATTTTCCCGCAAGTAAAATCAAGCGGCGCGCTTTTTATTTTCCTATAATGAATACAGAGCAGTCGAAACGAGGTTAAAAATGTACGAGTGGCAAAGGCAAATTCAGATAATCGTAGATGAAATCGACGAATGCATCAAGCTGCACAGCGACGAAGCTCTGACGCTGCGTTCCCTTTCACGCAGGCTCGGTTATTCCGAATTTCACTTTACGAGAAAATTCAGAGAAATATCGGGTATGCCCTTCAAGGATTATCTGCGTCGCAGAAGGCTGACCTTTGCTCTCAAGGAGGTGCGCGACAGCAAAAGAGTGATTCTGGATATTGCCCTCGACTACGGCTTTTCTTCGCACGAGGCGTTTACCAGAGCCTTTAAGCAGGCATACGGCATTACTCCGGGCGAATACCGCAAAAATCCCGTGCCCCTTGTTCTCCGTACGAAAATCAACCCGTTCGACCGCTACTTTTTCGGAATAGGAGAAATCGGTATGATGAAAACCACAGACGACATCAAGATTTATTTTGTAACAATTCCCGCTCACAAGTTTCTGCACATTAAAAACCGTGAATCCAACGGATACTGGGATTTCTGGCAAAAACAGGCACAGATTCCGGGGCAGGACTGTGAAACCATATGCGGTCTTCTTGACAGCATAAAGGGCAAGCTTGACGATGAGGGCGGCACCGAATCCAACAGCGGCGCCGGTCAAATCATGGCGTATATAAACGACCCGGACGGCAGGCTGTGCAGCTGGGGGATTCCCCTCGCGGAGTGCTACGGCGTGCGCCTGCCCGCCGACTACTCGGGCGAAGTACCGCCGCAGATGCTCATGCTCGACGTGCCCGAAGCCGAGTATATTGTTTTTGAACACGGTCCCTTCGACTACGAGCAGGAAAATTGCAGCGTGGAGCAAAAAATCGAGAACGCAATGTCGGAGTTTGATTTTACGGACACCGGCTACTGCCTCGACACCTCTCCCGGCAGGCTCATGTACTTTTATCATGACCCCGAGCGCTTCTGGAAATATATCAGACCCGTGCGTCGGGTATAAAACCAAAGCATAACACAAAAGCAAGGGCTTTACCGCTTTCCGGTTCGCCCTTGCTTTTATTTTTAATTTCCGCCAAATCACAGGCTAACGATTTTCTTTTAGCTCTCCGGATTCCGAAAGATGCTTCCACAGTCCGTCCAGCCCCTCCATAATATCCCGGTAGGTCGCCTCAAAATCCCCCGTATACCACGGGTCGGCAATCTCCGCTCCCGCTCTTTCCGTGAAATCAAGCAGCTTCCAGACCTTCGCCTGCGAATCCGTCCCCACAATCCGCAGAATATTCCGCACATTCCAATCGTCCATGCCAATCAGGTAATCGTATTTCTCGTAATCCGCTCCCGTGAGCCGCACAGCCCGCTTTCCCGAACAGTCAATCCCCAGCTGCTTCAGCTTCTCCCTCGTGCCGTGATGTACTGGGTTCCCGATCTCCTCGGAGCTGGTCGCTGCGGAAGCGATGTAAAACTGTGATTGCGCGCCGCGCTGCTGTACGTAGTTTTTAAATAAGAATTCCGCCATGGGGGAACGGCAGATGTTACCGTGGCAGACGAAAAGTATTTTAATCATCTATTTTAAACTCCTTGCATAAGTTGGTTTATCGTGGTTTTTCTTGATTTTTGGGCATTTCAAGGCTTTCAGGAATTTTTCCGGCTCATCCGGTTTTTCGGCATATCTTGGCTTATCCTGGTATATCTTGGCTCTGAAAAGTAGTAAAAAAAGTAGTAAATTGAAAATTTGTACTACTCGGCTTTTTTAGGAATTGCTTACCTTTTTCATTTCCCTGCTTGCATCCTCATAGCCGATATGCGTGTAAGTGTTCAGCGTGACGCCAATGTCCGAATGCCCCATGATGTACTGCAATGTTTTGGGATTCATACCGCTGTTTGCCATATTGGAACAAAACGTATGCCTGCACACATGGGGCGTTACATCAGGCATCTGTACTTTATAGATCTTGTTATACTTCTCCCTGATATGCTGCATATACTTTTCCCAGTGCTGGGCAACCATGGGTCTCCCGTTTTTATCCATGAACAGGAAGCCATGATACAAATTTCCTTTCACATCCCTGACAACCTGCTCTGTCTTCGGTTTATCACTGTTTTCAAGGATATGCCTGAAACAATCCATAACTTCCTTGGTCATAGGAACAAACCTTACGCCGCTGGGCGTTTTCGTATCCTCTATGATGTACTGCATATCCCGCGTCCGTTGCAGCTGACGCTCAACCCTGAGTTTGCCTTCCTTAAGGTCAATATCCTCTTTGATCAAACCGCAGAATTCAGAGATACGAAGCCCGGTATGGAACAGTATATAGATTGCGTCATAATACTTTGAAAAATGCTTGTCATTCTTGACAAATTCCAGATACTGCCTCTCCTGTTTCCTTGTGATTGCCTCTCTTGTAACACTGTCGTTCACAACAACAGTGCTCAGATGAAACTCAAATGGATTCCTGCGTATCAGGTCATCCTCCACCGCCATCTGGAAAGCCGGCCTGACTACACCCCTGATCGTCTGGATGGAACTGTAGCCCTTTCCATTGGCCTGAAGCTGGATCAGCCACTCTTTTGCATCAGATAACCGCACATCCTTGATCGGCTTCCTGCCAAACTCCTCTTTTGCAAGGATATTAAGGACTGTTTTGTACCCGGCCTTCGTGGAATGGCGCATGCCCTTTCTCTGCGAAGTATATTTTTCGACCAACTCCCGGACTGTTATATCGCCGCCTGAGGTGGAGAT
>JAAVHB010000117.1 GCA_014799955.1 Butyrivibrio sp. | reverse complement strand
CAAGGTGGACGTTGTAAGAATAAACAAGATGCCGATAGACGAGAAGGTGCTTTCCTCAACAACCTCCTATCTTATCGCCTACGTCGTAATTATTGTCGTAAGCTTCCTGCTCGTATCTCTTGACGGATTTTCGCTGACGACAAATATGACCGCCGTGCTCGCTACCTTCAATAACATAGGACCCGGTTTTGAAGCCGTAGGACCCGTGAGCAATTTTTCGGGCTACAGCGAATTCTCGAAGCTGGTGTTTATATTCGATATGCTCGCAGGAAGACTGGAAATCCTTCCGATGATGCTTTTATTCACTCCGAGCACATGGAGGCGGAGATAGAAGGTCTTGTTTACCGCTTCTCCGCCCTTTTGCCCGCAGTGAGCTCATAGCTCGTATCCAACAGCGAGAAAATATTCTGCCTGTCAACCGTGCCGTCCAGCAAAACGGTGAGCCAGCAGTTTTTATTCATATGATAACCCGGAAAATACCCGGACGTTCCCGCAAGCAGCGCTATCATTTCGGAGTCGGCTTTAACGTCAAGTATATCAACCTTTCCGCCGCCCGCAAGCCCCAGCTTGTCACGGTCAATATTCATAACCACGGCAAACCACTTTTTATTGTCACCTCGGCGCAGAATAAAATCGTTCGGGGCTTTCGCCCATAAATGCTCGTCAAAGGAATTGTAGCGTTTTTTCGCCTCATTAATAATATCCTCCCTCAGGGATTTTGCATCACGGTTCATTTATTGCCTTCCTTGTTTATTATTTTTACTTTTAACGGACGCTTTGTTAAAAATTCGGCATTTTCATCCATTGCGGTTCTCGGATGCCGGTAAATATCATTCTGAATGTCAACAGGTTCGTCAATTATATACAAATAACCTTTTTCCGCTCCGTTATGGCTGATTTCACCGTTATCATTATACTCCAGAATACTCGGACGGTGTGAAAATGCCTCTGCGAGTTCTTTCCACTGTGTAATTGTACTGTTGGTTCTTAACTCTGAAAAAAGTACATCTGAACCATGATACCAAATTCCATTGGGCTTTATTTCTATTTTCACACTTTTCCTCCATAATTTCCGCGGGAACGCTTTTCCGTAAAGAACGTTAATTTTATACTGCCCTAAAATATTCTATTTCGCTCCGCATATATTCCGCAAATTTCCGCGCGGCGTCATTCTCCAAATCAATTTCCGTATCGGACAGATAGCAGTCAAGCGCCTGGCGCGCAACACCACGGTATTCTTCCGGCAGAGCAAGGATTCCCCATTCGCCGCCCCGTGCCTTTGACAGGCACAGCCCGTCTCTTAAAAAGGCGAGAACCCTGCACAGATTGAGAATTATATAAACAGGCTCATCCGCAATATCCTCCGCGGCGTTTTCCACATCAAGACATATGCTGTCAGCGTATGCCTCCTTTGGCACCTCTCCGAAAACATCGGAAATTTTTTTCCCGCAAAGGACAACGCCATATCTGTTTATCACGGTGAAGTGCGCCGCCAAATCCCTGTCCTCGCCCCTCATGTTCCGTATATATTCGTCAGGACTGTCCTTAAAGCGCGCAAGATGAGCATTGGAAAAATGAAGCTCAAAGGGCGTGGGATAAACAAACGGCATACAATACTCCCGCCTGACAACGCTGACCTCGATACCTTTTTCGGGCGCGGTTTCGTTAAGCCTCACAAGACCTTGCATAAACGCAAGCTTCTGAGTGAAGCTTATATTTTCCTCAACGACAACAATAAGGTCAATATCGCTTTTTTTCGGATTAAAACATCCCATCGCCATAGAGCCGTGCAGATAAACTCCGGTAAGAGTGCCGCCGAATATTTCCTCGCACATGGCTGTAAAATCATCAAGAAGCTTCTGATACTGCATTTTTTCTCCCTAAAATCACTCAAGCATTATTTCCTTGACGGAAATCTTTTTTATCTTTCCGGAATAATAATACATCACAATTTCGTATACCGCAACAAACAGCGCAAGGGAGATTAACATCATAGGAAAATCAAATTTATAAACGGGAATGTTCTCGATATCCTTAAACACAATATCAACCATAACGCGGAGCAGTACATATTGATAGACTGTTCCGACGGCAAAACCGATATATGACAGCGGTCTGTACACGCCCAGAATAGCCCTGCAGCAATCCTTCTGCGAATAGCCGAACACTCTCATCATCGCGATTGTCTTTGTATTGTTCTTAATTACCGTCGTTACGGCAAGGAACAGGGTGGTAAACGCCAACACAACGCCGATGAGCAGCATCATCGCTCCCATCATTTCGCTCGATAAGTCTTTCATGCTGAAGGACATCTGCGTCATAGCCGAAAAACAAAACGACGCGAAGATAATAAAAAATACGAGTGTTTTTTTGCTTTTTACGGTGTTCCTTTTCAGTCCGTCAATAAACGGACGTTCAATATTTTTATCTTCCCTATGCTTTTTTGTTTTGCCTGAGGTTCGCAGGCTGTCCTTTAAAAGCATTAACACGGGCGTTCTCTGCTTATACCATGCGTATCCGATTGCGAGCAATGAAAAAAACACTGTGGGCAATATCACAAAATATACTAAAACAGACGGATGAAAACGGACGGAAATCTCCGGCAGCATTTTATCCTCGTTCTGAAGCTCATAAAACTGCGGCATCAAAAGAAACGCTGCGCCAAAGCCAACGGCGGTTCCGATAAAAGCGCTTATCCCGAATATCCAGAAGTTTTTGGCAATTTTAAAATTTGAATAGCCGAGAGCCTTCAATATGCCAAGCTCCTTTTTTCGGGTATCTATGTAATGCTTGATATAAAATATCAGCATAATCACAGAGGTAATTAACAGACATCCCCCCGACACAAAGCAAACAACCTTCGCGGTGGATACCTGAGCGTTATAAAAAAACATGGACGCTTCCGATGTTATCTCCGCTTTAACCGAAACAACATCCAGATAGAAATTCAAAAACATTGTACATACAAGCACCGCACAGCAAGTGATGATGGATACTCCAATCAACTTCGCGGCATCCTTTATTCCGACAACACCACCCATACTGTCACCATCCAATCTCATAAGCGTTTTTCGGGGCTTCGTTCGTGTAAACGCCCGATATTTTACCGCTGTTCATCATTATGACGCTTCCCGCCATGTCAGCGATATTCTGATTGTGCGTTACCATCACGATTGTAAAACCGTACTCGCGCTGCAGTTTGCAGATATAATCAAGCACCTGCCTTCCGGTCTGCTCGTCGAGCGCCCCCGTGGGCTCGTCAAGGAAAAGCACCTTCGGCTTTTTGGCAAGCGCTCTCGCAATCGAAACCCGCTGCTGCTCGCCGCCCGAAAGCTCGCCCGGATATTTGCGCAGCTTCTCTCCCAGTCCGATCGCCTCGATAATCTCCCTATAATCCTTGTTCCCTGCCAAATCCGCGCCCATTCTCACGTTTTTTTCCACGTTCATATCAGGCAGCAGATAGTACTGCTGAAAAATAAACCCGACATTCTCTTTTCTGAAATCGGTCAGAGCGCCGTCCGACAGCTCGGTTATATCCTCTCCGTCATAAAATACATTGCCGACGTCCGGTCTCTCAAGTCCCGAAATCACATTAAGCAGCGTTGATTTTCCCGAGCCCGAAGCGCCCAGAATAACAAAAAATCCGCCGTCGTTTATTTTCAGGCTTATGCCCTTTAATACCGAAAGAGCGCTTTCGCCGCTCCCGTAGGTTTTGGTTATTTCCCTTACGTCAATCATTTTTTTCCTCCTCTATTCCGTTTAAAAGTCCCTTAAATACCTCGCTCATCATGCTGCCGATTTCTTCGGCGGTAAAGCTGCACATCCTTGTAGCGCACAGAGTCGCAATCCCGTGGGTGTAAATCCATAAATGCCGGTACAGCTTTCGCGCCGCCTCTATGTCCAGCCCGTAGCTGTCCTGCACCGAGCGCACAATCCTGTCATAATTTTCCTCAATTAAAGGCAGCACTCCCGATATGGACGGCACATTCTCCTGCTCCTCCATAAAAAGAAGCCCGAAAAGCTTCGGCTCCCTTATCGCAAAAAGAATGTACTGAGTTCCCACGCCCTTGAAGGCAATTTCCTCCGACAGTCCCCGGTCAACATACGAAGCGTACAGTCTTTTGGCGGACATCCTGACCTCGCCCAAAACCTCCTCCATATTTTCAAACACCGTAAAAATCGGTCTCGGCGAGCTTCCGAGCCGCGCGCCCAGCGCTCTCGCTGTCAGCGCTTCGATGCCGTCGGCTTTCACGATTTCCAGCCCTGCGCTCACTATTTCCTCTCTTGTAAATTTTGCTTTTGGCGGCATAAAATAATCCTCCGAGTTTATTTAAATCATCTGTTTTACAACGCATGTTTTATTATATCATAACTTTGCCCGATGTCAATAAAAACGGCGGTCACCCAAATAGCTGACCGCCGCCATAAAAACAATATTTTATTAATCGATAACGTATCTGTCGATATTCTCTTCGGTAAAATCGTACCACTCAAGAGGGGTTAAGCCGCCGACAAGCCGCTCGACATAGGCGTCGTGCTCCTCCATCGTAACGCTCTTATCCATAATCATATATGTTTCCAACGGACTGCCGTAACCTCTGCGATTCTCTTCTGCCAGTTTTTGTATATACATTGCTCCCTTGGCAGGATATATCCGCCAATAACAAATTCCAAAAGCTCCGTTAGTTGCAGTCCATACTCCGTTTTCGTATATTTCATACCCCAATGAATTCGGAACCTTCGTCATATATACCTCTCCTCCGGCATAATGAAGCGACATCATAGAGCCGGAATCCCTTTGTACTATAACTTCTTTTATTCCGTCCCGGTCCAAATCCACACTCAAAAAGGCTTTCCATTTGCAGACACCGTCATATGTTACACCACCCATATCCGGCGACACATTGTATTTAAGCATATTTACCCTGTACAGACCCGTATCCGGAAAGTCCTTGATTTCATCCTGCACTGAGTCTATGGTATCTAAAAAAAACACCCTGTCCATAAAAGTCTTGTCGATGTCCTTGCTGAAATGTCCTTGACGGTGTATGTGGTGTTCTCTAAGGCTCTCAAACGGGTCAACGAATCCGGCAGTATCTATGCGGCAGATATTAAGGCTTTGCAAAATCGTCTGGACGAGATATGGGAATTGTCCAGGCAGTCCCTTGCCCAACTTGCCGCTATTCGATAGCGGTCAGGAGTGCATGCCGACCCCGCTTTTTTCCCGAAATATCTAAGGATTCTGCTTTTCAACTCCGCAAATGGGCGCGGTCACGCCACGCTCTGCAAAGTCGCGAAACTGTTAGCGCATGATCTTCTCCAGTAACGATTTATAGCTGTCCACCACATCGTACACCACATTGTCGCCTGAGATGGCTTTGAAATGTTCTCTTGCGCAGTGGATTTTGGATTCCTCAATCAACCGTAGCTGCATAGAACGCATGGAGCCTTTTGTTTCCGCTACAAAATAGATGTGCTTGACAGTTCCCTCATAAAAAGCAATAGCCCAGTCCGGGTTATAATGACCGACTGGCGTTGCAATATAAAAACCGTCCGGCAGTTTCACATAGACTGCCACATTGGTATTTATGTCAAGTTCGGCGGCAAAATCCCGCTCCCCGGTCGAATCATAAACGATATGGTCATACAAGTGCTTTTTCGCCTTCATTGCATTTACGCCAAGCCTGCCTTTGATAGTCGGGTCAGTAAAGACATCTGTCCCGTAGCAATCGTCCAGGACATCATAGGTAATATGTTCAATAACCGCTGTTGCCTTTTCATCGTTGATCAAGGCGGCGGCTTTGACGATAAACTCCTCCGGGTTATCACTAAACTGACCGAAAACAGATGACCGAATGCCTTTTAGAATGGCGACAATGGCTTTGCGGGTCAGTCCCGTTTCATCGACCAGCTTTCCAATCAAGTCATACTTCACATTGGAATTTGCCGCCATAGTCACACCAAAACTGGCGGATTCTTCTTTCACAAAAGATACGCCGGACAGCAGTTCCTCTTTTGATTTTATTACATCCATTGCTCCGGTTTCCACCTGAAAGTGTATCTTGGAAACACGCAGTTTACTGTTAAGAGCAACAATTGATTTTTGAATCAGCTCCTCGGTATCGAAATCCACAATATAGACAGATTTGGCATTGATCCTTGACCAAAGAGCCTTGAATTCCGGCATGGACAGCTTCTCCTCGTCCACTTGCAGTTCCACGTTGTTGCTGCGGGCATTTTCCGGATACATACTTCGGGCATCATAGACAGAATCTATAATCTCAAGCACAGAAGCGGCCGAGTCCGCAACTTCTTCCGCTACTTTGATTTCACCGTTCGCTTTGTCTTCGTAATATTTGTCGGTCAGTACACCCTTGCGGTCGATATAGTCGTTGACAATCATATCATAGTGGATGGCAGAAGCTGTATCCTGGTCGATGACCTGTTCATTGCCTTGTTCGTCTTTGATAACCTTGCCAACAAAAAGTTCAATCGTGACAGCATGGGGACGGTCAGCAATCGCTTCGGCCATTTCTGTTTGCAGACCCTTAGCAAAAGAATCATAGCTCTCACTGGCAATGACGGTAAGGATATTGATATTATGCACATCGTTACCGAGGACATTGGTATCCATCCGCTCGCCACTTTGATTGACGCAAAGGCGCAAACCCCGTCCAACTTCCTGACGCTTGCGGACATCGCTGCCGCTTTGCTTCAAAGTGCAGATCTGGAACACATTCGGGTTATCCCATCCCTCACGGAGGGCAGAATGGGAAAAAATAAACCGTACAGGAGAACGTGCCGGATCACGATCCAACAGTAACTCCTTGTTCTTCATAATAAGTTCATAGGCGCTTACATCGTCGGAGGTCGTTTCCTTGTTCCCTACCTTGGAGTTCACCATTTTGCCTTTGCCGTCCACAGAGAAATATCCGGCGTGAGTTTTTGCTGCAGGGATGGACTGCAAATACTTGATATACTCATCCTCGCCAATAGCGAGCTGCATAGTGCTTATGACATCCGCATATTCCTCCTCGAACATAGAGGCGTATTTGCCATTGACAGGTTGATTTGCCGCATCGTATTCCCGGTAATTTGCCACTTCATCAATGAAGAACAGGGAGAGGACTTTGATGCCTTTGTAAAACAGCTGACGCTCCCTCTGGAGATGAGAAAGGATTGTTTCCCGTATCTGGATGCGCCGAAGCTGATCCTCATCTACTGCACCAATCACATCTCCCGCGAAGATTTTAATGCCGTTCAGAAACTCCACAGAGTCATCGCGCCCGTCGATCTGCTTGACTACAAAACCGTTTCTGTATTCCTCCAGACCGCCGGAGTAGTCGTAAAGATTGTCTCCGATTTTGACGATACGACTCTTTCTCTTGGGTGAGCCGCTGGCCATCTTCACCTCGAACTGCAAGGTGGCGGTGGGATCGCTTTTGGAAAGGTTGATGCTCTCCAGATAGATAAAGCTATCAGTGGCCGTAGTTCCCGACTCGGTGATTCCTTTTACGGCAATCTTTTTGACCAGCCGCCGATTGTAGGCCTCCATAGCATCCAGCCGGAACACCATGTTGTAGATGCTGTCGCTCTTATGGGTGGCGGAGTAACGCAGGGTCAGAAGTGGGTGGAATTCTTTCAGCCGTTCCTTGGTTTGCTTGCCCTCTACCGATTGCGGCTCGTCAATAATAAGGATTGGGTTTGTCCTGGCAATAATGTCGATGGGCCGACGGGAGCGGAACTCGTCCAATTTCATATAAATTCTGCGGGCATCCTTGCCTTTGGCGTTGAACGCCTGGGAATTGATAATCATTACATTGATGGAGTTATCCGACGCAAAGCGGTCGATCTCCGTCAGCTGAGCGGAGTTGTAGATAAAAAACCGTATCTTCTTCCCATACTCCTCGGCAAAATGTTCCTGTGTCATCTCAAAGGACTTATACACGCCCTCTCGGATTGCCACACTGGGAACAACCACAATGAACTTGCTCCAGCCATAGCGCTTGTTCAACTCAAACATTGTCTTGATATAGGTATAGGTCTTGCCAACGCCGGTTTCCATCTCAACGGTAAGGTTGTAGCCGTTTTCCCGCCCTTCCAGTTTTTCCGATGGCTTGATCTGGTTTGTGCGCTGAATTTTGTTCAGCTGCTCCAGTATCTGCCGGTCAGAAAGCTCCGGCACAATTTTCTGATTGCCAAAGCCGGTAAAATCCTGTTCTTCATTAACACCAATTTGGTAGTTACCGCTGCCTCTGTCCATCATATAGGTGGGAGTCAGATAAGGCTGACCGGCAAAGACATCGACTACTGCCTTGGCGGCGTCTGCCTGAAATTTCTGGTGCCGGTACTGTATTTTCATGACTCTTCACCTCCGTCCCCGTCGCCAAGATGTTCTATCAACAGCTTTTGCAGCTCTTCCTTACTGGGCAGAACCGTTTCGTATTTGCTGGCAAAAATCTGGCTGTTATCCTCCGGCAAAGTCATTTCAACAATAGCATTGTTTTTGTCCTTGCATAAGATGATGCCAATCGTTGGGTTTTCATCCTCCAGCTTTACCTTGCGGTCATAGTAATTGACATACATCTGCATCTGCCCAATGTCCTGGTGCTTTAATTCACCGATTTTCAAATCGAACAAAACAAAGCAACGCAGCAGCCGATTATAAAAAATCAAATCGACCCGGAAATGCTCTTCATCAAAGGTGAATCGCACCTGCCGCCCAACAAAAGCATAGCCTTTGCCCAACTCCAACAAAAACTGCTGCAAGTGGTCAATAATCCGGCTCTCCATTTCGTTTTCCGAGTATTCTGGCAATTCCTGAAGTCCCAAAAATTCGAGAACATAGGGGTCTTTTACCACATCCGCCGGTGTTTCAAGGGTTTGCCCCTCAAGCGCAAGGGCATATACTTTGTCTTTATCTCTGCTCAGGGCCAACCGTTCGTACAGCGCACTATCGAATTGACGTTTCAGTTCCGATAGACTCCAGTCATTTTTGATTGCTTCAATTTCGTAAAAATGCCGCTCGTCCGCATTATCAATACGCATGAGTTTCAGGTAATGGGACCAGCTGAGATAAAACCGCCTGCCTGTTTCTGTGGCAGGCAGATTCTCAAATTGGCTAAACACTGTTTCTCCAATCCGGTCATGAGCGTAAACACGATAAAACTGCCGGATATTTTTCAGATTTCCTACCGAAAAACCTTTGCCAAATTGAGCGGTCAAATATTCGGAGAGTTCCTGCAAAATTTGTTTGCCATAGGCGGCACGGTTTTTCCCATTCTGTTCTTCCTCTACAATGATCCGGCCAATTTCAAAATAGGCATAGACCATTGTGAGGTTCACCGCTGTTTTAGCGTTCTTTCTGGCATTTTCTAAAACACTTGCTATGCTTTCCAAAAATTCGTCGTTCATGTCGCCCCCTCCTTACAAAACCTTTACTTTGGTGTCCGGGGCCAGCATTTTGAAAATCTCACCCACATTGATTTTGGCGGGGCTGTTGGCAAAGCTGCTGTCCCGGAACACGGCGCGGAGGGGCTGACGCCTGGCAATCTCTTTGATGACCGTATCAGGAATATTCTCGTCAAAGCAGGCAATCAGGTCGCCGTCGTTGTAGGTGTGGACGGTACAGCCTTCAATCTGTTCGGAGGTGTAGGGCATGGAAAGGGGCAGACCCCACTCCAGCAGGCAGCCGAACAGCAAGTCAAGGTCGGTGCGGTCGGGCTTGATGTTGCTTTCCAGCAGGGAAAGCATATCCTGACTGTATTCTCCGGCGGAGTAGTAGACATCGGTCATATTGGTGTCGTCCAGCTTGAACACACGGAAACCGCCGTCAAAAGACTTGTCCGGATTTTCTTCGGCGATTTTTTTCGCAGCGCGGCGGATACGCTCTTTGCCGATTTCGCAGATATTCGGATAGCCTGCCTTGTATGCCTCGCTCTTTTCATCGCATGGTTCAGGCAATTGCACCATAATAAATTTGCGATGACCACCATCTTCGGCGTTCAGCTGCATCACAGCATGGGCGGTGGTGGCAGAACCGGAGAAGAAGTCAAGTATAATATCATCTTCTTGAGTAGCTAATTCAAGCGGTCTCATAATTGTTCCTAATGGTTTTGGACGCGGAAAAACTTCCTTGTCAAATCCAAGAGCAACAAATTGTTCGGTTCCTCTTTCACTATTCAAATCTTTATAAGTCCATGCGGTTGTGGCTTTTACTCTCAGTTCATCAGATAAATAATCACGCTCCATAACAGTCCAACGTTTTTTTACACTCATATATACTGGCTCCAAAATTGCTTGCCGTTCAACAGCCGTTTCAATACCCACACGCCACCTACCCTCAGTCCCATCATCTTTCATGGGGGGGATTTTTATCCAACCTTCTGGGCCATCTTCATCGTGAGAAGGATAGAATTGACCTGTTTGCTCATTATAGTAGAAATAATAAAACATATTAGGGCGATCCTCACGTCTGTCGCTATCGCCTGTTTTACGAAGGTCAATATGGCGGTAGCGGTTTCCATTTTCATCAATTTTATTGTATCGACGAAGGACATTTTCTTCTGGGGCAAATCCAGAAAGCACAGCCTCCTGTTTTTGGTAGACAGCAATATATTCATGTGCAGTAGCAATGTTCTTTTCATCAGAGCGTCCTTTGGGATTATTTACATTGACAATACACGCAATCCGATTAGCGATTCCAAATATCTCATCACAAATTTTCAGCATATTATCAACTTCATGGTTATCAATGCTTATAAATATTACACCGTTTTGACAAAGCAAATTTCGGGCCAGAAGAAGGCATGGATATATCATTGAACACCATGCAGAATGAAAACGTGCGCTATTTTCTGGATTCTGTGCAAAGTTAAGATTTCCATCTTCATCATAGCGTGACATACCTGTGTCAAAATCAGCTTGTTCCATATCAAACTGATCGAAATATACAAATACATCTTTTCCGGTGTTGTAGGGCGGGTCAATGTAGATCATCTTCACCTTGCCCAGATAGCTTTCCTGCAACAGTTTCAGCACTTCCAGGTTGTCGCCCTCAATGTAGAGGTTTTCGGTGGTGTCCCAGTTCACGCTTTCCTCTGGGCAGGGGCGCAGAGTCTTGCGGATAGGGCGGTTAGCCTCCACGATAGCGGCCTTTTTGCCCACCCAGGTGAATTCATAGGCTTCGTCACCCTCCAGAACCACATCGGACAGCATCTGCCGTAACAGTTCAAAGTTGACCGCCTTTTTCAGCTGGCCGTCTTCACCCTGCGCCTCGGTCACGCAGGCGGGGAACAGAGTGGCAAGTTTTTCAATGTTAGCCTGAGTTAAGTCAAGAGTTTCCATGCGCATTTTGTCCATGATATTTTTCCTCCTGCTCCTTTTCAAGCAAAAAATTTAGCTGCATCTGTAAGATATACCGCAAATCCATTTCGCTAATTTGGTCGGAAGTTTTCTGAACAGTTGTAGGTAAAGCACTCACTTTTGCATATAAGTCAAGATGCTTTTCATAGGTTAAAGTAATTCTTGCTTGTGCGTGCTTCATATTAATGGACTGCTTGGATATTTCCTCCAGGGTATCAAGAATATCTTTTTCTAATTCCGACGGATTTGTTAATTGTTTTATGGACTCAATAAGTATATGCTTTTGATTATCTGTTAACATAGTTACTACAATTCCTCCAGTTCTTTTTTCAATCTTTTCAATTCCGCATTCAACTGAACCTGCTTGTTTAGTTGTCGTTCCCGGCGCACCTTTACTTGCAGAGCCGCAATCTGTTTTTGTAACTCTTTCCTGCGTTCGTCCCGCTCCACCGACTCTTTTAGCGATGCCCCTGTTCTGGAAAAAACCTCCCCCGCAATCTGCCGCACAAAGTTTTCGTAAACCTGGTCGGTATTCAGCCCGTCCAGCTTTAGCGGTAGGGTAGCTTCCTCCATCCAATCGGTATAGTAGTAGCTGCCCACCTTGAATGCATTCGTCCCGATTCCCACCGTTTCTTTGTAGGCTGTCCACGCCTGATATTTGCCCTCATATTCCAGCAAAAACAGGATGTGATAGGGTATCTCCTTGTCGATCTGCCGCAGGATGCCCTCCTCCAGCTGCGGTGCGGACAGACAAAGCTCAAAGACCTCGATTTCTGTTACAGTCTCCCCAGCGGCAAGGTTCATCGTAGAATGAGCGATCTTGTTTCTCCACCAGATCACCTTGATCTGCTCAACAAAAACACGCTTCAATGTTGAGGAAATGGTAAGGTTTTCATAAAACTTCTGCTTTGGAATGCGCCGGTTAAATTCGGTGCTTTTGGGCAGACCGAGCATAGGCTACACCTCCCTATTTGACCACCAGGAAACATATCAGTTCAAAATCATCCAGCCCAGATACCTCATTCATCAAGGCGGAAGTCCCGCCAGCAGAAAACAGACTGTCAATATCGCTTTCTTCTTTCACATCAATGATAGAGTTGATCGCGTCAGAAAGAAGCTGCGACACCTCTTTCATGTCCTTCCCGTCATCCGTTTCTTCGTTGAATTTTGTACACAGCGTCATGATCGGTCCCGACTTGCCCCGGCACAATAACCGGATGATATCCAGTAGCTTTTTGGGGTTCAAGTAGTCGCAGACTACCTCGCCGTCCACACTGATATAGACCATATAAAATGGGTGAATGCGGTTTTGGTTGTCAATATTGACGCTGTTGTTGATATTCCGCAGAACGAAAATCACGCCCTCCGGGTTTTCATCGGTTGCGGGAACGACCGCATGGAGGCCTTTCGGCTTTTTCGCCAAGTCACCATGCGTTTTGATGTAGTCCAGCAAATCAAGCCGGAACTCGTTCAGTCCCAGGTCCATGATGGAGATGCCGGTGGACATATCCTCCATATCCACCACTTCCTCCTGGAGCCGCTTCAACTGTTGTTTACGGTATTCCAGGTCCCCTTTTTCTTCGGGATTGATCAAGTCATCGTCGCCAGTGGAGGTCATCACAGAAATCTTCATCCGGGTTTCCACGCGAGATTTCAAATTGATGTACTCGTCCAGCGTCATATCCGGCCAGAAATTCACCAACTGGATCACCTTGTTTTTGCTGCCAATACGGTCGATACGCCCAAAACGCTGGATAATACGCACTGGGTTCCAATGGATATCGTAGTTAACCAGATAGTCGCAGTCCTGTAAGTTCTGTCCCTCAGAAATACAGTCAGTGGCAATCAGAATGTCGATCTCTTTTGTGCTGCCCGGCATCAGTACATCCCGTCCTTTGGAGACGGGAGAGAAACAGGTCAGCACATTGTTCAGAGTGGCTTTCAATCCTTTGATGGTCGTTTTTCCGTCAATGGTCCCGGTAATCACGGCGGTATCCAGACCGTACTTTTCCTTGACATAGCCTGCCACCTGGTTATACAGATACTCCGCTGTGTCGGAGAATGCCGAGAAAATCAGTACCTTTTTATTGCCCGCATTGATAGGGCTTTGCATTTTTTCATCCAACAATTTTAAAAGATTCCGGAGCTTCAAATCATGTTCCGGCGTGATATCGGCAATCATCAAAGTAAGCAGTTCCAGATTCTCCGCATCCTTTTGCAGTTCGCTGCGCCAGGTTTTGTAGTCCATATCGGCCAGATCAATCTTCACCTTTTTGCCCACGGTGAAATAATCGGTACTGCTGTCTTCCATATCAAAGTCATCCTCGGATGCTTCGACCATATCTATGTCGGCTCTGCCATATTTTTCAAAGTCATTGATGGCTTTGATAGTACCGGTGATCAGGTCAAGGATTCGAGTGAGCGTCAGTTGGAAAGAGTACACAGAACTTTCCAAACGCTTTAAGAGATTGATGCTCATCAGCCGTCGGATACCCTGTTCACGCCCATGCTGGGTGAGGTTATTCCCCTTGTTGTGGGTTAAGTCGATGTACTTTGCAATCCGGCTCGGAAAAATATAGTCTGAGGGCGTATAAATGCAAAGGCTCAGTTGAGTCAGCAGTTCAAATATCTGGTTGTAATTGATGGCGCTGGACAGGTCGGTCATACTGGGCCGCAGAGAAATTGGTTTCAGCCGCTCTGGAAATTGTCCGATCGCCGCCGTATCATAATATTTTTCAATGTGCCGCCTTGAGCGGGCAATGGTCACACTGTCAAGCAGTTCAAAGAAATCAAAGTCCAATGTACGGAGCAGAGCATCGGTGGTGCGTGCATCTGGGTCGAGTTTACTCCAAGCGTTGAACGATTTCTGAGCCTGCCGGAAGATCTCGTCAATGGGCTTTTTTGTATCCAGCGTTTCATTGATGAATTCCGGGTTACCCTCATAGGCAATGGCAAGCTGGTTTTTAAGGTCGGTAAAGCGGTTATTGACCGGTGTTGCGGACAGCATCAGTACCTTTGTCCGAACGCCCGCACGAATCACTCTGTCCATCAGCCTTATGTAACGGTTCTCCTGCGTGTTGGCATGAGTTCCAGCTCCATTACGGAAATTGTGGGATTCGTCAATGACAACAAGGTCATAGTTCCCCCAGTTCAGCCGGTCAAGGTCAAGTCCGTTGGAGGTGCCGCCAGAGCGGGACAGGTCGGTGTGAAACAGTACATCATAATTCAAGCGGTCGGCAGCGATAGGATTATTGACATAGTTGTCCTTATAGGTATTCCAGTTCTCCGCCAGCTTTTTGGGGCAAAGAACAAGTACGGACTTGTTCCTGTTCTCATAGTATTTGATAACGGCAAGGGCGGTAAAGGTTTTGCCCAACCCCACGCTGTCAGCCAGGATACAGCCGTTGTATTGCTCCAACTTATTGATAATGGCGAGAACAGCGTCCCGCTGAAAATCATAAAGCATACTCCAGATTTTGCTCTGCCTAAAGCCAGTTGCTTCATTGGGCAGTACATCCTCGGAAATATCATTTAAGAATTCACTGAAAACATGGTACAGCGTCATAAAGTAGATAAACTCCGGCGAATTCTCATTATAGGCTGTGCTGATATTGGAGATGATCATTTCCGTTACATCTTGCATTTTTTCACGGTCATTCCAGAGTGTTTCAAACAGCTGCATATATTGGGTGGAAAACGGTGCTTCCATTCGGTTGACCATATTGTAGATGTTATTGCCGCGTTCACAGCCGATATCCACCGTGGTAAATCCGTTCAGGGGCATATAGGCAGTCTGCTCTGTCGAAGTATTGACGGTCATAAAGCCAATCATATTTTCCCCGGTAACATTGGATTTGAAAGTAGCCTTGCGCCTGATCCACTCAGCACATTCTCTGGCCACAGCCCGTTGAGTCATTTCATTGCGCAGCTTGATTTCAAATTCTGTTCCGTACAGACTTGTCTCCCTACTGAGCCTTGGGATGTAGAATTCCCGTCTTTGCTTTTCGGCTCGCTCTTGAACGAAGGTGGGGGAGGTAAAGATAAAACGGAATTCTTCAACCTGTTCCAGTTGGCTTTTCAGTTCTTTGTATGCATACATGGAAAAGCAGGCGGCCGCTATAGAAACTTTGCTGCCGCGCTGTATGGTCGTTTTCAAGTCATCCCGGACGATATCTGTGATATTGTCAAATATTTTCATCACAAGCCTCCCCTTTCCAATCGTTATCCCTTGTCCGCTTTCAGATGCAGTTCATAGTTTTGGTATAGTCCGTACTTCGATGGTCATACCCAGAAATACACACTTATACAAATTAAATTATACACCAACCATATCAGAAAAACAATTCCCATTTCCCTAAAGTTCAATAGAAGTTCATAAACAACCTATTGGGGAAAAGGCGCTGGATTTCATCTATTTTGTTGCCCTGGCTCATACTCTTGAATGCAGCGTTTTCCCATGCAGCTATCTTTATTGTAGTCCATTGCTTCAAGTAGGCAGTGCTATCGTGCGAGATAAAAATTTGCTAATTGCGGTGAAACTATCCTTGCTCATCATTTTATCCTGCTCCTTTCTTTCTGGGCATTATCCATGACCCACACTGACAGCTTATAACTTCCTTTACATTAATTTCTCCCTGTGATAAAATAATCCGCAGGTCAGGATAATTTACGGACTGTGAGGAATCGTCATGTCAATAATAGAGGTCAGAAATATAGCAAAAAAATACGGGTGCAGGGAGATTCTGAGAAATATCTCGTTTGACGCCGCAAGCGGCGACTGTGTAGGAATCGTGGGCGCAAACGGCTGCGGCAAATCAACCCTGCTTAAGATTCTTTCGGGCGCGCTGCGTCCGAGCGGCGGCACCTTACGCTACAAAGGCGAAAATCCGCTTGCACACAAGGCGTTTTTCGGAAGATACATAGGCTATGTGCCGCAGGAAAACCCGCTTTTTGACAATCTGACGGCGCTTGATAACCTGAAGCTATGGTACTGCGACAGCCGCCACAGCCTTAAGGACGATATCAAAAACGGCGTTATTGCCGATTTCGGAATAGACAGATACCTTAAAACAACGGTTCGCAACCTGTCCGGCGGAATGAAAAAACGCCTGAGCATAGCCTGCGCCATCGCAAAGGACCCAATCGTGCTGATTCTGGACGAGCCCGGAGCCTCGCTTGACATAGTATGCAAGGAGGACATAAAAAAATATATGCGCAGATACCTTGCCGGAGGCGGAACGATAATCATCGCCAGCCACGAGGAGGGCGAGCTTTCCGTATGCACTAAAATGTACCTTATGAACGGCGGCGTGCTCGGCGCACTGCCCTCCGATACAAGGCTTTCCGACCTTATAGGAAGGATGGGCGGCATCAATGCTTAAAAAACACCTGCTTCTTCTTTTTTTTCAGATAAAATCAACCTTCCGCTCCATGCCGAGACTTATAATATGTACGGTGATTTTCGCAGCTGCCGTAATCGCGCTCGGAGTATGCGGCAACGCGATTCTCGGGCGGAGCATGGAAAATAGCGTAAGCGTAAAAGTCGCCGCGGTAATCCCCGACGGAGATTCCGACATTGCCCTTGCCTTTAATCTGATTGCCAATATGGACAGTCTTAAATCCGTGTGCGAATTTGAAACCCTTGATATCGATACCGCTCTCGCAAAGCTTGACAAGGGTGAGCTTTCCGCAATCATTCAGATTCCCGACGGCTTTATTGACAGCCTTATGTACGGCAGCAATACTCCGGGAAACGTAATCATTCCCGAAAACGCCGGAATGGAATCCATGCTGTTTTGCTCGCTGATCGGGGCAGGCGCTCAGTTTCTGTCGTATTCGGAGTCGGGAATTTACGCCGTGGGAGATTTGCTTAAGCTCCACGGCTTTTCCTCATCGGTTTCGTCGGCACAGGATTCGCTGTACGATTATTACATAGCTTATACGCTTAACCGCGGGAATTTCTTTAAAGCCGAACCGATATCCGCGACCGGGAACATATCTGCCGCCGGATATTATATCTGCTCGGGAATCGTGCTTATGCTGCTTCTTTGCGGCATGACCGTCGCGGACCGATTCTCCAACAGACCCGCGGCGGTTATGGAATCGCTGCGTGCAAGCCGCATTTCAAAGGCGTACATGAGATTGAGCGAGCTTGTCGGCGTAACACTCATGTTTTTTGTACTTTTTACGGCGCTCCTGCTGGCGGCGGGCGGCAGCTTTGCGTCGGAATACATCGGGCTGACGGCTGGCGGAATATTGATTTTTCTTGTGCTGACCGCCTCGGTCTCAAGCTTTATCATGCTTTTATGCTGTGTTGCGGACGGAGGGCTTGTCAGCGTGCTTCTGATGTTTCTCTCCACCGCGCTTATGATGTACGCAAGCGGCAGAATTGTACCGTCGTCATATCTGCCGCCCGCCATAGAGCGCATCGGAAAATTTCTTCCGGCATACGGATGGTGCAGACTCACGGAATCGATAACCTCCGGAGAAATCAACACACAGGCGCTTACCATGACAGTCGGCTACGGGCTTGCTTTCACCGTCGTAAGCATTATCGTTACTGTTATAAAAGGGAGGGACAGATAGATGAGGAAATTCTTTACATGGCTTGCCATGCTGACCAAACGCCAGCTTAAAAGTCCTCTTTTTATCGCGATACTGGTTCTGATTCCGGCGGCTGCCGCCATTGCCGGTTCGATTCCCGCCCTGAGCGAGGGCAGTTCGATAATCGCCGGAGTTTATGCCGACGGCGGCGACCCCGCTGCCGCGGAGCTTTCCGAAAATCTCGTTAAATACGAGGGCTCCTTTGATTTTGTTAAGTATGACGACCTCGACGCATTGTACCGCGACGTAAAAAACACCAAGCTAAACTGCGGATATGTTTTTCCGAACGATTTGTCAAAGCGGACGGAGAACGCGTCCGGCAGCATTCTTGTGCTCCACCACCCGTCAAACACGATTCAGGCGTCAATCAACGAGGTTGTATACGCAGAGCTTCTGCGCATACAGGGACGCAGTATAATAACCAAACATGTCAAATCGCTCGGACTTTTCGCGGAGAGCGACACGGAATACATAGGCGAGCTGCTGCGTCTGTATGAAAGATATCTTAACGGCAACGCGACCTTTAAGCTTGCCTACCATACATACGGCGCGGGCGGTCTGACCGAAAAAGATATTACCGAAAGCGCGGTTTCCTTTCCCGTCCGAGGAATCCTGTCCGTTATGGTATTTCTCGCCGCTCTTTTCGGCGGCGTGACATGGATGCGCGACAGGGAAAAGGGAATCTTCGCAACACTGACGGGCTCATACGGAAGTCTGTGCAGAACTCTTTATATCCTGATTCCGACATTTTTTTTCGGAATTGTATCGATTTTCGCGCTCGCTATACTCGGTCTTTATGTGTCGCCCGTCGAGCTTACGGCAATGCTTGCGCTGGTACTGCTGTCCTGGCTTTTCTCATTCATAATGACGGCGGTTACCCGCAAAAGCCGGAGCTTTTCCGCCTGCATACCGGTTATCCTGCTTGGCTGCCTTATTTTCTGCAATATTTTTATAAACGCTTCAAGCTATGTTCCGGCGGCAAAGTTTGTCGAAAAGATTTTTGTTCCGTATTATTATCTCAACTTTTTCTCGTAAAAGTGAAAACCCACTGCAAGCAAGGTTTAAGCCCCTGCTTACAGCGGGTTTTCTAAATTTAGAAATAATCGGTCAACGATTATTTAGATGACATCTGCTCTTCCTGCTTCTTGATCATCTTTCTTACCATCTCGCCGCCAATGCTTCCGGCCTGACGTGAAGTAAGGTCACCGTTGTAACCCTCCTTCAAGGGTACTCCAAGCTCAGATGCAACTTCCATCTTAAACTTATCCATTGCGCCCTTTGCTTCGGGTACGGTCATTCTGTTGCTAGAATTTGAATTGCTTGCCATGATAGTTCACCTCCATGCGTGATTCTGGTTGCCGGAGCCATCCCGTTTTCGGATTGCTCCTTTATATTCAACAGTATTTTACTGTTGTAACCCTAGTATCTGCACATGTCAGTAAAATATAATGGCAATTTTCGGCATTTCTAATACTGTATTTTTGATTTTATTTCTTCGGCATTATCCTTTCCGGTCAAAGCCTCAAGGATTGCAAGCGCGAAATCTATTGTCTTGCCCATGCCCTTTCCGGTGATTATTTTACCGTCCACGCAAAAGCCTTCTCCCGTCGGCATCGCTCCGTCCAGTTCGTCCTCATAGCCGGGAAAGCAGGTCGCCGTTTTCCCCTTAAGAATTCCCCTGTGTCCGAGTATACTCGGCGCCGCGCAGATTGCTGCTATGTATTTTCCGTCGGCAAAGGCTTTGTCAATAAGAGCACAAAGTCCCTCATGCGCCTCAAGATTTTTGGTTCCGGGCAGTCCTCCCGGAAGAAAAACAACGTCCGCGTCCGAAAAATCGCAGTCGTCGAAAAGCTTGTCAGCAAGCACCATAATATTGTGCGAGGTGACAACCTCAAGTCTGTCCGATACCGACACGGTACAAACCTCGACGCCGCCTCTTCTCATAATATCGACAACACCTAAAGCTTCCACCGTTTCAAATCCGTCCGCCAAAAAAGCATATAATTTCATAAAATTTCGTCCTTTCTATGGTTATTTTTTTATTATGAACTGTTTTATACAATATTAACACAGCAATACCAATAAGTCTATGTTATAATTGTGCTTCCCCGTTTTAGGGTTCATAACAAAATATTACGTTTCTCTCTTTAAAATAATATTAACAGCTTTATTTACCGCCATATCTATATCTTTGATATCCCACCCCAATGTCCAATCGTCGGCAAGTATATCAGATATGATATAGACATTTTCTTTAATTTGCTGTGTAAATAAGCCCACTCCCTCCATTTTGACGCAAAGCGCGACTTTTGGGCGATAGTTCAGTATCTGACCGTAGGTTTATCCGTAACCGGCATCAGTAGTCCAATGAAAATTTCTGCAGTAATCAATATTATTTTCTTTGAGTAACGCTTCAACTTTATCCATCAGTTAAGCAGATGAATATATCTTATCAAGGCCATAAACCTCATTTTTCATTTCCATACGAACCAGCTTTTGCGGGTCGGTTATTACATCATTTCCGCTCATAATATTGCATCTTTTTATCCAACCAGCTTTTCCAACATCTCCATAATCTTTTCCCTTTCACCACTACCATTTGTCTTAAATCTCAATAATGGAATTTCATACAACTCCATTATATGATTTTTCAGCAAATCTCGTGAAGACTGTACGGTATCTCCTTTATGATATTCATATCCATCAACTTCAATTGCTAACACCGGTTTTTTGCCTATTCTGTTATATATCAGAAAATCCAAATGAGTACCCGGATTCATTGCATATTTACATTCTTCTTCATTTAATAATTCCGGATTTTTAATCAACATATTCAACGGAAAATGACAAACAACATCCAAGCATGAAAACTTATTTTGGGCGATAATTTCGTCTATCAATGAATACATTAAGTTTTCCGAATCATATTCGGATACCTTCTTATGCTTCTGTAAATATGTCTTTCTTTTTTCCGTATACTGCTTATAAAAATAATCAAAAATAGAATAAACCCTACTGTCAGTAACCTCAAAATTATTATATTGAATGTAATCCACCAAATCCGTTATATTATGTTCTCTAGTCTGTTCATTCCCAGTCACAACCAGCATCAGTTTCTTTTTAGCTCTTGATACAGCAACATTGATTAAATACGGATCATCTGCAAAATCGGATATTTCATCGTCTACCGTAGATATAATGATGTTGTCTTTTTCTTTACCCTGAAACTTATGTACAGTTGCAGAATCGAATTCAGTAACTTCCTTGCTTAATGCTTCTACTTGATTTTTGTATGGCGATATAATTCCGGTATCTTTCGGATCCAAACCATATTTAGGTATTATTTCTTTTTTAATTACATCTATCTGGCGCTGACTGTAATGATTACGCTCGTGATTGCCCGTCACCGTTTTAACTACAGATAAAACATCATTCTCCCCATTATCAGTTGTCATTATAATCAGTTCTCCACGATAAAATTTCTGGTTGCAAAAATTAATTATTTTAGGGTGACATCTATAATGTTCTCGTAATAATGTTTGTGTTACATTTGGCATAACCTCCAAAATAGATTGAAGAAAACTTTTTGTGTACTGATAGCCTTCATTCACATTAAAACTATCGAATATAGCCTTAGCTTCGTTCTTTATATAATCTTTAACAACATTTGGAAGTTGCTTAGTATCTCCAACAATAACAACATTCTTCGCACACGAAAGTGCCAACGCACCAGTTGCAATATCTACCTGCGAGGCTTCGTCCATGATAAGGTAATCGTACACAACATCTGAATTTAAACTATTTCTTGAAGAAAATGTTGTACTTAATATAACAGGATATTCTTTCAAAACTTCATATGGTTCTTTCCACAAGTTATCTTCGTTAAATATTTTTCGTCCATTGTTACCTTCATACTTTCTTGCCAGCTTGTCTTTTAATGCCGTCATGGACTTATTACACAAATCCTCTAATAAATTTTTATTAACACCATTCAAATACTTTTCAATATCCGCAATTTCCGCAGACAATTCTGCTTTCTTTGAATAATAATACATCGCTTGAAATGTTGTAATTATCTTTGCAATATCCTGCTTGTAAAAGTTTCGACTCTTTATTCCATATTTAAAAGCAGCTTTTATCTTAAATAAAAATCCTATCTTCTTCTTTTCTTCCGAAATTGCTTGGCACTCACACCACAATATCATCCAATGCCTTGAGGGTAGTTTTCTCCTGAACTCTATCATATTTGTATTAACATCAGATTCCTCAACATATTGATTAAAATATTTTAATTCTGTATCTAATTGTGAAAGTTCCTGTCTTAAACAGGCAAGTTTCTCCTGCTTATCAAAAACGGTTTTTAACTGAGCAGACTGTTCTAATATTCTTCTCTGGAAATCCTTTGGATCTTCTTCTATTTTCCACGACGATAAATCAGGATAATTTATATCCTGATTCTCAACAAATATTTTTTTATTTTCAAAACTTCCCAATGTGGCAGCAACGAATCCTAAATTGTATTTCGGAGAAGATAATTTCTCAAACACATTTTCTGTTGCGGAGTTATTGTTAGATACTATTTGAACTGTCTTTCCCTGTATTAATATATTGGCAATTATATTTAATATAGTCTGCGTCTTACCTGTCCCCGGTGGTCCCTGAATCACACTAATTTGGTTTTCCATAGCATTTTTGACAGCCTTATATTGACTAGTATTACACCCAAACGGAAAAATGGGAACATATTCACTCTTCATTTGGCTGGTTTTAAATGAAGAAGGGTCAAGATACTTTGCTAAAGCTACTTCTTCACTCACGAAAGATATCTTCTCATACCTCTTTGCCAACAGCTTTTCGCCAGTTTCTTCATTCTTAATATTACTCAAGCCTGCAATCTGTTTTATATATTCAAAAACATTTGCAGATTGCCTTTGATTAAGGCATGACTCCACAATATTTAAATCACTTTGGCGATAATCTCTTTCACTGCCATTACCAAAGCCAATATGCCAATATACATCATATGTGCCTTTAAATACACAAATATATACGATATCAAATAGCTCCCGACCTTCCCTGCTAATACGATACAGATTGGGATTTAAAACTTTTGGCTCCTTTAACCATTCTACATTAAAATATGCATAAGAATAAGTTCTTCCGTTATTGTATTTGACATCGGTCTTTTTTGTATTTGGATTATACTTACACGAAATTATTTCTGGCGTTTTTATTTCGCCTTTAATAATAATCATATTATTTCTGGTATTCATATTTTACTCTCTGCTTCCTATGCGCGCGTTAATTATCCATTATCTCCGTAAGCAACTGTCCATCCATATTGCTTTTCACGGTTAGTATCAATCTTCTGACGTTTTTTAGTATATCACAAAATATCGTATTTGTCTCTATAAATGCAAACAAATTACTGCATGTAAAATATCAGCTTGCACAAAAAATACCATAATAGTATAATAAAGAAATAAATATACAGTAGCCTGCATCATCTTTATCCTGTTTTGCATTTCTTTATGTAAAAAAGGACAAAATAGTGTATACTTTAAGGAGTGATTGTTCAATGGAAATCGAGAGAAAATTTTTAATCACCAAAATTCCCTTTGAGCTTGATGACTATGTTTGCCGCAAAATTGAACAGGCTTATCTTTGCACCGAACCCGTGGTAAGAGTGCGACGCGACAACGACGATTTTTATCTTACCTATAAATCAAAAGGGCTTATGGTGCGCGAGGAGTACAATCTTCCTCTCACCGAGGAGGCTTATTCCCATCTTCTGGCAAAGCACGACGGCATAATCATCACAAAAAAACGCTACGAAATCCCCGAAAGGGACGGACTGACGATTGAGCTTGACGTATTTGAGGGAGAGTATGACGGACTTATTCTCGCCGAGGTGGAATTTAGCTCCGAGGAACAGGCTATTGCCTACACTCCGCCGGAATGGTTCGGGGAAGATGTAAGCAGCTCGCCCGAATACCACAACAGTACATTAAGCTGCGGAATATCAAAATAGAAGTAACAATGAAAGGAAATAATATGAGCGCTTTATCGGAAAAATTCAACGAATATCTCAAAAAAATGCAGTATTACGAGCACGCTAACACACTTATTTACTGGGACATGAAAACGGGAGCGCCAAAGCGCGGACTTGAGGCGCTTGAGGACGTGACGGCTTATTTTTCAACAGAAAGCTTTGCACTCTCGACCTCGGACGAGCTTGGACAGATGCTTTCGGGCTTAAGCCAGCCCGAGGAATTTGAACAGCTTGACGATACGATGAAATTCATCGTCACAAAGATGAAGGAGGACTACGACAGGGACAAAAGAATTCCCGCCGATTTCTATGAGGAATATGTAAGAACCGTGACGGCGTCTGAAAATGCTTGGGTTGACGCCAAGCAGAACAACGATTTCGCCTCCTTCGCTCCGCATCTTGAAAAGGTCATCACGGCAACGCGTAAAATGACCTCCTACACCGACCCCGACAAGGAGGTCTACGAGGCTCTTCTTGACGAATACGAAAAAGGAATGGACTCCGCCACTATCGACAAGCTTTTTGACCGTATGAAGGAGGAGCTTATTCCTTTGGTCAAAAAAATTTCCGAGGCGGAAAAGCCCGACGATTCGGCGTTTAAATCCTATTACGACCCCGACGCGCAGCGCAAGGTTCAGAAAATGCTTCTTGAATATATCGGCTTTGATTTCGCCCGCGGAAACGTCGCCGAAAGCGAGCATCCGTTCACTCTAAATTTCTCGTCAAAGGACGTGCGCGTAACCAACCACTATAAAGAGGACGACGCAATTGACGCTATGTTTACGGCTATCCACGAGGGCGGTCACGCTATTTTCGAGCAGAACGTAAATCCCGAATACGACGGAACCGTTGCGGGAAGCTGCCGCTATATGGGAGTTCACGAAAGCCAGTCACGCTTCTACGAGAACATTCTCGGACGCAACCGCAATTTCTGGGTGCCGATATACGGCAAGCTCGGAGAGCTTTTGCCGCAGTTCAAACAGATAAGCCTTGACGACTTTGAAAGACAGATTAACAATGTCCGCAGCAGCTTTATAAGATGCTCCGCCGACGAGCTGACCTACTGCTTCCACATCATCATACGCTATGAGATTGAAAAAGCTATTTTCCGGGACAACGTACCCGTATCCGAGCTTCCGAAGCTGTGGAATTCAAAGATGGAGGAATACCTCGGAATCACTCCCGACAGCGACACCGACGGAATCCTTCAGGATACCCACTGGGCGGACGGCTCCTTCGGCTATTTTCCCTCGTATCTGCTCGGAACGATTTACGACGGAATGTATCTCGAGGCAGTGGAAAAGGAGCTCGGTCCCGTTGACAGGCTTCTTGCCGACGGAAAAATCAAGGACATCACCAAATGGCTCAACGAAAAAATCCACCGCTACGGCAGCACCCGCACACCCGCCGAAGTAATCAGGAATGTATGCGGACGCGAGGTAAGTGCAGAGCCGATTATTAAATTTTTCAAGGAAAAATACTCCAGACTTTATAACCTCTGATAAGTACCGAGGCTGCGCTCCTTTCTGAGCGGCAGCCTCTTGTTTTATCTGGATTTTCTTTTTATCAGCGCGTCAATCAGAGAAAACAGCACGAACACGAACAACGCCAGAGCGACGGCATACAAAATACATTTCGCCTCCCAGATATCGTATCTTTTCGGCGCTTCATCTCCATCCGCATAAAAACCCACATAATGCAGTTTGTCAATAATCAGGGCGGACGGTATAAAAAATAGATTCCGTATACCGGGCAATATAAATTCTTTCCGTCCTTCCTTATTTTTCAGCAAAAACAAGACAAAGCATATAATACTTGCGATAATGCATCCAAATGCCGTGACAGCGCCGACATCGGTTGCCGTGAATCCGTCCGCGGTATTTTTCTCAAAACACGGCGCAACTGCCAAATTCAAGCCCGCAAGAGCAGTTAAAGCTATCTGAGCGGCGCTCATTATCCGTACCTTGCGTGCAAAAAGAGCACGCGCTTTCCGGAACTGCCGCCTACCTGAAATCCATTCCATGTAAGGTTTTTTACATTTAAGAAAAACAATCGCCAGTATCATGGCAATTCCGACAAAGAAAACCGTAAAATAGCTTATAATCGGAACTGCTCTTTGCACATAATCGGAAGTGATTATTACCGGCGGAAGAGAAAGAAGTATCACCGATACTATCGCGAAAAAAGCAATAAACGAGAACGAGCCCAGGGTGTTGTCGAATCCGGCAGTCAATGCCTCGTCGGCCTCTTCAAACAGCTCGTTATCCGTCTTCACAGCTTTCGCTTTGTTCACCGCCAATACGGCAAGCGCGAATGCGCAGGCTTCAAATAAAAGCATTACCGCAAAGCCTATTACGGGACGGTAAAATCCGTATGAAATACCGAACATACAAACCAAGCCTCCGACGGACACCGTAACGGAAATCCATATAAGCGTTTTGAAATCGGACAGTGTTCTGTTAATAAGGTTTCTTATCTGCTTTTCGACCTTCGGTTCCTTCTTTTCCTGCGGTGATACATCCAAAATCCGCTCACCCTTCAAAAGCTCGTCACAGGTAACGCCGAACATCTCGGCGATAGCCGGAATCAGCGATAAATCCGGAGCGCACTCGTCACGCTCCCAACGGCTGACCGCTTTGTTGGAAACATTCAGACGCTCCGCAACCTCCTGCTGTGTCATTCCGTTTGCTTTTCTTAACGCGGCAATAAATTGCCCTATTGAATTCTTTGGCATAACAAATCCTCCTTAACATTTGAATTTTTCAGCCTCATTCTACAAATACGTCATAAAAAATAACAGCCCGTATACCGAAAATCAGTCCCGCAAAGTGAGAATTTGCCGTTTATCCGCACATTTTTTCAAATCGAGTAGGGAAGCTTTATCTTCTCCTACTCGCCGCGCGACCCGTGCGCCACTTCAGTGGCATATACCTCTGCACGGCTCTGTGCATAAAAAGAGCTGCCGCAATCAAGCGGCAGCTCTTTTTTTAAAATGTTGTTACGGATAATCCTTTACCCGATAAGCTGCATCATATCGTCCTTTAAGAACTCAAGCTTATTCTGCGCGTCCTCAAAGCTGCTGCCCTTAACGCCCATATAGAACTTAACCTTGGGCTCGGTTCCCGAAGGTCTTGCGCAGCACCACGCATTGTCCTCAAGCTCATAGTAAAGCACGTTGGACTTAGGCAGCCCGGTTTCGGATGTAGTTCCGTCAGCATAGGTAATCACATTGCTGTCGTAATCCCTTACCGCAAGAACCTTGTAGCCTCCGATGGTCTTGAGAGGGTTGCTTCTGAGCTTCTCAAGCATTGCTTTGATTTCGGCAATGCCGGAAACGCCCTTCTTTTCTATTGAAACAAGAGTTTCCTTGAAATAGCCGTATTTCTCGTATATATTGAGCATCTGGTCCCAAAGCGTCAATCCCTGCTTCTTATAGTATGCGGCAGCCTCACAAAGCATAAGCACCGCAACAATCGCGTCCTTGTCCCTCGCATGTGTTCCTACAAGGCAGCCGTAGCTTTCCTCAAAGCCGAACATATACTCATAGGTATTCTGCTCTTCGAACCATTTAATCTGCTCTCCGATGTACTTAAAGCCAGTGAGCACCTCTATAAGCTTAAGATTGTACTCCTTCGCAACGACATCCGCAAGATTGGTGGAAACGATTGTTTTAACCAGCGCACCGTTAGCGGGGATAAGTCCCTTTTCCTTTTTCTGCGAAAGAATGTACTCTGCAATAAGCATTCCGGACATATTTCCGGTAAATGACATATATTCGCCCGTCTTTGAATCCTTAGCATACACACCGAGTCTGTCCGCGTCGGGGTCGGTGGCAAGCACAAGATCTGCGTTCTTCTCCTTTCCGAGCGCAAGCGCAAGCGCGAATGCCTTGGGGTCCTCGGGATTGGGATATCCAACCGTCGGGAAGTTGCCGTCCGGTTTTTCCTGCTCGGGCACCACAATTATATTGTTGAAACCTACTTCCTTAAGAACACGTCTTGCCGGAAGATTTCCGGTTCCGTGAAGCGGAGTGTAAACAGCCACAAGGCTGTCGCCCATTTCCTTAATCACATCGGGATTGATTACCTGCGACTTGAGAGCCGCAATATATCTGTCATCAAGGTCCTCGCCGATAACGATATAAAGCCCCTTTGCAACGGCTTCGTCCTTGTCCATTGTCTTAACGACGTTGTAATCGGTAATCGCGTTGACCTCGGTAATAATCTGTTTGTCCTTGGGCGCCGTAATCTGCGCGCCGTCCTCCCAGTATACCTTATATCCGTTATATTCGGGAGGATTGTGGCTTGCCGTAACAACAATACCCGCAACACAGCCCCTGTCCCTTACGGCAAACGATAACTCGGGCGTAGGTCTGAGCGACGGGAAAACATAAGCCTTGATTCCGTTCGCGTTAAGACAGAGCGCCGCCTCATCCGCAAATTCGGGAGACATTCTTCTTGAATCGTACGCTATCGCAACGCCCTTGTCCTGGGCGCCCTCTTTTATAATAAAATTGGCAAGTCCCTGAGTAGCCTTCCTGACAGTGTAAACATTCATTCTGTTGGTTCCGTTGCCTATAACTCCGCGAAGTCCTCCGGTTCCGAATTCCAAATCCTTGAAAAACCTGTCCTCGATTTCCTTGTCATTGCCCGCAATTGACTTGAGCTCCGCTCTTGTTTCCTCTGAAAAATAAGGATTATTGCACCATTCGTTGTATGTATCCTGATATGACATAAAACCGTCCCTTCCCAAAAAATATTATTTTTGAATGAATTAAATACAGTATGATTCTACCATATGCTTTTAAAATTGTCACTACAAATTTGCCCGAAATCTTACGGGAAACTTAAAGGAGTATTAAATGAATGAACGCAGTAATTTCAACGTGTTACTGCAAAGCTCCTTCTGGACAAGCCTGCTGTTGTAAGCGCATATTTCTGAAAACTCCGGCTTTTTAATGTCGGAAAGTCCGCCAATCGCGCTTAATATTCCCTTGATATAGTCCTTTCCGAGTCCCTTTGAGGTAAAATACAGCGCTTTTATTATAATGCCGATGAACACCGGAATGAAATTGACCGCCTTCTGCCACGGCGCAAAATTTTTATACATTACAAAAACGGAGTTGCGCGCCGCAAGGCTGACCTTGAAGGAATTGTGTCTTGAGCCGCTCGCGCCGCTACCAACATGCAGAACCTTCGCCTTATGCGCGAAAATATTGCGGTAGCCGTTAAGCCGCGCCCTGTATCCGATATCCACATCCTCAAGATAGGCAAAAAATTTTTCGTCAAAGTATCCTATTTTCTCAAATATGTCTCTCCTGTATATTGCCGCTCCGGCGCATGACGAGAATATTTCGCAGTCCTCGCGATAAAGCCTTGCCGGCTTGTCCTTTCCTCTTGAAAAAGCCCACCCGGGCAGGCTGAAATAGTCCCCCGCGCTGTCCGTCAGCCTGCTGTCGTTATACTGCAGCATATGCGCCTGCGCCGAGAAAATATCATCGCCTCCCTCGATTGCGGCAAGCAGCTCCCGGGCAAAATGCGCGCCCGCTTTGGTATCGTTGTTGAGCAGAATCACATATTCGGCGTCGCTCGCCTTTATTCCCTCGTTTACCGCCTTGGCAAAGCCGTAGTTTATATCCAGTTCGATTAACCGGAGCGAAAGCTCTCCCGCGCACTCCTTTGCGAGCTTAAGGCTTTCGTCCTCCGACGCGTTATCGGCAAAAATCACGTCAAAATCCTTGAAGCTCTGCCTTTTTAAGGCTTCAAAGCATTCGGGTATGAATTTTGCTCCGTTGTAATTGGGTATGACTATACTTACTTTTCTCATTTCAGCCTTTCTTTTTACACGGACGGCAATAACGCCGTCTCAGATTTCTTTTATCGAATAATCCTGTTTTTTTAGCGAAAGATTACGGTTGTAAAAGGGGTCGCCGTCAGTAAAATATTCCTGCCACCTGTTTCTGATATACGCGATTTCGCGGTCAAAGCGCGCAAGCTTTTCGGGCGAATCCTCATGGCCTCTTGATTTGGACTCGTAATGGTACGCCAGAACCTTGGGATTGTAAACCACAAGAAATCCCTTTTCACGCGCCTTAAGGCACAAATCCACATCGTTAAACGCCACCTCGAGCTCCTCGGTAAGCCCGCCGACCTCACGGAAAACCTCAGACTTTATCATAAGACACGCCGCGGTTACGGCGCTGCAATTAAGCTGTACCGACGCCTTGTGCATATAGCCTTCAAAATCCGACGGAAGGTTTACAAACATATTCCCCGCTATTCCGCCTATTCCCACGACAATTCCTGCGTGCTGAATGGTTTCGTCGGGATAAATAAGCTTCGCTCCGACGATTGCGGTTTCCTCCCTCTGGCAGCAGCCGAGGAATTCCTCGAGCCATTCACGGTTAATCAGCTCAATGTCATTGTTTAAAAGAACCAGATATTCACCCTTCGCGTAACGGCTGCCGAAATTATTGATTGCGGAATAATTGAACGCACCCTTCCAGGTGACGATTCTGACAGAAGCGCCGCAGGGCAGCTTTCCCGAAAGCTGCTTATCCGCATCGTATTTCTGTCCCGTAAGCTTCTCATAATACTCGGTGATTTCCGGCGTTACGCTGTTGTTTTCGACAATAATGATTTCATAATTGGTGTAGGTGCTTTTCTGGATTGAATCTATGCATTTGCAGAGAGTGTCCGCCTCGTCCTTGTTCGGTATTATTATTGATACCAGAGGCTCGCCGCTGACCTCGTATTTTACACGGTAAAAGCCGTAATCCACTGACTCCTCGACGCTTGCGCGCAAACCGCGCGCCTCAAGGTCCGCCTCTATTGCGCGCCTGCCCGCCTCAAAGGCATATTTCTTGCTCTCGGGATTGTCAGCGGTGGAATTGGCGGAAGCCCTCCAGTGATAGAGAATGCGCGGCATATGCGCCACGCTTTTCGCCATGCGCGTGCAGCGGAATATGAAATCATAATCCTGCGCCCCGTCAAATTCTCCCCTGAAACCGCCGACCTTGTCGGCAAGGCTTTTTTTCACGGCAAAAAAATGAGTTATATAATTGTTGGAGCGAAGTAAATCAATCGAATAATCAGGCTTGAAATGAGGCTGAAAATATTTTTTGCCGTCGTAGCTTATTTTGTCCTCGTCCGTATAAACCGCATCCGCCTCACGCCACTGTCCGTCTTTCGGTATTACGCCGGACGCTTTCACAGGATTCAGTCCAGCCGCCGCAAGCACCTCGTAAAGACAGTCCCTCGCCAGAATATCGTCATGGTCAAGAAAGCCCAGCCACTCGCCCGACGACATTTTTATCGCGGCGTTGGTGTTTCCGGCAATCCCTTTATTTTCTTCAATACGAATATATCTGATGCGCTTATCGTCCCCGGCAAGCTCCCTTACCGCATCCTCCACGGAGGAATCACCGGTGCCGTCAGCCAGACAAAGCTCCCAGTTGTCATAGCTTTGTGCGCGAACCGATTCAAGCATATGCGCAAGAACGTCCTTCGGCGTGCGATAAAGCGGAACGCATACGGAAAAAAGAGGTCTGTTCTTCCATGAAGCGCAGTCCTCCCGCTGCCTTTTCCAAGCCTCATCGTCAACTGTGTGCTTTCTGAGCCACGGCCCGTACGCAACCTTGTCCGACCTAAGGCGCTCCCTAAGACGCACCATGAACTTGCGAGGACCGTAATGCTTCAGATACCTGAAACCCTTTTTTATCCTGTAAAACAAAACCTTCATTCCTATATTCCCCAACCCGCACTAAAGCAGATATGTTCCGTCCCTTCTGAAATTGACATTATAATACGGGTCCCGCAGGCTCCCCCGCCACTCCGCAAGAAAATATTCCGTTTCCTCACGGTCTTTACGCTTCTCTTTATCATCCTCCGCACATATCAGACGAAACGCGGCGAACGGAGTATATATGTTATTATAGCCAAGTTCTCTAAGTCTGAGGCATAAATCAATTCTATTGTATGTCACCGAAAGTTTTTCGTCAAGACCGCCCGCCTCCAGATATTTGGCGCGGCTCACCATAAGACAGGCGCTGTTAAGCGCGTTCACATTCTGGGTAAAGCCCATTCTTCCGAGATAGCCGTTATCTCCCGCGTTAAGAGCGCGTCCGGCGGGCACCGCCGTTTTGTCACTGCCGACTCCCGTTATCATAAAATATGAATTTACCGTTCCGTCAAGGTTAAAAAGCCCCGTTCCCACGGCTCCGGCATCATCCCTCACCGCGTACTGCAAAAGCTCCCTCATCCAGTCCGGTTCGGTTGCCTCCGCCGAACCGTCAAGCAGCAGAATAAAGCTTCCCTTCGCTCTCTGCCTCACGCATTCGTTGATTGCCGCGCCTCCGCCATTTACAAGGATTATCTCGTAATTGCCGTACTCCGTGATTTTGAGAGAATTGGCGCATTGCTGCGGCGATTCGCACGCTTCATCCGATATTATAACCGAAACCAAGGGTTCTTCGGGCAGAGTATAGCGCACCCTGTATATGGTGGGGTAAACGTCGGACTGAGCTACATCCGCGTTTTGTCCCCATTCCGCAAGATTGTCGCGTACCGCCCGTATTCCCGCGTCAACCGCGTATCCCTTTACCGCCACGTCCTCAACAACGGAGCCCTTATGCGCCCTCCAGAAATACAGAATTTCGGGTATGTGGCTTACCTTTTTCGCTTTTTTTGTCATTCTGAGAAAAATATCGTGGTCCTGAGAGCCGTCGTATTCGCTTCGGAATTTTCCCGCATATTCAAAAAGCTCCGCCGAAAAAACCGTGAAATGGCAGATATAATTGTTGCCTCTGAGAGTGTCGGGCGAATAATCGGGTTTAAGATTAGTAAGCAGCACATTGCCTATTCTGCCCGAAAACGTCAGCTCGTCCGTATACAAAAAATCCGCGCCCGACTTTTCGATTTCCGCGACAACCTTGTAAAGCGCGGACGGGTGAAGTATATCGTCGTGGTCAAGGAGCGCAAGATATTCTCCCGACGCCATATCCGCGCATTCGTTGGTATTTGCGGCGATTCCTTTGTTTTCGGCAAGCCTGCGGTATTTTATGCGGCATCCGCTGTCCGCCGCCTCATACTCCCTGCACTTGTCCCCGACCGAGGCGTGCGCGCCGTCGCTCGCATCGCAGATACAAAGCTCCCATACGGGGTAGGTCTGTGCCATAACGGACTCTATAACGCAGCAGAGCATATCAATGTCGGTGTTGTACACCGGCATCAATATGCTTATAAGCGGGTTGTTTTTGAATTTATGTTCTCTCTGCGCGTCAAGCACGGCTCTGTCCATCGACTTGCGCACAAGAGCCGCCGCCCTGCGGCTCTGAACCTTCGGGGCGGCTGTATATCTGCGGCGAAGCATTTTCGCCGCGCCTGATACTCCTTTATTTCTGACAATCGTCAAAGCTTTTTCTATTCGGCTCATGCTCACTCCCTCAATGAAAAATCGGCAATTTTCAAGGTAAGGTTGGGGTTATAATAGGGGTCGCCCCCGTCGTATAATTTTTTCCATTTCTTCATCATAAAGTCTATTTCCTGGTTGAAACGCTCAAGCTTTTCCGGCGTATCCTCCATTCCGCGGCTTTTTGATTCGTAATGATAAAGCTCCGCCGCGGGCGTGTACACGATAAGGTAGCCTTTTTCCCTTATTTTCAGGCAGAAGTCCACATCGTTGAAATTTACCCTGAGAGATTCCTCAAATCCTCCTACCTCGTCAAAAACGCTTTTGCGGACAAGCATACACGCCGCCGTGACCGCGCTGTAATTCTGCGCAATAACCGCACGGGCAAAATATCCGGGATTTTCTCCCGCCTCTCCTACAAAGGCATGTCCCGCAACCCCTGAAAGTCCGATTATTACTCCCGCGTGCTGTACAACGCCGTCGCTGTACAAAAGCCTTGCGCCTACCGCTCCGACCTCCGGCCTGGTTCCGACACTGATAAGCTCTTTTATGCAGTCCGTCCCGAGCATCTCCGTGTCATTGTTGAGAAACAGCAGGTAATCTCCCTTCGCGTGCTCAACCGCAAAATTGTTGATGCGGGAGAAATTGAAATCTCCCTCATAATAAAGAATCCTCACACAGCCGTATTTGCTCTCGATATTTTTGTAATACTCAAAGGTCGCTTCGTCCGTGCTGTTGTTCTCAACAATTATAATCTCATAATTGTCATAGCTCTGCTTTCCGATTATCGAACCGATGCATTTATCGAGGTCATCCGTATGATCCTTATTAGGAATTATTACGGAAATCAGAGGCTTTCCCTCTATTTCATAGCTCGTATCATAATAGCCCGTAATTTTGTTCCTTCTGACACCAGCTTTGATGCCTAACCTTTTATAATGTCCCTCAATCGCCCTTACGCCCGCCGTATAAGCATAGCTTTTGGCTTCGGTATTATTGGCGGTGGAATTTTCATGGCATCTCCATGTGTAGAGAATTTTGGGGATATGCTTTATATTGCGTGCTTTCTCCGTACAGCGCAGTATCATGTCGTAATCCTGCGCGCCGTCGCATTCGCTGTTGAAGTCCCCGACCCGCCAGCTAAGCTCTTTTGAAAAAACAAAAAGATGCGTTATATAATTGCAGCTCCTTAACAGATATAAATTAAAATCCGGCTTGAAATGCGGCTCAAATCTTTTGCCTGTTTCCGAATCCAGCTTGTCCTCGTCGGTGTATATTATGTCAACATCCTCCGATTCGTTGATGACCTTCGCGCATTCGTAAAGCGCGTCCGGCCTTAAGAGGTCGTCATGGTCAAGAAGCGCGATATAATCGCCCTCGGCAAGCGCAAGCGCCTGATTCGTGTTGCCGGAAATTCCCGTATTCTCTGAGAGCACCTGATATTTAACCCTTTTGTCGCTGCCGAAAACCTTGCGGACGCAGTCCTCCGTAAGAAAGCCCTCCCCGCCTCCGTCGGCAAGACAAAGCTCCCAGTGAGGATACGTCTGATTTTTCACGGATTCAAGCATTTCCGTAAAAAATCTTTTATCCGGTCTGTATACCGGAACGACTATCGAAAATACCGGTTCCTTGTCAAAACGGGTTTTTCTCTGCCTGTCAAGCTCACTTTTTGACGCGTCACGTTTTTTTATCCAAAGAGAGTAATCAATCGTTCTGTACTTTTCCGCGCCGTTATTGCCGGTGAGCCTGTCCTTTACCCTTGAAAACGCCTCGGCGACACCCCGCTGTCTGCAATATTCAAAGCCCATCGCTATTTTACGCCATATTCCGTACTGCTTATGACGGACCTCTTTATCAAGCCAGACGGTTTTTACCGTTTTTCGCTCGCTTGTCTGCATGAGCACATCCGCTTTTTTCGGACAGCTATCTTTGGGAAGCTCTATAACAAATCCGGCGGGCTCCTTAAGCCCGTCCTCCTGATAATAATCCGCAACGTCGCTTCTGAACACCCTGCGGACATTATAGTTCTGTGCTCCTTCAAGCTTTATGTCAACCGGAAGCAAATCCGCGCACCAACCCGTTATGCTGACGGTATCTCCAATGTATTTTACTTCGTCAACACTGCCGCTTATATTCGTCTGCCGCTTTCTGAAATTATTCCCGTCCACCGTATAGCCGGCTTTTGCTCCGCCGTATAGACTGTCGAATTTAATTTCTATACACGCCTTTTTAAAGCCCGGCGTAACTTTCATCATAAGAAGATATTCACAGTTAAAATACACGTTTTTTTCGCTGTAGCAAATCATCGAACGCTTGTTGTTTACGGCAACTGCTTCGATTTCGGCCGTCTGTCCGTCAATCCGCGCGCTTATTTTCGCGCCGTCCATATACAGCCTGTTTGTTCCAGTATGAACAATCAATGTATTTTCATCGCCGAGCTTCGACCTATAGCCGGCAAAATATATCAGCTCCTTTGCCTTTAACATAAAAGCCTCCTACCTCCTGAAAATCTTCACAAGCACCGCGATAAATACCACAAGGTACAATGCCAGAAACGCCGATATCAGCATGGTCTGCAAATCCCACACCCTGTATGTGCAGCACACCGCCGCAATACCGCTTCCGTCCGGCAGGACCGCCGCCACCGCGGCGTTCTCCTCTGAATTACCGCAGGATACCGTGAGTCTGTAGCGCTTTCCCGCGCTGTCCTTTACCGTTTTCGTGTCAAGAAAAGAAAACTTGCCGCTCTTGAATCTGGAAAGCTTAAGGCTTCCGGACGATACCTCGCTGCCCGTAGAACAATCCGTAAGCGAATATTCGATGCTTCCCGTTTTTTGGCCGGAATAGGAAAGCATAAGCTTCATCCCCGTAATATTGTCACTGTCACTGTCAAATTCATATATGAAATCGTGTCCCGAATATATGCCTATTGACGGAACCATCTGGCTCCTAGTGTACTCCGTATCGTAGAGGGCGGTATCCCTTTTTACATAGGCGTAGAAATACGAGCCGACGGCAATCAGCATTAATGCAATTATAAGTCGTATTACGGTTTTTTTGTTCATATCTGACCTTTCTGTATTTAACGGGACTGCTTATAAACACCGCATATTTCTTTGGCGTCGCCCTGCATTTTCACGCGGCCCGCCTCAAGCCAGACCACCTTATTGCATATGTCCTCGACCTGCTCGATGCTGTGGGACACAAAAAGTACGGTGGTGTTTTTTTCCATCATACTGTGTATCCTGTTCTGACATTTCTGCTGGAATTTAAAATCTCCGACGGAAAGCACCTCGTCAACGATAAGGATGTCCGCCTCTCCCGCCGTCGCAATCGAAAAGGCAAGCCTTGAGAGCATGCCCGACGAATAGTTCTTAACCGGAACGTCCATGAATTCCCGAAGCTCCGAGAATTCCACAATATCCTCAAAAAGCCCCTCCATAACCTGTCTTGAATGTCCGAGAAGCGCCCCGTTAAGATATATATTTTCACGGCCCGTCAAATCAAAGTCAAAGCCCGCGCCAAGCTCGATAAGCGGCGCCACATCGCCCGAAACCGTGGCTTTTCCCTTCGTCGGCTTAAGAACTCCCGCAATTACCTTGAGCATCGTGCTTTTGCCGCTGCCGTTGAGCCCGATAAGTCCGACGGAATCTCCTTTTTTAACATCAAAGCTCACATCGTTTAACGCCCAGAACTCGTCGTACTGCAGCTTGCCCTTGATTGAGCGTATTATATATTCCTTGAGGCTGTCAACCTTTTCCCGCGCGAGATTGAACCGCATGGAAACGTCTTTAACCGATATGATTGTATCATTTATCTCCATCGTTCGCTCTCCTACACATAAAGAATGAAATTATCCTGATTTTTGTAAAAAATCCGGCAGCCAAGCAGTATTACCAGAACACTCGGCACAAAGGCCATAAGCGTCGTGAACAAATCCGGCATCGTGCCGTATATTATAAAGCCTCTGAACATCTCCAGAATACTTGTAAGTGGATTAATCAGGACAATGCGTCTTACCCAGTCCGGCAGCTCCGCCAAAGGATAAATAACCGGAGTAAGGTACATAAGCGCCGTGGTAAGAACCGAATATAGATGCACGATATCCCTGAACTTGACCGCAATCGTCGCAAGAATCATTCCCACCCCGAAGGTAAACATAACAAGCGCGAATACGGGCAGCACGGAAAGCAGAACCGTATAGTGAAGTTCCGCGCGCGTACAGAACATGACTATGATAAGAGCCGAAAGCGACGCCATAAGATTTATCGCGCTTGATACGGTTCTTGAAAGCACAAACATATATTTAGGCACATACACCTTTTTGATAAGGGGAGCGTTGTCAAGAATCGCGCTCATTGCCATAGTAGTGGATGTAGAAAAAAAAGTAAAGACAACCTGTCCGCTGAGAAGATACAGCGGATAATTGTCAACGCCAAATCTGAAAATTCTGGAGAATACAACCGACAGCACCGCCATCATAAGCAGCGGATTCAGCAGTGTCCACAGAACCCCGAGTACAGACCTTCTGTATTTTGTTTTTACGTCTCTTATAACAAGCTCATTCAAAAGCGGCCTGTACTTATTAAAATTGGCAAGCTTTTTTTTCATTACCTAACGACCTTTTTGTAATCCTTTATTCCGGGCCAGTTTCTGTCCCTCTCGATAATATTAAGCTCCATATCCTTGGGAATAGGCCAGTCTATTCCTATGTAGGGGTCGTTCCAGACAATTCCGCCCTCGTCTCCCGGATGGTAAAATTCGGTGCATTTATACGCAAACTCGGCATAATCGGAAAGCACGACAAATCCGTGGGCAAAATCCTTCGGCACAAAAAGCTGTTTTTTGTTTTCATCCGAAAGAATCACACCGAACCATTTTCCGTAGGTTGCGGAGCCCTCGCGCAAATCCACAGCCACGTCAAAAACCTCGCCCTTCAGAACCCTCACGAGCTTTGCCTGCGGATAATTCTTCTGAAAATGAAGACCTCTTAAGACACCTCTGGAGGACATTGACTGGTTATCCTGCACAAACCGCTCCGTAATTCCCGCAGCCGCATAATCATTGTAATTATAGGATTCATAAAAATATCCCCTCTCGTCACCGAAAACCTTCGGTTCGATGACCTTAAGTCCCTCTATCCCGCATGAAGTAACACTTATCTGTCCCATTCTGTCCACACCTTTCGATTTATATTCATCATAATCCGTTCGCAACGTCAATCAGATATTTTCCGTAATCGGTTTTAAGAAGAGGCTGCGCAAGGTTCACAAGCTGTTCTCTGCTTATGAAGCCCCTCTTGAACGCAATTTCCTCTATGCAGGAAATATACAGCCCTTGCCTTTTCTGAAACGCCGCCACAAAATCCGCCGCGTCTAAGAGCGCGTCATGATTACCTGTATCAAGCCAAGCAAAGCCTCTTCCCAAGGTTTCAACGTAAAGGGTTCCGTTGCGCAGATACTCGTTGTTTACGCTCGTAATCTCTATTTCACCGCGCTTGGATGGCTTTACGTTCTTTGCTATCTCCACAACGCTGTTATCGTAGAAATAAAGTCCCGGTACGGCATAATTGGATTTGGGTATGGCAGGCTTCTCCTCAATCGAAATCGCCTTGCCGTTCGCATCAAATTCGACAACCCCGTACTCGGTGGGGTCTTTTACATAGTATCCGAAAATAGTGGCACCGCTCTCCCTTGCCGCCGCTGCCTGCAGCACCTTTGAAAAGCTCTGCCCGTAAAAAATGTTATCGCCAAGCACGAGTGCAACCCTGTCGTTTCCGATAAAGCGTTCTCCCACAAGGAACGCATCTGCAAGTCCTCTGGGCACCTCCTGCACCTCATATGAAAAGCTCATTCCGAGCTGGGAGCCGTCGCCCAAAAGCTCCTGAAACACGGGCAAATCCCTCGGTGTAGATATAATCAGTATTTCTCTTATTCCAGCAAGCATAAGTGTTGAAAGCGGATAATAAATCATCGGCTTATCATATACCGGCATAATCTGCTTTGATATAGCCTTTGTCAACGGATAAAGTCTTGTGCCGGAGCCTCCGGCGAGAATAATTCCTTTCATAAAATCTCCTTTAGCTTATAAATAAAATATTCCCCGCCGTCATTTAAACGGACAAGGCCGGTGCTTTCTGTTTCCATTCCGGTAAGGTCGCGTTTGGAGGTTATGTAGTCAACTCCAAGTCTTCTGGCGTCATCCAATGTGAAGTACACTATGAACATATCCTCTGCTCCGCCGGACTCAAAATACGGCTCGCCATCCTTCACGATTACCGATGTAATGTGAGCGTAGCGGTTGTAAATATCATTGTACTTACCCGTCGGATCAAGTATCGCGAGCTTTTCCAAATCGGGATAAACCGCTGTCGCGTTAAAGGTGGTACGCCCGCAAAGAAGAGGCAGGTTATTAACAGGGAGAAGCTCGTTGTCCACAAGCCACAGTCTGCCGTCATAGGAACCGTCGCCCGTATTTTCGGCGCTCCTGCCAATCTCGTTTATCTCCCTGAGCCACTCCACATTGTCCATGGCGTCAACACCCTTTCTGAGGGGATTCACCGTGACTCCGCCCGTAAAAACAACAAGCAGAATCAGGGCGGCGAGAAGAGGGCGCACCCTCTTTGCTCCCTTGCGGAGCAGCAGATAGAAAACAAGCGCAAATACAATCACCGATGCCGCGCACAAAGCAAGCTTCGGCAGCGCCTGATTGACGAAAAAATCCCTGTTAAAAAGGAAGTTAGATACTGTCGGCACAAGAACGCACGCCGCTGACGATACCGCCGCCGTCCTGCGTGCCAACGGTCTGCTCATGAGCGTGATTCCTCTTATCAAAAGCATTATATTACAGAAACCGAAAATTATGATAGTCCTGTTTGAAGGAGAGTTGTACATAAACGTAATTTTTGCAAGGAAGGACGGAAATCCCGTAACGCACCATAAGCCCAGAAACGCGCTTAACGCCGCCATTATTATCAGAAACCTGTCCCTGACCCTGTCCCTTATAAGCACGACAAGTGCGGGAATATAGCACAGAGGGAAAAGGTCGATAAAACGCGCGTTCTCGCACTGGTTCGCGCCGGAGCCGGGAACATAGTCCGTAACCGTCATCCAGATATTATTGGTATATTCGTTGATATGGGCAAAGCATCCGCCGCCCGTTTCAAAACGCTCTCCCGGATATACGGTCTGCGATATTATCCTGACCGCCTCCGAGGATTTATTCATGATATAAAGGATAAGCGCCGCTACTCCGGCACAACCCGCGACAATCACTGCCGCGTCCTTTATTCCAAAGCGAAAATTCTTTCTGTTCTCAAGTATAACATATAATATCAGTCCGAGCAAAACATATACGAGCGGCACCTGCCATGCGGGATACAGCACCATGATAAAGCAGCCCGCGCACATCAGTATTCCCAGGGTATAGGGAATTCTCTTCGCCCATGAGTTTTCTTTTGCGTATCTGTCGAAAAGAACGACGGACAGCATCGAATATATCAGAAGCTCCACAATCGCGGTCGAATACCACCACTGCACTGCCGGAGCAAAGCTTATAAGTAGCATAAAAACAACCGAAAGCCCTTTTCGCCCCTTTGTAAACAGCATTCCGAACTCAAAGCTCACGAGCGCGAGCACTATAAGCCTTCCGAACCAGTAAAACGAAAGAGCGTTTGCAACAGGCAGGAACAGATACCCAAGCTGAAACGGTCTGAAAATCATCGCAATATCGTAAACCGGCTGTCTGAATCCCATATAGTAATCCGTCAGGCTGCCGCGAATGGTGTCGCTGAAATAAGAATAGGCATTTCCTCCGTTATAAGCCTGCGCAAGCATCATCGGCGTGCTCACTGCCCACTCATCCGAGCGTATCGCCCTTGAAGTTCCGAGCAACAATCCGGAATCCCCGACTCCGAAGCTTTCGCACCACATACCTATTGACGAGCCTGACAAACCGAAAAACACGCATACGGCAAAAACCGCAAGCGCGATAAAATATCTGTACTTATATATGAATTCCGGCACCTTCGGCTTTACCGAAATAAACCAGCCTGCAAATCCCGCAAGCAGAGCGAAAACATATGTATCCCACGATAAAAAAATCCCCTTAACAGCCCTGCGGATAAACGCCATGTTAAATCCGCCGGACTCGCCGCCGTTAAAAAGCAACACGTCAATGCCGCCGAGCATATACAGTCTGAATACGCACGCCAGCATTATGGAAAATAACACAATCCCTATTATCCGTAATTTGGATATTTTTACCGATTTCATATTGTTACTCCGGTTCGAATTTACTTGTACATCTCGCTGTAATATTTCTGATAATCTCCGCTCGTGACGTTCTTCATCCAGTCCTCGTGCTCGAAATACCACTTAATTGTCAGCTTTATTCCGTCCTTAAACATTGTTTCGGGATACCAGCCGATATCCTTCTTAATCTTGTCCGGCGCAATCGCGTATCTTCTGTCGTGTCCCTTGCGGTCCTCGACATAGCTGATAAGACCTTCGTTTATTGCCGCCTTTCTCGCGTCGCCGTCAGGAAGCATTTCGTTTAAGGTTTCAAGTATTATTTTTATAATTTCGATATTCTGTTTTTCGTTGTGACCTCCGATATTGTACCGCTCGCCGAGTACGCCGTTTTCCTGAACCATGTCAATTGCCTTGGCGTGGTCGTCCACATAAAGCCAGTCGCGCACGTTTTTGCCGTCGCCGTATACGGGCAGCTTCTTTCCGTTCAAAGCGTTGTTGATAATGAGCGGTATAAGCTTCTCGGGGAACTGGTAGGGTCCGTAATTATTACTGCAATTCGTAATATTCGCGGGAAAATGATAGGTGTCTATATACGCCTTTACAAGCATATCCGACGACGCTTTGCTCGCCGAATACGGACTGTGGGGGTCTATCGGGCTGGTTTCATAGAAAAAGGCACTGTCATCGTCGGGCAGAGAGCCGTAAACCTCATCCGTCGAAACATGCAGGAATTTCTTATCCTCCCTGTAGCTTCCGTCGGGAAGTTCCCATGCTTTTTTGGCGGCATTGAGCATAACTGCGGTTCCGAGCACATTGGTCTGCACAAAAACCTCGGGATTGCGTATGCTTCTGTCAACATGGCTTTCCGCGGCAAAATGAACCACCCTGTCGATGTCGTTTTCGGCAAAAATCCTGTCTATTGCCTCACTGTCGCATATGTCCGCTTTTACAAAGGTATAATTATCCCTGTTCTCTATATCCTTAAGATTCTCAAGGTTTCCCGCGTAGGTAAGGCAATCCACATTGATTATTCTTATCGCGCCGTCATACTTGCGGAACATATAATGTATATAATTTGAACCGATAAATCCGGCTCCTCCCGTCACAAGATAGGTTCTCACAGCCATTTCCTCCAAAAAAATATTTGTTGATGTAATATTTTAACATAAATTCCGCATTTATTCAACAAAATCTCTCACATATGCCGCAATCGCGTCCTTCCAATCGGCAAATTCATAGCCTCCGGTCAAGCGGAGCATATAATTGTCAAGAACGGAATACGCCGGTCTTTTGGCTGAAGCCGGAAATTTCGCCGCATATTCTTCACTTGTTATATAATTTACCTTGGTGCTTTTGCCCGTAAGCCTGAATATCTCCGACGCGAAGTCCGCCCATGAGCAGACACCCCCGCAGGTTCCGTGAAATGTTCCGTAATTATCGGTCGGCAAAAGACGCACTACCGCCCTCGCCAGCTCTGTCGCGCTCGTCGGAGAGCCTATCTGGTCGCAGACAACGCTCACCTCGCCGTTTTTCTCCGAAAGAGCAAGCAGAGTTCTGACAAAATTCTTACCCTCTCCGTAAAGCCACGCCGTTCTGACAATGAAATATTCCTTCGCAAACTCCCTGACAAAATTTTCACCTGCAAGCTTTGACGCTCCGTACATACTCGCGGGAGCGGGAGCGTCAAACTCCGTATACGGTCTTTTGCCGTCGCCCGCAAAAACGTAATCCGTCGATATATGCATGAGTTTTGCCCCGTACCTTCGTGACGCAACGGCAAGATTGCGCGGTCCTATCGCATTGATTCTGTATGCGTTGTCGGCGTCCGTTTCGCATTTATCGACATTGGTATGCGCGGCGCAGTTTATTACCGCATACGGTCTTACCTCTTCCACGAGCTTAAGCACAGCCTCCGCGGAGGTTATGTCCAGCTCATCAACATCTGTATTTATCAGCTCATAATCCGTATTTCCGTCATACTCCCTGTTTAATGCCCTGCCGAGCTGTCCGTTACAGCCCGTTATTATTATTTTTTTACGTTCCATCATACCCTCCGATTTATGTCAGTCTAAAAGTCGTTTTCCTTGCGCTTTCCGGCGGCAACTATCGAGGCAATCTCGTCGCTGATGCTCTTAACGGTATCCGATACCGAATAGTCTTCCGTGTCAAACAGGAACTTGTGAAGCTGTACGACGCTGTCCTCAAGCGTGGTCGGGAATACCGGGTCGCTTATATTCGGCAGTCCCGCAGGATACTGTATCTGGTCCGTAAGAGAAAACGGCAGTCCCGCCGTATCCGTCAGCGTATAGCTTGTGACCGACTTTGCCAAATCAAGTATTTCCTTAAGCTCAAGGCTTGTCGCCACATTTCCGAAAATGCTGTTTATCGCGGAATTAAGCTGTGTTATGTCGATACTTTTTGCCTTTTGCAGAACCAGGCTGATTACTGTTCTCTGGCGCTCGGTTCTCCTGTAATCGCTGCCCCCGCCGTATCTTATACGGCAGTACGACGTCGCCTGAATCCCGTCCAGATGCACATATCCCGAATGCTCGACATACTCGAAATCTCTTCCGGTATTCTCGCTCGTATCGTGAAGATAGGCGTTAATCCAATAAAGCTCCGTATCGTTAATCTCGATATCGATTCCTCCGACCGCATCGATTATCTGTATCAGCGCCTCCCAGTTTACCATGATATAATCCTGTATATCCAGGTCGAGATTGATGTTTACCATGCTTATCGCCGACTCGATTCCGTACCAGAAAATCGCCTCCGTCGCCTTGTCAAACTTCGGCTCACCAGCGTTATTCACATCCGACATCTGCAAAATGGTATCCCTGTATACCGAAACAAGGCGAACCTCCTTGGTCTTATTGTTGATACTCGCCACGAGTATGGCGTCGGTATGGTTTTCACCGACCTTAAAAAGGACGTCCTTTGATCCGTTATCCCTTATATCGGTTCCGAGAAGAAGGATATTCGTATACCCCTCAAGAACCTCCTCCGTGTAATTCTTATCCAAATCGGGATTTATCACAATCGCGTCTTTATTGATAGGTGTATACTCTATCATATTAATCTTGCCGATTACATACCACAAAAGAAGCAGCACAAGAAGCAAAATAATTTCAACCGCAAAAATAAGCGCAAGCACCCACCGCTTTATCCCCTTACGTTTCTTAGGTGCCCGCCTTGTTTCAACATATTCTTCCTCATCGGTATAAGCCTCCTCGCTTATACGGCTTCTTCTACCCCGCCTCGGGGCCTCGTATATGTCCTCGTCGTCGTAATCGTAATCGTCGTCAAAATCCTTATACTTAGCCATTTATACAATCCCTTTCGATATTCATTCTAATATGCGTTCTTGTTGACAAACCCCTTGAAAACAGTCCGCACAAGTATTTTAAAATCAAAAAGCAGACTCCAGTTCTCGATATAATACAAATCGCATTCAATCCGCTTCTCTATCGAGGTGTCCCCGCGCAGACCGTTGACCTGCGCCCATCCCGTCATTCCGGGTCGGACCTGATGCTTTATCATATACCGGGGAATCTCCTCCTTAAACTGCTCGACATAGAAAATCCTCTCGGGCCGCGGTCCCACAAGGCTCATATCTCCCTTTATCACATTAAAAAGCTGCGGCAGCTCGTCTATGCTTGTCTTGCGGATAAATTTTCCGAAGCGAGTAACTCTCGGGTCATTCTGCGTAGTCCACTTGCGCTTGTCGCTTCCGTCGCTTTCCACTCTCATGGAACGGAATTTATACATCTCAAATTCCTTGTTATGCCGTCCCACACGCTCCTGCCTGTATATAACCGGTCCGCGCGAGGAGCATTTGACGATAATCGCCGTCAGCAGCATGACCGGAGAAAAAACAATGATTGCAAGTATTCCGATTACAATGTCGGTAAAGCGCTTGACTGCCCTGTTATAAATACTGTTGAGAGGAACATGGCGTATATTTATTACCGGAAGTCCCTGGACGTCCTCAATATACGGTCTGGTGGGTATGATATTGTTGTAATCCGGTATGAACTTGGTGTGTACGCCGGATTTTTCACATACCGCCACGATTTTTTCAAGCTTCGCGTACTCTGCAAGTCCCAGGGTTATGGCGATTTCGTCGATGTCGTTGGCATTGAGCACCGATTCTATATCGCTCACCCTTCCGATTACTTTTTCGCCGCGGTAAGCCGTCCCGATTTCAACACTGTCATCAAGAATTCCGACAACTCCGTAGCCCCATTGCGGAAACATCTTCACTCTGTCAATATAACCTTCCGCCGCGCGGCTGTAGCCCACAAGAACTATATGCTTCTGGTTAAAGCCCTTCCTCCTGATGCTGCGTAAGAGCATACGGAGAAACACCCTCGCTATTATCTCGTAAATGATATTCAGTCCGCAGAACAGAAACATCATTACACGCGAAAAATCCATCAGCTTCAGCTGGTAAAGCACGAAAATAATTATCAGCAGACCGAAGGCATTCGCCCTGACAATATTAAAAATCTCATACCTCTGCCCGTGCATCCGCTTAGGCGTATAAAGACTGCTTATGGCGTACAGAATCAGATATCCGGGTACAATAATCCCAAGCGCGTAAAGATAATACTTGATATCCAGACGTCCTATATCTTCTTTGAAAAGTATCGTTTCAAATTTGAGCGCCCACGCGGAAATGTACGCAACCACAATTATGATTGCGTCCATAAGAACGTGAAGCTTGTTCAAATATTTCTGATTTCTTCTTATCAAAATATCCCCACTTCCCCATCCGATAGCTCAATAATACATCAAGCATAAATAAAGGGCAACATTTTTTCTGTTAATTTGTGTTAAGTTTTTATTACATTTTCCAGTAATACCTGTTATTGGTATATCTGAGGATTTTATCCGGGGAAAGCTGTCTGAATTTTTTGCCCTTACGGTATCCCATGTATTTGTACGCGCTGTTGAGAACCAGATACGGCAGCTCATACCAGTGCCCCTTTTTGCAAAGGTAGGCGGCTGTTTTTTTGACGAGCCTGATGCCCTCGGATTCGGAGCTTACCCGCTCAAAAACCTCCGGATGCTCTGCCTGCGACACTCCCAAATCAAAATTTCTTTTAAACTGCTCTTTACAGCCGTAATTATGCGAGTGGTAAACCGCGGCGTTTGCGCAGTACATTATTCCGTAGCCCGCGTCCACAGCCTTTGCGGCGTACACCATATCCTCGTTGAAAATGGCTCTTTCGCAGAATCCTCCTAGCTCCAGATAAATTCTTCTGTCGTACATTGCGCATACGTCCGAGCAGAAAAAGGTCTTTATTCCGAGCCTGTCCACATCCGCCGAGGTCTTGTACATATCCGTATTCGGATAATTATATTTTCTTGAATAGCGTTCCATAAGGCGGCAGTCCTTTTTTGGGAGCTGTCTTGCGTAGGCGACGGCGGTATTTCTGCCTTTAAACCCCTCCAGAAGCCTCTCCACGAGATACTCATCCTTCGGAACTGCATCCATTGTCATGAAAAGCACATATTCCGCCGAGGATTTATTAAGTCCCGCGTTCCTTGTCGCAGCGTGGTCAAATTCCTCCCTGCCTATATGATATACCTCGATATTGGGAGCCGACATATATTTACGCTCATCAAAAAAGACCTTTTCCGTGTTAATAATAATGATTCTGTTAACCGGATTGGTCTGTTTCTGAAGTTTTTGCAGCAAGCCGAGCAAATCCTCTCCCGGCTTATATACCGGAATAACCACATCTATCTCCGGATATTTCTGGGTAATGTCCATCTGTTCTCCTTAAACTTTCGCCGAAGTCAGGCTTTTCACTTTTCCGTCTGTGAGGAACTTCCGATATTGCGCTCAATAAGCATGGCAAGAGCCTTTGCTTCCTTTTCTATAAAATCCCTGTCGCTGCCCTCAATCATTACGCGGACAAGCGGCTCGGTTCCCGACGGTCTGATAAGTACGCGTCCGGCTCCGTCAAAGCGCGCCTCCAAATCGGCAATCGCGTCGGCAATCTCCTTGTTTTCCATATAATATTCTTTTTTTATATTCGATACCGAAGCATTTACAAGCACCTGCGGAAGCACGGTCATAACTCCCGCCAGCTCGGACAGGCGGCTGCCCGTGGATGTTATTACCTCCAGAAGATGCAGCGCGCTCAGAAGTCCGTCGCCCGTCGTATTTTCGTCGAGAAAAATAATGTGTCCCGACTGCTCGCCTCCGAGGTTGCAGTCATTGGCAAGCATATATTCAAGAACATACCTGTCGCCGACCTTGGTCTGCACGATATCAAGCCCCTCCCTTTTTCCCATCTGGAAAAATCCGAGATTGCTCATTACTGTGGCGACTATAGTATCCTTTTTAAGTCTGCCCTGTTTTTTCATGTATAAACCGCAAATTGCCATTATCTGGTCGCCGTCAACGAGCCGTCCCTTCTCGTCAACCGCAAGCATTCTGTCCGCGTCTCCGTCAAAGGCAATACCCAAATCCGCCTTTTCCTCGACGACGCGCTTCATAAGCTCCTCAAGATGCGTTGAGCCGCAGCCTTTGTTTATGTTTATTCCGTCCGGCTTGTTATGAATCATGACCGGCTCGGCACCCAACGCCTTAAGCGCGGCCTCGGCGGTATAAAAGGCTGCTCCGTCGGCGGTATCGACAACTATTTTAAGCCCCGACAGATTGATATCCAGAAGAGATTTGGCAAAATCAACATAATCGTCCTTCGCCGTATAATTATATGTAACGCGTCCGACCTCTCCGCCTAACGGCATGGGCAGCTCCGCGGAGTTCATTCTCATCGCCTCTTCAATCTCGTCCTCAAGCAAATCCGGCAGCTTGTATCCGGTCTTGCTGAAAAATTTAATCCCGTTGTATTCCGCCGGATTATGGGACGCCGATATAACGACGCCGGCATCGTATCCGTAATGCTTCGTAAGGTAGGCGACCGCGGGCGTCGGTATTACTCCTGCGTAAACCGCGTCGGCTCCCACGGAGCAGATTCCCGCCATAAGCGCGTTTGCGAGCATCTCTCCCGAAATTCTGGTGTCGCATCCGACAAGTATGGTCGGCTTATGGGCGTTTTCCTTTGTAAGCACATAGGCTCCCGCCTTTCCGAGATTCATCGCAAGCTCAACGGTCAGCTCCTTGTTTGCCACTCCTCTTACTCCGTCAGTTCCGAATATTCTAGCCATTTTGTTCTCCAATCCTGCAAAAATATATTAAATATTATTCCGTTTTTTCGGGTTCATCCTCAGACTGCGTTTCCGCCTCGGTTGTCTGCGGCTGCGCATTCACCGTTTCATCCTCCGGAGTCGTAGGCTCCGGCGTAGTTTCTTCAACAATTCTTTTAACCAGTACGTCGATATAATACTCGGAAGCAACCGTATATCTGTCGTCGCCAGCAATGACTATCGGTATCTTGTAGCGTCCCGCTCCCCTTCCGGACAAGTCGGCGGAAAGCGCCAGATTCCCTGCGTTTATCTGATTTACTATGCTTTCGCGTCCCGTAATTTCAACGGTAACCGTATTTTGTCCGCCGGAGGTAATCTCATATTCGTAATCGGCGTTGTTCATTCCGGTCAAATTAATATCTCTCACGGGAACGTCTATGCCCGCAGTAACGATTTTTTCAAACCTTACGGCGACCTCAAGTGTCTGCTCAGAAGAAACGATGCTGTATCCGCCGGGCAGATATGCCGACAGCGCCGCCGTCAGCGTCGTGTTCTGATTCATTCCCGTTATGTCTATCGTCCCTGCCGGTATGTCGATTGACGTATACGCCGCCAGCTGCTCTTTCGGTGCCGCAATCTTTACCGATTCAAGGTTGGGCTCGTAGCCCGTCATTTCATATCCTTCCTCCGGCTCTCCCGAAACGGCAAAATTCACAGGCACCCATTTCGTCGGGAATATATCTATCTTGAGCCTTATTGTTTTACGGCTCACGTTAAGCTTATCCGTGCTCACTTCTTTGCCGTTGGCGTCAAGAAATACGGGGACTACGGCATCGTCTATGTTGTCGGTCATTCCGTCCACATTGTAGCGCAGAACTGCCGACTCAATACGGCTCACGATTGCCTCCGCTCCAGAAACCTTGATTGTCGTGGGGGAAATCGAATTTCCGCCCACAATGTAATCGTCGGCGGGGCTTCCCGAAATATCAACGGTCACATCAAAATCACGGTCAACCTTATTATCTATGGAAAGCTGGACATACTCCGTCCTGAGACTTATGATGTCCACCTGATTTTCTATATCCTCCTTGGTACAGGACACATGGATGGGAACCTTATCGGAGTCGGCGGCGCGCTCAGTCAAATCGGCATACGCCGTAAAATCGGACGCCTTAAGCTCCTCCACAATGGTCTGCGGAGCCTTTACGACTATGGATATTACAGAGCCTGAGTTGACCTGGTAAATATAGTCCATGTCGGTAAGAACGTCTCCGTTGAGAAGGTTTACGGTAATCCCGGAAATGGTTTTGCGCTGGGAGGGATTATCCACATTGACAATAACAATCCACAGTACGACGGCAATTATTACCGCAAGTATTTTGAGTGCAAAATTCTTAAAAATCAAATCCTTGATTTTTATGTCCTTAAAGAATTTCATGTTATTTGCCTCCCTTCTTCCAAAGCTTATATCTCTGAACGTCTATGGTTTTTTTCTGAAGGAAAGTAAGCTTGCTTTTGAGATAATCGCTGTCGATGTCCCTGAAAAGCTCGCCCGCAATGGCAATCGACACCTTTCCTGTTTCCTCGGACACGATTATGGTAAGCGTATCCGTAACCTCGGATATTCCGAGCGCCGCCCTGTGCCGCGTTCCAAGCTCCTTGCTTATGCGCATATTGTCGGACAGCGGCAGATAGCAGGTTGCCGAAGTCACTCTGTCCCCGCGCACAATAACGGCTCCGTCGTGAAGCGGAGTGTTATGCTCGAATATATTTATCAAAAGCTGGCTCGTGACAATCGCGTCTATCGGAATTCCCGTTTTCTCGTATTCGGTCAAAAGTATTTCCTGCTCTATTACAATAAGCGCGCCCGTCTTTGTTTTGCCGAGCTCAAAGCTCGCCTTGACAAGCTCCTCGACGGTTTTATCGGTACAGCGCTCGCCGCGGTCTTTTTTCTCGTTAAAGGGAAGAAGCCTTGAAAACAGCTTGCGCTGTCCGAGCTGTTCCAGCACCTTGCGAAGCTCCGGCTGAAAAATAACTACCAGAGCGATAATCGCGATATTGATTATTTTTCCGCCTATCCACAAAATCGTCGTGAAATTAAAAAGATAAGCCAGTATCCAGAATATCAGAAGAACCGTTATTCCCTTTAACAGTGCAAACGCCCTTGTCGTTTTTACCCATGCGATTATTTCGTAAATGAGAACAGCAAGAATGATTATCTCAAAAATGTTTGAGACATGCCAGGATTTCGGTATGTAGAAATTTGATAAATATTCTTCAAAAAAACTGATTATCGACTGCATCTTCAACACCATTCTCTCATTCGGTCCGCGTCCTCTGGCGGACCGTATTTAACCGCGGCAGGGCTATATTTCCTCGTCGTCCTCGCCGCCGCTCTCGTCATCGTAGCTTTCGGTATGGACAAATCCTTTGTTTTTATTGGCTCCGTTAATCCGCTTTACCGTCACGTCCCTTTTGGCTACGGAAGCCTTCGGAATCGCTTTGACATAATAATAATAATCGTCGTCCTCAAACTGGACATACTCGGTGGACGAATAATCCACGGTAAAAATAAACAGATTCAGAGCAAGGCCGATGAGGATGGCAAGAACATGCCCGCCCAACATCATCAACACATTGTATTCGACCTCAAGCACCGAAAACGCGATTATCTGTATAAGCGCGTCGGTAACGCAGCCCGCTATAATCGCGATTATCCACGAATAATTCACGGAAAGCCTTTTGATGAGATAAATCATCGTTATTACCACCGCAAATGATACAACTATGACAATAAGCTCCCTATTTGTAAGTATATTATTAAAAATAAAAGTTATGTTCTGCAAAGCGTTGTCCGCATCCAAAGTAATTATCGCGTTGGCGTTTTTGGCGGCGAAATCAACCAGATAATATATAAACACGCCGCACACGGACGGCACTATTCCCGACATTCCGACCGTAAGCGCGGCAATAACCGGCACAAGATAAGGTACGCGCAGGCAGAAAAGCAGCGGCGTAAGTATCAGAAGAAAGCCCGTTTTCGGCGTAAAGCGGAAATAGAGCAGATACACCACGAGTATCACTCCCGCTCCGATAATCGCCAGCTCTAGCGATATTCCGAATAAATGTATAATAATGTATACAGTGGATACGACAACCGTGATATTCAGCGGAACAAACGCGCATATAAGCGCGATAGCCGCACATATAAGCGGGCTGGAAATCATGCTTCCGTTACCGATAACCCTGCCCACTACGTAGGTTGCAAGAAAAGCCAGAGCAAAACGGAGTATATGCCTTATATAAACTCCGCCCTTGGCATAAAAGGCCTTTATTTTGTCCCGGAAGATAAGCAGTCCTGTAATCATTTTGGCAAGCCTCCCTTACGCTTTCTGTCTTCCTTATTCATCAGAAAAATTTTGTGAAGCCTTTTCTGGTATATTTTAATCCCGTTTTCGGCCTCAACGTATTTGTAGGAGTACACAAAATACGCCACAAGAAGAAAAAATATCATCATCGCCGCATAAGCGGTCGCCATAATAACCACAAGCAGCGTGTAATTGAGCTTTGTAAGATTGTTTACAAAATACTCGAAATTGCATGCTATTATTAAAAGAAGAATTATTACATAAGCAATAGTCACGGCAACGGCGGTTGTCCACATATGCAGACCGACGTAATCGCTTTTGTAATACTTCGACTTGGGTACGTCCTCGGCACATTCGTGCTTCTCGTACATTGCGGTTCTGGTCATGAGCCGCACTTTTCTTTTATTAATCATGCCTGCCTCCAAAAACAGCCGTAAACATCAGTAATATATTATAAGCTGGGCATGCCCACCTCCGGTCGGAGCAACGATTCTTACCCTGTAGCCGTCAGCGCTGAAGGTTCTGTCCTTCTCGGCGCTTATAAGCTGCGCAAAAACATTTTCATACTCCGTTGGCAAAATCGACATTATCACTCTTTTCAGAGCAGTGTCAAACGCGGTTGTTCTTGTCATAACATATATATGCACTAAGGAGTCGTCCACTATTATCTCCCCGAGATAATACCCGTTCTCAGTATAAATATATGTATCCTCAAGATACCGCGAAAAACCTGCGTCCGTTATATCCGCGACAATCCTGTCTGTCAGCCCGGCTTCCGTTGCCGCCTCAGTCGGCTTCACAGCGGGATCACCGTTTCCGCCCTGGTTATCCGGCACTGACGGCGTAACGGAGCCCTGCGCCTCAGTCGTTGCGGGAGGGGGCTGTACCTGACCGCCCGACGTTTCCGGACTGCCTCCCTGCGGTACGGTCACGGGCTCCGGTCCGGGGACATTGCCATGCTGTGTATTATGCTCCTGCCCGTTATTATTTCCGGACGCGGCGGTTTGCACCACTACTATTTCACCGCCCGGATTCACGTCATATACGGGAAGTTCATTATCGTAATTCTGCGACTCCCTGCTCACGGCTTTTATTATAACCGAATCCGACAAAAGCCCGCAGGTTGCGGTAATTGCCGCGGCGCCCTCCGCTTTGACTATGATATCGCCCTTTCCGTTTACGGAGACAATATTTTCATCGGAGCTGCTCCAGATTACGCTTCCCGCGTATTCCTCCGGCTGTGATACGCACCTGAGCCTGAGAATATTGCCGACATAGAGATTGCAGTCCTCCAAGTCTATCCTGATATATTCCCCGCTTCTGGATATGTCATCCGGATTTACAGTGTTTTCGGCAACGGGGTTGTCCTTTTTATCATTATTGCCTTTATTTCCGAAAAATACGCACAAGGTCACAATCCCCGCAACCGCAGCCGCCAGTATTCCGGCAGCCGCCGCGACACGTCCCTTGCGTACACGGTATTTTTTCTTATGCTTACTGTCTGATGCCATTTAACTCCGCCTCGCATATGCCCGCGCCGTCATTTTGCGGTCACGCGACATAATCAATATTACGTCCCTTAAGTCCGATTGAATCCTGAAGCTTTCTGTTCTTCTGGTACGGATTTTCCTCATTGGGATACTTTATCATTGTATTGGTCGTTCCTCCCGACACATAGGTGCGCCCGCATTCGGGACATACCGCCGTGTGAATGGAAACGCTGGCTCTTACCACCTTGCCGTCGTTCTCGGCAGCCTCGGAATATGCGTTGCTGACATGCTCCTGCTCATGAGCGCGCACTCTGGCTCCCGCCGCTTCCGGTGAAATATGAGCCGCCGATTTAAACGATACGTTTTCGTCAGAACCGTCCTGATATTTGCGTTCCTTGCAGGTCTGGCACTCCTCGGGCGAGGATTTTCGCCCCGCTTTTTTTACGGAGTCGTCATCAATTATTTTACCTGCCTTTTCTGCGCCGTCCGCCGCCTTACTTCCTTCAAAAAATCCAATCTGTGAGTACTGATACGGACTGTAAGCGCCCAATCCGCCTATTGTCATAGTACCGCCGCCTTTCTTAATGTGCTGCATATAACCATAATTATTACTTAGTATAACACATATCGCAATAATATGCCACACGAATTTTCGTGAAATCCGTTTCTTTGCGCCGTTATAATAAATATGTCTCCAGGTATTTCGCAATACCCTCGTCGTCGTTTCCGCCGATTACCAAATCCGCCTTTTCCTTTACTTTATCTATCGCGTTCCCCATAGCGATTCCTCTTCCGCACAGCTCCAGCATTCCAATATCCGCATAATCGTCCCCGAACGCCGTGATTTCCTCGGCAGCGAACCCGTACGCGGCGCATACTTCCGTAATCGCGTTTTCTTTTGTTGCCGTCTTTTTGCTGAATTTATACCAGTATCCGTCCGAAAAACGCACGCAGTCACAGTCATTCAGCAATCCGCGCAGTCTTTCTGCCTGACTGTCCTCAAATATTTCCGCACATATTTTAAGGGCGCTCTCATTAAAATCTGTGAAATCCGTATAAATACTGTCTCCCCAGCTCTTGTCCTGCTTTTTGGGGTCAATTTTATAATTCCAGTAGTGGGCTTCAACGGTGTCAACCGTTATTTCGCAATCGGCTCCGCATACCTCCCTCGCCAACGCGATAACGTTCCTTGTTTCGTCATTTGAAAACTCCGCCTTGTATATGTATCCGTTATTGCATTTCACTAACGCCCCGCCGCTTGCAATCAACACCTCGGGCTGTAACTCCTTTATAAAAAGACCGGCATTCAACTCGCTTCTGGAAGTCGAAACACCGATTAATATTCCTCTTTCCCTGCATTTTTGCAAAATATTAAGCGTATTTTGAGAAATCGTTTTATCGCTTCTGAGAAGCGTTCCGTCCAAATCAAATAAAAGCAGTCTGCAGTCTTTCATCTCTTTATTCCCCTTAAAAATTTATTTACCGGCAAAAATAAAGCCTAATAAAATTCCCTTGTAATATGTCCGCAAGGTCATAAACAAGGGAAATTATATATTCATGCCCGCACCGTCAGTGCGACATTTAGTTAAGTTTGGATTTAAGGTATTCCGCCGCCGCATCAAGCTGCGCGTCGCCGCCCTCCATTACAAGCTCCGCAAATCCGTGAATTCTGGCATACAGTGCGGCATCCTCGTCAAGCTCCGCCTTGATGTCGGGAGTGATTCCTATGCCGTGGATATTATTACCGTTCGGAGTGTAATAATCCTCGACTGTAATCTTGATTGCCGAACCGTCATAGAGCGAAATTATAGACTGCACAATTCCCTTTCCGAAGGTCTGCGTTCCCACTATTTCAGCCGCGTCATAATCCTGAAGCGCCCCGCAGAATACCTCCGACGCGCTGGCGCTGTCGCCGTTGGCAATAACCGCGCAAGGAATGTCAAGCTTTGAGGCCGCATCGGAATTAAACTCGTCGCGTCCGCCCTTTTTGTCAACCGTATATACCAGCAAGCCTTCCGGCAGAAGATAATCCAGCATATCGTTCACCGTGTCCAGCCTTCCGCCCGGATTTGCCCTGACATCAAAGATAACCGCTTTCATTCCTTCCTCTTCGAGCTTCTCATAAGCTTCGGTAAACTGCTTGTAGGTCACTGCGCTAAAATGTGAAATCATGATATAACCTATACTGTCATCAAGCATGAAGGAATCTACCGTTTTCACATCCACGGCACGCCGCACCATTGTCGCGTCATAGCGTTCGTCGCCTCTCTGGAAAGTCACAACTACGGTAGTTCCCTCCTCGCCGTGTATCAGATTGACAACCTCGTCGCTGTTCATCCCTGCAATATCCGTTCCGTCCACGGCACGGATTATATCGCCGGGTAAAACTCCTGCTTCTTCGGCGGGAGAGCCCTCATACGGCTCAACAATATATATATCGCCGGTTTCGGGATTCGTGGTAACAACCGCTCCCATTCCGTAAAATGTTCCGTTCGTGGATTCCATCATCTGACGGTATTCCTCAGCCGTATAATAACAGCTGTACGGGTCGTTAAGCGAATCCATCATAGCGGCATATATCTTTTCGCTCAGAGCATCCTCGTCGTAATCGTAAAGGAAGGTTCCGTTCATATAGTCCAGAAGCATATTCATCTTGTCGGTCACTTCGCTGTCAAGCTTGAGCGTGGGGTTCTGCCGCTCTGTCACTACCTTTTTCTGAAACCAAAGGCTGACAACTATTCCGGCGGCAATCATGCACACCAAAAGAACCGACAAGCCTCCTATCGCTATACCAATCTTTACTCCCTTATTATATGTTTCTTTCTGCTGCTCTGAATCCATTTAAATCTCCTTTTAATATGTAGGAATCGTAAAATAATCCAACGGGTTTACCAAAATGCCCTTAAGATAAAGCGTGAGGTGAAGATGCGCTCCCGAGGATGCTCCGGTGCTTCCCACATATCCTATAACGTCTCCCGCCTTAACCTGCTGTCCCACACTTACCGCCATCGAGGAAAGATGCGCGTACAGCGTAACGACCCCGGCTCCGTGGTCAATCTGTATTCTGTTTCCGTAAGGCTTTGTATATCTCGTATCCGACGAGGTGTAAACATCAACAACCGTAACAACTCCGTCGTATGCCGCCACTATCGGTTTTCCGTAAACTCCGGCTCCGGAAATATCCGTCCCGCTGTGGCTTGTCAGATTCATGCCCGGAATAGGCGACGGTCTCGGTCCGAAATTCGAGGTTATTGTATTATATCCGGGAAGCGGCCATGTAAAGCCTCCGGCAAGTCCAATTTCCTCAAGCTTTTTCCTGTTGGCTTCGTCCGCGTTGCTTCCCGCTGCAGCAAGCTTTCTTTGTTCTTCCTCCCAAAGCGCCTTAAGCCTTGCAGCTTCCTCCTCGGCTGCCTTAAGCTTCGCCTGTTCCTCTTTTATCCTCTGCTCCGCATACGCCTGATCGCTCTCAAGCTGGGCAATCGCCGCCTGCTTTGAATCAATCGCCTGATTTACAAGGTTCTGCTGAATCTGCAAATCGTTCTGAAGCACAAGCAAATCCGCCTTTTCCTGTTCAAGCTGCTTTTTTTCCGCCTCAAGTCCGGCCTTATCGTCATTAAGCTTAACAATCATATCGGAAATGCCAGCCCTTATGTCGGCAAGCTCATTAAGCTTGTTGCGGTCATACTCCATTATGCTTGTCACATATTCTGTCTTGCCGAGCAAATCCGACAAATCCGATGCCGAAAAAATCGTGTCAAGAAACGAGCTTTCTCCGCATTCATACATATATTGTATGCGAAGCTTCATCGCTTCATACTGCTCGCGTTCGGTCTTCTGAGCGTTTGCCAGATCCGTCTCCGCATTGGCAATCTCCGTTTCCTTGTCTGCAATCTCGATAATTTTGTTGTCTATCTCCGTCTGTTTTTCCGATATTTTATTCTGATAATCTATAAGGCTGCCCGTTATTGACACAAGCGCTGCGTCAAGCTCATTCACATAAGCCTGAACGGACTGTATATCCCCCTTTAACTGGTCCCTTTGATTGTTAAGCTCCTCTATCCTGTGCTTTGCATCCTCAATTTCGTTTTCCGCCTTATTAATGTCGCTCTGGTCGGTAGCCAGAATGTTATCCGGCGCACCCGAACCCGCCGCGGATATAAAAACAATAGCGGCAACGGCAACGGCTGTTTTAAATTTCTTTTTCATAAAATTCCCCTTTCCCTTCTATACTTTAAGATGCCTGCTGAGCGAAATTATACTGCCCAAAAGTCCCAGCCCGATTCCGAGTGCGAGCGCAATGGGCACAAAACTTCTGAACACCTCTCCGATAGGCTGAAACGTCAGCACGGTTGATATAAAAGAAAATTTATTCAAAATGTATTCTACAGCGCTGTCATAAAGCACATATACCAGCAGAAGAGGCAACGCCGCTCCGATAATTCCGATTGAAATACCCTCCACAACAAAGGGCGCGCGCACAAACGCGTTTCTCGCGCCGAGGAGCTTCATAATATTTATCTCCTCATCGCGTACCGTAATTCCTATGGAAATTGTATTATTTATAAGGAAAAGAGCCACCGCGATGAGTATTCCGAGTATCACCGCGGACACAACGCCGATAAGGCTGCTTATCTCCATAAGGCTGTCAGCGGTAATCTGCGAGCTGTTGACGCTGCGGACTCCCTGTATCGACTCTATATATTTGACCAGATTAGCCTGCATATCGGCTTCTTTGAAATACACCTCGTACGAAGCCGAGTTAGCCAAGGGATTATCCTTTTCAAAGCCCTCCGCCAGATCAAGATAATCCTCGCCGAAATAGTCCAGCTTATATTCTGCCCACGCCTCCTCGGCCGACGTGAAATGCACTACGGTAACGCCGTTGTATTCCTTTATGGAATTGCCGATTGACTGAATTCTTGCGTCTGATATTCCTGCGTCGAAAAAAACCTTAACGCACAGGGTATTCGACATCTGATCAACCATATACGACACATTCGATGTCACCGAATAAAACAATCCCAGCAAAAAAATGCAGAGCGACATCGTCGCAACCGACGCAAGCGAGAAAACCCGGTTGCGCGCAATATTTTTAAAGCCCTGTGAAATACAGTAGCCCAATGATTTAAATTTCATGTATATTACCGCCTTCCTCAACGTCGTATAAAATCGAACCATCCGAAATAGCGATTGTTCTCTTTCGCATCGCGCGGACAATATCCAGATTGTGCGTAACCACAACAACCGTCGTTCCCTGCTCGTTGGCGTTTTCAAGGAGCTTCATAATCTCCCACGAATTATTCTCGTCGAGATTTCCTGTGGGCTCGTCGGCAAGCAGAATTTCCGGCTTGTTAATCAAAGCCCTCGCAATGGCGACTCTCTGCTGCTCCCCTCCGGAAAGCTGCTTGGGATTGGTTTTGTACTTGTCAAGCAACCCTACCATTGAGAGCATAGCTAACACCTTAGCGCGTATTCTTTTGTTGGGGGCCTCTATTGCTTTCTGGGCAAAGGCAATATTTTCATATACATTCCTGTCGTCAAAAAGTCTGAAGTCCTGAAAAACAACCCCTATATCCCTCCTAAGATATGGCAGCTTCGACTTTCTTATCCTGGCAAGATTCTTGCCGTTAATTGTAATTTTACCTGAGGTCGGATTAAGCTCCTTCAGCAAGAGCTTTATCAGAGTGGACTTGCCCGAACCGCTCTCACCCACGATAAAAACAAACTCGCCGCGTTCTATATGCAGGCTCACGTCGTTAAGCGCGGGCACTCCGCTTGAATACGTCTTACATACGTTCTCTAAATAAATCATATATATTTTCCTTTGTCTGTCCCCGGCAATCCGCCGGAAATTTATCTTGTTACAGGAACATTATATACAAGGTGTAATTCAATAATCAACTGTTTCCATATATTTCATATATTTTACAACCATTAATGCGATTTTAAATGTAATTGCATCTTCAAATACCCTCAAATCCAAACCTGTGCTTTTCTCAATCTTATCAAGCCTGTACACAAGCGTATTCCTGTGTATAAAGAGCTGTCTTGCCGTTTCCGACACATTCAGGCTGTTCTCAAAAAATTTGTTGATTGTCGATACGGTTTCCTCATCAAAATCATCGGGTGATTTATTTCCAAAAATTTCCTTAATAAACATTTTGCACAACGGAATCGGAAGCTGGTAAATAAGTCTTCCGATACCGAGATTGCTGTACGCAACCACATTTCTGTCACTGTAAAAAATCCTGCCCACGTCAAGCGCCATTTTTGCTTCCTTATAAGAACGCGAAACCTCCTTGAGCGAATTAACAATCGTGCCGTAGGAAACATGAACCTTGCTCATAGCCTCGGTATTCAAAGTGTCCAGCACAACATACGCGGTCTGTTCAAGCTCCTTGTAATTTTCCCCGGGTCTGACCTCCCTGACGATAATAATATTCTTCTCGTCCACCGCCGTGATAAAGTCCTTGGTTCTCGTCGCAAAAAGCGTCCTCACCGTTTCGAGCGCGTTGCTGTCCTTCTCATGCTTTGTCTCTATTATAAAAACAATCCGCTTTGCCTCGGTATCTATATGAAGCTTCTTTGCGCGGTTATATATGTCAACAAGCAAAAGATTGTCAAGCAGGAGATTTTTTATAAAATTATCCTTGTCAAAGCGCTCCTTGTACGCGACCAGGAGATTCTGTATCTGGAAAACCGCGATTTTGCCTATCATATAGCCGTCCTCGCTGCCCCCCTTCACAAGAAGCACATACTCAAGCTGTCCGTCGTCAAGCACTTTGAAAAACTGACAGCCCGAAATAACCTGACTGTCCGCGGGAGATACAACAAAGGAAAGAACCGCCTCCTCATAGCCGTCTGCCTCCGGAAAGCTCGTCGCCAGAACCTTTCCGTCCGTATCGACTATGCACAAATCAATTCTTGTAATAGCCTTCAATCCGTCGATTGTATTTTGAAGTATCTGATTGGAAATCATATGCCCTCTCCTTGTCTATAACCGCTTTTATTCTATTCTAAATCATAATTGTGAAAAAAAAAAGTACAAATGTAGAAAAAAGCAAATTTTTACACAGCAATAGTTAAAAGGTCCGGTGTGAGCCGGACCCTTTGGAGCGCTGATTTGTGCATTGAATATGCTTTAGCATGATTAAGAATACCGCTGTGAATGGTCCCTTTGTTTGAACGATACTGCACGCAGAATATGTCTTCCGTTTTCATTTTATTAAAAGCGGCATAATCACCATATATCGGACTGCATTATGTGTAACTCATATTAATCAGCACCGAAATATTTATCCATTATCTTCTGCTCGTCTTCCGTCAAATCCATCGTTTTTATGACTTCAAGCCACGGATTCTTTCCCCATATGCATTCTCCGATTTTATCCGACATATAGTATTCACCGGTAATACAAGCAAAAAAGAACGATTCATACGGTGCTCTTTTAATTTCTTCCTTTACGAGCATCTCACGCTGTTCCTCTGTAAGCTGCTCGTATGACTCCGGCTGAGCCAGAATAACTCCTATAAAATCAAGCATATTTCTTTTCTCAATTGCAAAATATTTGTTATTCGTGTCCCCATAGTATTTCGGAACAGCATGAGAATCCGACACATACGTCATATATCTATCCAGATATATATCGGCAAAATCATCTCTTCTCAATGATTCTTCCAATGCGTTGCTGCGCTTCATCATAAACTCAAAACCTGCATATTCAATATCGTTGAATGAGAATAAGGAACATGTGGAGGCATATCGCAAACATATATCTACCAATTCATCGGTTGAAGCCTTGACTGCCAATTCATCAGGGATATAGAAATACGCATACGAAGTGGTACCGTCCTGAATAATAACATCACAGTCAAACGGAGGGCTAAGTTTTCCCTCAGAATCAAGCCATTCCTCTGCCGGACACATACAGGCTATTGTATCATGATTATCATCCCATTTTAATATCTCGTCATATGCTCTATACGGCATTCCCGCTGCCCCTACATATTTATCAATAAGGCTCTTATATTTCGCAATGCCCTGCATTTCATCGCTTCCATCATAAATCTGTGAGTCGGATTCGGTTTCTTCAACAGGAGAAGATTTTTTCATTGCGCATCCCGATACACAAAGAGATACGGCAATCACGAACAAAACACCTATATATCTATGTCTTTT
>JAAVHB010000116.1 GCA_014799955.1 Butyrivibrio sp. | reverse complement strand
TCGTCTGCAAAAGCCTGTTCTTAACCTTTGTTTTCATCGCTTCCGACAACTCCATCGGAGTTGTGACAAACGCGGTTCCGATTTTTTTATACTCCTTAACCCTGTTAAGGAAATATTCAAAAATATCGGGGATGTATCTGCTCCGGTCCTTTGTAACAACCGTGACGAGAAAGCCCGTCATTTCCTTTGAAACAAATTTACCGAAAACATTGTCGATTATAGAAATCTTATCTTCCTTAACAATCTTAGGGTGATTAAGCAGCCCTCCAAGGTCCTTATTGTCCGTGAACGCCTGCAAAACCGCTTCGGCCTCCTCATAGAACGCGTCAACGCAGTTCTTGCTGACAGCGACATCAAAAAGCGCATCACCGTAAGTCGCCGACACTAGCTTTGCCATACCTTATCACCCATTTCATTCAATGTTTCGTCAACAAGAGATTCCTGTATCTGTGTATCTATCGAAGCCGACACTACCTTGCCCGCCATTGCGGCTGCAACGGCAATCATTTCCTTCTTCATGTCATCCGCGGCGCGCTTCTTCTCAAGCTCAATCTCCGCGTTGGCCCTCTCGATGATTCTTTCGGCCTCGCTTCTTGCCTCCTCGACAATCTGCTCCTCTCTGGCAAGCGCCTTTTTGCGCGCCTCCCCGAGAATGGCGTCAGCCTCCTTGTCAACCGCCTTAAGTCTGGCGTCATACTCCGTCTTAAGAGCGGCAGCCTCTTCCTTATCCTTTCTGGCGTTTTCGATATCCGCGTCAACCGCGTCCTTTCTCTTCTTGAGAAGGTCTCTCACCGGATTAAAAAGGAAAAAAGAAGCCAACAAAAACAATATGAAAATGTTTATTGCAAGAAATACGGCATCATGTATAAGCTGCGCGTCAAGATTAAATATTCTCTGCATTTCCTCCGCAGCTTCCGTTACGACTTCCGTCGTTGGCATATTCTCGCCTCCTTCCGTTATTGTCCGCGCTTATTTTAGAGCTTACCGATAAGCGGGTTAGCAAATAACAGAATAATGGCAACGGCAAATCCGTACAGACCTGTCGTTTCGGCTACGGCCTGTCCGAGAAGCATGGTTGAAGTGATGTCGGATTTTGCTCCGGGGTTACGTCCTACCGCTGCTGCTGCGTGACCTGCAGCGATTCCCTGTCCTATACCGGGTCCGAGACCTGCGATCATCGCAAGGCCGGCACCGATTGCCGAACATGCCAAAATTAATGCTCTACCTGTGATTCCTACTACTTCCATTTTATTTTCCTCCTAAAAAAATTAATCAGTCGTCTGCTATTTTGTCATTGATATAGACCATAGTCAGCATACAGAATACGTATGTCTGAATCGCTCCCGAAAAAATATCGCAGTACACATGGATTACCGCGGGAATACCGACGGTAAGCGCTGTCGGAAGCAATCCGTAAATCAATCCCATAAGGATGGTACCCGACATTATATTGCCGAAAAGACGCAGCGATAACGAAAGGGGTACCGCAACCTCTCCGATAATGTTAATCGGAAAAAGTATCGGATTAGGCTTAAAAAGATTTGTAACGTGCTGTATTTTCCTTGCCCTCAGACCGTTAATCTGAATGAGCAGGAAGGTAATAATACCTAACGGCAGCGTTACACCGTAATCCGCGGTAGGGGGTCTAAGTCCGAACAGTCCCGAAATATTGCAAACAAGAATAAACATGAACACCGTGCATATCCAGTTGCGAAAACGCTTGCTGTTCTTACCCATAATACCCGATACCATATTGTCGATTGCCGAAACCGCCATCTCCAGAATGTTCTGAAGCCCTCCCGGTCTTGCGGTGGGATCGGCATTGACAATCTTGTGATGACCTACAATCATCAAAATGACTAATACCAGCGTGACAATTAATAATCCAACATGTGTGGTCGTAATCCACAGTTCCTGTCCAAACAGTTTATACTTGAAAAGTCCCTTGATATAGAAATCAACGTCCTTGGCAAGTATCATGCCGGAAAGATATCCCGTCACATTCATCACCTTCTTTATTCTTTATTTTGTTTTGTAAAAAATTTTAAAAATAACGGCTGCAAATAAGCCGATATTTTCAACCCGAAAACCCCGACAAGAATCATGACTATGTTAAGCCAGCCCGTGAAACCGAATAAAAGCAACACACCCGCCACACACAGAAGCCTTCCTACGGAATGCCACGCCATGTACGGCTTTTGCTTTGCTTTCATATACATCATCTTGTTAAGGGTGTACTGAATACTGACGGCCATCGCAACCGCCATTGCGGCTCCCAGTAAGAGCCCCAGTTCACATTTAAGTTTGTCATGGGTGAAAATCAGTACGGGAACCGATATAATCGCAGAATAGATTATTATTCCCAAAATCAACAGCCTAAGCGTGCGTATAACTTCCTTATCCTTCATCGCTTTCGTCTTCCTCATCCGATTGTTCTCCGGACGGCGGGGCGGTTTTACCGCTCTCATTCCGGCTGTCCGCTCTGGCAGCAGACATCGCAAGCCTGTATGCGTTGCGTCCTCCGGCAAGCATTCCCAGAAACAGAAGAGGTATCACCCAATAGGTTCCGAATCTCCTGTCAATAAGGACTCCCAAGGCAACACAAAGCGCAGTGGGTACCATGATATGCAACCCAAGCTGCGTAATTAAGGCAAAGCATCTGAAAACACTTTTTTTGCCGCTATCCATGAAAAGACCTCCCGGCTGTCAGACTGATTTGCTTTCCATTTAGCTAGTATAACTCATTTCTATTAAAAAGGCAATTAAAAATTGCCATTATCTTCTAAAACAGTCTGTTTCAATCCTCTATCGCGTTAATTCGTCTTATGTGCTTTTCCTCGTTGCTGAATTCGGTGTCCAGAAAAGTATCTACAATGCCCAGAGCACGCTCCCTGTCGTACTCTCCTCCCGCAAGCGCGAGCATATTCGCGTCATTGTGAAGTCTCGTCATTCTGGCAAAATGCGTATCTGTACAGAGCGCGCATCTTATTCCCTTTATCTTGTTTGCAGCAATCGAAATTCCGATTCCAGTGGTGCATACGACGATTCCCCTGTCACATTCGCCGGACGCCACCGCCCTTGCAGCCGCCTTTCCGAATACGGGATAATCGCAGGAATTCTTGTCATAACAGCCGAAATCCCTGTACTCAAGCCCTCTCTCCTCAAGGTGTCTTATGACCTCCGTTTTCAAATCAAATCCGCCATGGTCAGAAGCTAATGCTATCATTGTTCAGTCTCCTTTGTTACGGCGTCCTGCGCCGAATTTATCTCATATATTTTCTGCTCCGCCTGCGCAACCCATGTGTTGATGGATTCCAAAAAAAGAGCATACACATCCTTATCTCCGCCGTAGGGGTCCATAATGTCCCCGCTGCCGCCCGCAAATTCCATTATCGTATACACGTTGACGGCATCCTCAAATTCCTCAAGAATCTTCTGCTTCTCCGTGCGGTCCATGGTCAGCACCAGCACATCCTCTCCGAAATCCTCTTCCGTAAGCGGCTTTGAGAGTCCGTTCTCGAGAATTATCCCGCTGCTTCTGAGCATTGACGTCGCCTTGGGATTGTACGGCTCGGGAAAAAGCACGATAATTCCTCTTGAGCTTATATCCAGCCCGGGCGTTCTGTTTATTCTTTTCATTACAGCCTCGGCCATGGGGCTTCTGCACAGATTGTCCATGCATACGAAAATAAGCCGATTGTATTTTGCCATAAAAGTATTCGCCTCTTTTCAGACCTTTATGATACGCTGCCCGGCAGCCTTAAGCAGCCGGTTCATAACCGCACTCCCTATTCCCTCGCGGGAAAAGGCCTCGGCATATATTATATCAACTCCGCGCTCATCAAATTCACGCAGCGCGCCGAAAAGATTTTTTGCTATCTCCTTGGTATTTTCCCTGCTTCCGGGACAAATTATTTCTCCCTCGGAAAAAAACTTCCCGTCCTCCGACGGCACCATTATGCCGACCCTTTTTCCGTCGCCGGCGGCGTCCTTCGCAAGCCGCTTTATTTTAGCGATGACCGCGTCCGGCGCGCCCTCGACAAGCGTCATTTCCGCTCTCGGCGCATAATGCCGGTATTTCATGCCCGGCGCCTTTGGCTTTACGTCCCCGCTCACCCCGCTCATAATCGCCGGGTCGTACGAAATCTCCCCGACTGTCTCACGGAGCATTTCCGCCGTCACAAATCCGGGACGCAGAAGCATGGGAATCTCCCCCGTCATATCGACTATAGTGGATTCAAGTCCTATCTCTATGTTGCCGCCGTCTATTATCATGTCGATTCTTCCCGCCAAATCCTCTTTCACATGGCTTGCCGCCGTGGGGCTCGGCCGTCCCGAAAGATTGGCGCTTGGCGCCGCGATAAAGGTCCCCGACGCCTTTATAAGCCTTCTGGCAGTCAGATTGTCCGGCAGCCTTACCGCCACCGTCTCAAGTCCTCCCGTCACGGTATCGGGAACACGGCTGTTTTTCCCTACAATCATCGTCAAGGGTCCGGGCCAGAACCTTTCCGCCAGCGCGTAAACGGCGGGCGGCACATCGTCGCAAAGCTTTGTCAGATCCTCGGTCTCCGCTATATGCACAATCAACGGATTGTCCGAAGGTCTGCCCTTTGCCGCGTAAATTGCGGCGGCGGCATTTTCGTCAAAAGCGTCTCCGCCAAGTCCGTAAACCGTTTCTGTCGGAAACGCCACAAGTCCGCCGTTCCTTATAATCTCCGCCGCCGTGCGTATTATTTTCTCATCGTCCTCCCAAATTCCCGTTATTTTCTCAACTATAGTATCCATAGGCAGTATTCTAAACTTTTATATCCGTAAAGTCAATTTTTTGCTTCAAAGTATTCCTCTATTCCGGCAGTCAGCGCCTCCGCAATCATCTGCTGGTAGGCTTCATCGGCAAGCTTCGCCTCCTCCGACGGACAGCTTAAAAAGCCGCACTCGACTATAACGGTGGGGCAGGGCGTATGTACCAGCATATAATAATTGTCATTGGACTTGCATGCTCTGTGATTATCCTTGTCAAGCTTATCCTTTAGCTGCTCCTGCAGTATTTCCGCAAGCTTTTGCCCCTGTGCGGAATGCTTATAATAAAAAACCTGCGCGCCGCTGACGTCGGGCTCCGTATAGCTGTTCTGGTGAATACTTACGGCAATGTCGGCGCCCGCTTTCTCGATAATCTCGCAGCGCTTATTCATATCCGCCGCTTTTTTGTTGACGTCCGTCTCCGAATAAAGCCCCCCGCCGTCCTCTCTGGTCACAACGACCTCATAGCCCTTCGCAATCAGGCATTCCTTAAGCTTAAGGCTTATCTCCAGATTGATGTCCTTCTCAATGGAGCCGTTTACTCCGACCTTTCCCGGGTCTATGCCGCCGTGCCCCGGGTCTATAACCACCGTTTTAGGTTCCGGCTTTACCGTTCCGGTCGTTTCCGCCGCTTTCGGCAGTCCGAACTCCATCGTACAGACCACTCCGGCAATGAGAATTGCCGCCATAAACACATCAAGCACTTTTCTGTTCATAAAATATCCCAATTTATGTTGCATTTGGTATATTTTATTTGCATAAAAGAAAATATAGAAGCATATTTACGAAATGACAATCCCGGTAATTAATCCCCGGTTATAATATCCCAGACATAATCGGCTTCCAGTCCGAGACACCACGCCGCAACACCCGCCAGATTGTAGCTTCGGATTAATTCCATTCTCTCGCCCATCGAGCGCTCATCCTCAAGCCATATGCTGTAGCTTTTGCCGTCCGAAGCTCCCGCCGCAACGTATTGCTTTACCTCATCGTCCCAAATCTTCGTAAGCCCAAGCTCGTCGGCAGCCTCCGCCCCTCCGTTCATTCCGTAGCTTCTTGAGGAAAGAGAGACATTCCCCTCCTCGTCCGGTCCTTCAATCCACATTCTTGTGTAAAACGGAACCGCGTTTATCAGCTTTTCTCTCGGTACCTCCTTAAGCGTTTCAGAAATACCCTCGTTTACAAAGCTTATCGACGCCACAGAACCGGCTTCGCTTCCTCCGGCGTAATGCTCGTCGTAGCCCATGACAATCACATAATCGACGCACTCTCCCTGCCCCGACCTGTTATACTGCATATTATACGGCTTAGGCACGTAATTATCCACGGAAAGCACCACCCCCGCCTTGCGGCAGCTTATCGACAGCTCCCTGATGAACTGTATATATCCGTCGCCCGCGTCCTGCGAAACCTTTTCAAAATCAATATTTATGCCGTCATAACCGTAATCGTTTATTTCCGCCATTATATTCTGAATTAAACGGCGTCTTGATGCCGTATTGCACAAAAGCGCCTTCTCGTCCCAGCCGTCCCCGTCAACCGAGGTAAAATCGCTTATCAGCGGCCAGATTTCCATTCCGAGTCCGTGAATATATTCCACATAGTCCCTATCCGCCATTGACGAGATATTTCCCTCCGCGTCAACCGCCTTGTACCATGTAGGCGAAACAGTATTGACACCCTTGCTGTCCGCAAGCAGTTCTTCTATCTTACCGTTGTCATTTATGTCATAAACCGCGTGCCATACAAGGAGAATATCGTGATTTCTTGTCTGTGCGGGGTACTCTTCCTTCTCATACCCCGAATCATAGGTATACCGCACCGCCGCGCCCGTTGTGTGGGCGGAACGCACATATCCGCCGCGCCCGTCCTCCGAGAACACCTTAAACCATTCCTGTCCCTGCGCCGCGTTTGCATCCCCGTCGGCAAGCATCCACATAGTATCCGCTCCGTCCGATGTATCTTCCATGACAGCCCCTTTTATGGACGCGCTCTCTCTTACGACATACTCATCATTTAAAATTGTTTTCATATACTCGGAACCGCCGTCAACTATTACCAGCCTGTCGGGATTTTCGTATCCGCGCCAGACCATATCGCATCTTTCCGACACGAAATCAACGGAAATGTACAGCGTGCCGTTATCCTTTATCGCAACCGGGCGTTCTGTCTGCCGACTCTCTCCGTCCGCGTCATAACTTTTTTCCCCTATAGGAAAGGTATAAATCTCAGTCGCCGTGGTGTAAAGCACCTCATTATTTCTCTCGTCGTAATAAAACTTGTCCGTAAAATTCTCCTTCAAAAAAGAATTCTCCACATAAAATCCGCCGTCCGAAAGCTTAACCTTATAGTCCGATTTCCCGTAGTTAAATATCAAAATCGCTTCGTTTCCCTCAACGCCGAAATACTCGTTGTAATCCACCCTTGCCTTGGAGGGCGTAAACTTATGTATGATAATTCCGGACGCAAGCAAAGCCGCCGCAATAAGCGCAACTGCCGCCGCAATAATTATAATGCGCTTACGCTTTCCGGGCTTTGGCGGCTCTCCCTCACCGTAAAGCTCTGCGTAATCCTCCTGCGTCTTCTGCTCGGGCTGTTCGGGAGGCGTCGGTTCGGCATTTTCTCCCGCTCCTTCGCCCTCATCAAGCGTAACCGCTATTTCCTCAATATCAGGCGCTTCGGTCTGCTCTTCAAGCTGTTCCTCAAGCTCCTGCTCGTCTTCAAATATATAATCGTCCGAATCCTCATTATTCGTGTATTTTCTGTTATTTATCAAATCGGCACCTCTCTGTTTCGGTTCTGATTGGTTTTGGCATAGCTTGCGCTTATTATACCATGACAACTAAGCCCGTAAAACCTCGCTAAGTACTCATATTATATCACATATACAAAGAGCGTTGCAATGCCAAAGCACGCAACGCACAGAAAAACAGCCGCATTCGGAATAACGGTATTAACTTTCGGCTTTTGTAATAGCTTATTTCTTTTTGAAGGTTATCTGTAACTGACTGTTATTTATCTTTAATGTTCTGTTCCAGGAATCATACAAAAAATACAAACCAAACCAGTCCTTGTATCTTACACAGCGGAAGACATACACAAATGTTCCGTCTTTCCAGCCTTTGCCCAAGTCATATTCACATGGATTGTTTACAAACATATCGTTCAAATCCGACAATTCAAGCAATTCCTCCTCTGTTACGTCGATTTTGAAAGAAAGATTCTCATTGTTATGAGCTTTGTATACACCATTTAATTGTTCTTCACGGTATATCGCATTCAAATCTATATTGTAAAACTGTATTGTTTCTCCTTTAACAACGGCATATGCATCGGGATATTCCTCACAGTCTACGGCATAATAAGTCCCATTTACTATTTTAGCAGAATTGATTTTTAATATAAAATTTATGGCGAATGGGATTGCAATTATAACAATAATTCCAATGATTATTAATGTTTTTCTCTTCATAAGCTTCTACTTCTTTTTAAAGGTTATCTTCAGTTGGTAATTGTCTATTTTTATAATTTTATTCCATGAATCATACACTATATCCAACCCCATCAGATTACTGTAAGTCATAAAAGGATAATAATATATAAATGTTCCTTCCTTATAGCATTTTTCAGAATTATATTCATATGGGTTATTCACAAAAATATTATTTAAATCCGCCCGCTCAAGCAATTCCGCTTCGCTTATTTCTATTCTGAATAAAAGATTCTCATTGTTATGAGCTTCATATATATCGTCCAGCTGTTTTTGGCTATATGTAGTATTTAAATCTATATTATAAAATTGTATAGTTTCACCCTTAACAACTACATATGCGTCTGGATATTCTTCGCAGTCTACGGCATAATAAGTTCCGTTCGCAAATCTTTTTCCTGTTATTTTCAGTGTAAAAAAAATAACTATCGGTATTGCAAGCAACAGAATAATTCCAATGATTATTAATATTTTCTTCTTCATAAGATTCTACTTCTTCTTAAAGGTTATCTGCAGTTGACTATTATTTATCTTTATTGTTTTGTTCCATGAATCATACAACAAATGCAGTCCAAACCAATACCTGTCGCTAATACATGGATAATAAAACACGAATGTCCCCTCTTTCCAACCATTTCCGAGGTCATATTGATATGGATTATTCACAAATATATTATTTAAATCTGACATTTCAAGCAACTCTTCTTCCGTAACCTCAATCTGAAACGACAAATTCTCATTATTATGTACCTGATACACTCTATTCAGTTGTTCCTCACGGTATATCGCATTCAAATCTATATTGTAAAACTGTATTGTTTCCCCTTTGACAACAGCATATGCATCAGGATATTCCTCAAAGTCCACGGCATAATAAATTCCGTTTGCCATTTTATCAGAGTTGATTTTTAACATGAAATTTACAGCAAATGGTGTTACTATCAAAATAATAATTCCAATGATTATTAATGTTTTACTTTTCATATAAAGCTCCTTTGACTAAACAAATTATCAAACTTCCTGCACTATTTTTTAAGATAAGTATCGAACATGCTCTTAGTGTAATTTGTGTATAATTTAAACGAAGATGGAAATGTGTTCAACGCAACATTAGTAGATATGCAATGCAAATCGTCATTATTTGTTAATATGTATAACTCTGTAGAGCTATACGAGCTGGCGAATAACATTACCACTGTATGATGTTATCTTTCTGTCATTATAAAAGTCATAAAATGCTACATTGGTAAAATCTGCATATTCTTTTAATAGATTAACATAAATTTTTTTACTCCCCTTTGCGTAGTTTACATCATTTATTTCAACATCCTTATCATTGCTATCACCTTTACTACAACCTGTATATACCGCTATTGCGATAATACATGAAAAAAGCACTAAGCTTCTCTTACTTTTTTTCATTATAAAAGCTCCTTTTGCCGTATTTTATTTTAATATACTCCTTTTTTGAAATAACAGTCAATACATTCATGGCATAATATCATTTATTAGTTTTTAATTAATAACAAATTGAAATCATTTGCCGCAATAGTTAATGATGCCACTCTTCAAACATCTCCCTTAATTCCGCAACGCCATTATCAATTTAGCGTTGCTTATTACATATATACTCCGTTTCTAAACGTCCCAATATACCCTTAAATGCCTAACACAGCTCTGATATAATGCTTTCATATATACCATCCATATCATGTGCATGAGTGATTTCCTTTATTCCGTCCAAGATTTCTTCTCTGGAAAAGTTATTCTCCCGTAAAAAGCCGTCCTCCAGTCCGTTCATATAGTCATATAAGCACAGCATTGTATAGTAGTCATCATTAAATTCAGGATTCAGACGCTCATACATAATATCCTCCGCTTCATTTATTTTGCCTTTATCTATAAGCGCTGTCAGTTGATAATATAAACCGTCCTGAGCGCTGTTCTCAATAAATTTGGGCTGTTTATATTTGTTTTCTCTGACTCCGCATACCATGTACATGCACATTCTTACCGAATCTGCGATTCTGCCCGCAAAGCTTTTTCTATCCTGCAGCATATCTTCCCATCCTTTATCCGACTTTATTTATTCGATTCCTGAAATAAGCATACTTACCGCCAACCCCCGTATTGATTGGCTCTTTTACAAATTCTATATTGTACTTGGCTCGTATTAAAAAATCCGTATTCAAACATTCCCTAAAGCTTCTTATAATTTCCTCTTTATCAAGTTCCTCGTCAGCCAATATTTTTATTTCAAACAGCTCATACCGAAGCTGCTCTATGTAAAACTGAACTATTGCGCCGTCATAAAAATTGTTGATTCTGTCGAAAATACTTACAAAAACATACGGACTTATCCTGTTGTGTTCATCTACAAAAATAAAATCATTGTTCCTGCCGCCGTACAGCCTCAAAACGGGATTCTTACAACCGCAAGGACATATTTTCCACGATATTGCTCCGATATCCCCAATGTCATACCTTATAAAAGGCATTGCCTTATTGGTAAGCGATGTCAGAATAATCCTTCCGCTTTCCTCGCATTCACCTTTTTTAATACTGTCACAAAGCAATTTATTTTTATCGTCCACAATTTCAACATATACATTTGATGTCATAACATGCATATTACCCTCCGGACATTCGTAAGCAACGGAATTCACCTCATTTGCTCCGTATTGGTTCGCCACTTCGCACCCAAAGGTTTCCTTGAGCATTTCCCTGACCTCATCGGTCAGCACTTCTCCCGACAACTCTATATACCGCAAAGAAGCCGGAACGGGCTTGTTCTTCCTACGTACATATTCAGTCAGCAGCACTGCAGTACTCGGTTGTAACAGCATCCATTCCGGATTCCAGTCCATGATATGATCATACGAATTGTCAATGTACTCAGGCATAAGTCTTGTCTTAGGTATTCCAAATTCATTTTCCTTGCTTATATACGAGCCGGTATTATCATTGTCTGTAAAAAAATATGCTAACCGATTATGCGGATATATTCCGTGATATTTTATGCGTCTGAGCCATAATTCCGCCATAGAACAATGATAATTGCTTTTATCCCACATAATCTGCAAATAATGTCCTGTTGAGCCGGAGGTTTGTACCGTCATTAATTCATTACGCATATATTTAATATAATACTCAGGATTAATACATCCGTCCTGTGCATCAACAAAATCCTGCTTACGGATTATAGGCATAGCAGCCGTATTTCTGATTTCTCGGCGCGCCTCGCCCGCATAATTAATATAGAGAGGCACTGTTGAATATACTTCGTTTATCCATTCGGTTATTTTTTCTTCCGTCATTATGCATTGTCTCCGTCCCTGTTCTGCAACAGCTCCCATATGGCTCCCACAGTAGACAGTTTTTCACCCAGCAAATCGTCATTAAGAAAATCAACACCAAACTCGTCCTCAATGTCTATCAAAAGCTGCATGAGGTCAACCGAATCATAATCCAAATCCTCTATCAGGCGTGATGCGTCAGATATAATCATATTTTCATCCATATGAGTGGCGTTGTCTTTTACAAGGGCATACAGTTTCTCTTTAGTCATAAAAACCCCTATTTTTCCATAAGCTGCCTGAAATATTCCATTATGTCTCCGCCTTTATCTTCTTTTATCCCATATACCTTCCAATCACTGACAAACTCCGAACTCAACATACCGAAGCTTATCACACCGTCAGAAGTTTTAATATTAACCATAGAACTCCCTTCCTTCATCTCATCTGTCATTATTCCTTCTTCTATATCAAGCTCTTTAAAAAGATTAATTATATCCGATATTGAGGCCTTATCCGAAACTATAAAATCCGAGCCCCGCCTATATCATAGGTTATTTCATAAACTGAGTTTATATCAAGATTCTTAAATATACTGCCACTAAATTTTATTTTCTGTTCTCTTATGTGTTCTGTCCACAGTTGTTTGAATAAATCATCTGCCTCATTTCCTATTTTCTCATTTATCGCATAGTACCTTCCGTTTCCGAGTATTTCCGAACCAAACATTGCAAAGCTTACAATTCCGTTAGAGGTTGTAATTCTAACAATCGTACCTCCTTCCCTGATTTCTTCCTGCGGTGCCTTTTCTGTTAAATCAAAATTTTTAAAAAGGCTGATTATCTCTTTTATTTTCGCGTCATCGGAAACTGTCACATCATCCATTCCACCTAAGGAATATTCTATTTTATAGACCAACTCCGCGTCTATTTCTCGAAAAATATTACTGTTAAATTCAAGTCTATATGTACTCATATCCACTGCCGAGGATGACTTGGAACAGCCTGTAAGCATTAAGATACTTATAATAAATATCACGCCCAATAGCTTTATGTGTTTATCCATAACATTACCTCCTTATGTTTATTGAAATTATCGATTTATATCCCCACATCACCGCGGCACATAATATAACTGTTCCCACCGCAAGATAAGGATTGATTGTGAATCCGTAACTCAGAATATTATTAGTAATGTAGTTAAATATCATAATAAAAATAAACGACAAATACACGGCAACCGCTGTCGCTCCGGATATCATTATAAGCATTTCCGAATTGTACAGCCTTCTTCTGTCCTTTTTATCCATACCTATACACGAAAGCATTTTCATATACTGAAAATTTCTCATACGGTAAAATCTTATAATATAAAATAAAGTGAACAGAATTATCAGAATTATCACGGCTACCAGAATAAAAAGCAGTCTTCCTATATTTTTCATAATCCAGTTAAGTATGCAGATTTCCGTACCTCTCTCGGTTACATAATAATTACTGTTTACCAAATAATCCGAGTCAAGCTCCATTTGCAGCAACTCCTTCGCATATTTGCAGTTTTTAAGATAGCTGTCATAATCGGCAAAATAGAACCTGCGGCTGCCGGATAAAGAAAACCGTTCTTCATCCTCAGCCTTTAAATTTATATAAACATGCTCATAGTGGTAATCATGATATGTTTTTTCTTCGCGTTTTGTCAATTCGTCCGCCTTAAGAATACCGCTGACAACATAATCCTCACAAATTATTTCTTCATTTTCTCCCTGCATTGACAGACTGATATTCGCACCTATTATTTCATCGGAACTATCTATGCCGTAAATCTGCAGAATATAGTCGTCAAGCATTATTTCGCCGTGCTCGGAAGGAAGTCTTCCTGTGTAATTCAACATGCCGGCATATACAGTCTTCGGAAAAACGCCTAAATCGTCATTATAAAGTCCCAATAAAATTTCCCAACCGCCGCCTTTGATTGTTTTATACGCCTCGCTGCCCCCGACATAAAAGATTTTCGGCGTATATAGGATATCATTTACGGTTATCTCAAATATCTCGGCACACAGGAATTCATCCGTATCCTTAAGCTCCAGATCAATAATAAGAGCGCTCTCTGCCGCACCGTATTCCTTCGCCAGCCCTTCGGTGGACTTTATCACTTCACCTACTCCGCCGTCTGAATTTCCGGAATTAAGGTATTCATAATAGTAACAGCTGCTCTTATAATTTTTTTGAAAATTATTTTTATAATCCTTATAAAACCATACTATTGCAACAAAGCAATAAACAAGCGTGAACGCGAAACCTACTCCAAAAATTATTTTTCTGGCATTCTTTTTACCTGCCTTAAGATTACGCAGCGCCACTGACCATATATCTCTATAGCTCATTCTTTTGACCCCATACTCTTCTGAAGGAAAGACATATCATCAATACTCCCAAAACGGCTATTGCCGCTATTACCGTAGGCTTAAACACAGAAAAAGCTGTCTTTATATGCATAACATCAGCTATATATTTATTTATACGGCAGATAATTACCGCGTTCAGGCAAACGGACAGAACCAGCACCGCAAGCCCTCTCATCATGAAAAAGAGCGCAAAAATTCTGATGCAATCCCGTTTTGTCGCTCCCAATCGCCTGAGCATCCTTATATATCTTCCGCGCTCATCTAATTTCATGGAAAACGAATTGGAGTTGCTGTTGACCATTACAATAAAAAGAATTACCGCAATTGCCGCAAATACAATACCCCCAAAAAGAATAACCTCAAGCATAAGGTCGGTGTCCTCGTTCCACAAATCCCTTCCGCTGAATAAAGCCTGAAATTTATAACGCCATATCTTTTCAATGCTCTCTATGGTAGCCATTCCGCCGGAGCCCTCGGAGAAAACGGAAATATCCGTAAATCCCCTTTTCTCCAGCCAGTCGGAATCCTCCGGCTCAAATCCCTTAAGATAAAATGTGTAGCCGTCCGGATAAATCATCGACATATAATCATTACATGCATGATTGAATTCCGTTGCTATAGTCATAGTGAGCAGAATACATCCTATAATTACCGTATGCATTAAAACAGCAGAAATCCATTCCGACTTTCCGTAACTGTATTCATGTTTTACCAGTTTAAACGTGTCCGTTGTCTTCATGCTTAATAATACTTCCGTCTTTCAGAGTGATTATTATATCGGTGAGCTTTGCATCTTCCAGATTATGAGTAATCAAAACAACCGTCTTTCCTTCTTCGCTTTGTTTCCTGAGCATACTCATAACAATCTGTCCGTTTTCATAATCAAGGTTCCCGCACGGCTCATCCGCAAACAGAATATCCGGATTATTTACTATCGCTCTTGCTATGCACACCCTTTGCTTTTCGCCTCCCGAAAGAGTCTTTACATACGAATCCTTTTTATGTAACATCCCCACCTCGTCAAGAGCCTTTGTTATCATTTCCTTGCGTTTTCCATACGGAACCTTTGAAATCATCAGCACAATTTCAAGGTTCTGATATACGGTATACATTTCCTCAAGAAAATAATCCTGAAATATAAATCCGATTCGGTTACATCGATACTTTGCAAGCTCCTTTTCCGTCATAAGATACAAATTCTGCCCGTCAATCATAACACTTCCTTCTGTAGGCTTAAGTAACCCACCCAGCATTTTAAGAAGCGTAGTTTTGCCGCTGCCGGAACGTCCTACTATACTGACAAAGCCGCCTGCTTTAATCTCAATATTCAGTTCCTTTACCGCCCACAGCTCTCCCGAAGCGTCCGAATAGCTTTTACCGAGATTTTTTGTTTCTATCATTCTTATTCACCGCTCTGATAACCGCTTATTTCTTCTCAAAGGTTATCTTTAATTGGTCATTGTTTATAGTTATGGTCTTATTCCATGAATCGTACAATAAATATAATCCAAACAATCTTTCATATCCATCACAGCGCAATAAGTACACAAATGTTCCGTCCTTCCATCCTTTTTCAGGGTCATATTTATAGGGGTTGTTTACAAACATATTGTTTAAATCCGACAACTCAAGCAACTCCTCGTCTGTCAACCCTGTATCAAATGAAAGATTTTCATTATTCTGTTTCATATATATACTATCTAATTGATCCTTCCGATACGTCGCATTCAAATCTATATTATAAAATTGTATTGTTTCTCCTTTGACAACCACATAGGCGTCCGGATATTTTTCACAATTCACAGCATAATATGTACCGTTTGCCATTCTCTTCGCGTTTACTTTAAGCAAGAAATTAACTGCTATCGGTATCGCAATCAACAAGATAATTCCGATGATTATTAATATTTTCTTTTTCATAAACCCTATTTCTTCTTAAATGTAATTTGCAACTGATAATTAGTTATCTTTATTGTCCTATCCCATGAATTATACAGCAAGCCCAGACCAAACCAATATTTTTCACTAAGACATCTATAATAGAACACAAATGTTCCGTCCTTCCATCCTTTTTCAGGGTCATATTTATACGGATTGTTTACAAACATATTGTTCAAATCCGACATCTCAAGAAGTTCCTCATCCGTCACTTCTATTCTGAATGAAAGGTTCTCATTGTTATGGTCTTCATATATACTGTTTAATTGATCTTCTCTATATATAGAATTTAAATCTATGTTATAAAATTGTATTGTTTCTCCTTTGACAACCACATAGGCGTCCGGATATTCTTCACAATTCACAGCATAATATGTACCGTTTGCCATTCTATTTGAATTTATTTTAAACAGAAAGTTTACTGCTATTGGTAATACAATCAGCAAAACAACAATGATGATTATTAAGATTCTCTTCTTCATAAATTCTATTTCTTCTCAAAGGTTATCTTTAATTGGTAATTGTTTATAGTTATGGTCTTATTCCATGAATCGTACAGTAAATGCAGCCCGAACCAATTCCCATAGCTAAGACATCTGTAATAATATATATATGTCCCTTCTTTCCATCTATCTTCAGGCTCATATTTATATGAATTCGTTACGAACATATTGTTTAAATCTGATAATTCAAGTAATTCCTCATCTGTTAATCCAGTATCAAATAAAATATTTTCATTATTCTGTTTCATATAAACACTGTTTAACTGATCTTCTCTATATATTGCGTTCAAATCTATATTATAGAATTGAAGTGTTTCTCCCCTGACTACAACATAGGCATCCGGATATTCCTCACAATCCACAGCATAATATGTACCGTTTGCCATTCTATTTCCAGTTATTTTTAATGTAAAAAATATAGATACAGGTACCGCAATTAATATAATAATAACAATAATAATTAAGATTTTCTTTTTCATATTCTACCTCTTATTATAAATAAAAAATGTTTTTATTTCTTTAAATAAGTGTCATAAGCAGTCTTTTCATAATTCGTATATAGTCTAAAAGAAGAAGGAAATTTATTTAATGCAACATTTGTGCTCAACCAATATTCATTTCCATCTTCTGCCAGAATATATAACTCGGTTGACGCATACGTACTTGCTTCCAGTGTAACCTTGCCACTATGTGATGAAATTTTTTTATTACTTATGAAATCATAAAAGGCTACATTAGTAAAAATCGCATACTCTTTTATCAAATTCGCATAAATCTTCTTGACTCCCTTCCCATAACTTACATCATTTATTTTGGTATCACTATCACTATTGTTATCCTTACTGCACCCGGTATACAATGAAAGCGTCATAAGAATACCCAAAAATATTGCTGCACTCCTTTTTATTTTTCTCATCAAAAATCTCCTTTTAAAATAATTTATAATATCTTTAAATCATTTATGATTCCTATTTTTATATAATCATATCATTATTTATATAAGTAGTCAAGAAATTTCAAATTAATACTTATATATAATTAAATCCGTAAAAGATATATAAGATAAAACGGCACGGCTTCATTGCAAGCCGCACCGCTCATCTTACCTAATTAAAGCACATAAAGGGGTTATGTTGTCTGCTTTAAATTTATTTTTTCAAATTCAATCTCTACTAGTTTACCACCCTTAAATTCGTAATTTCTCATATATGTGCAGTCACTTTCGTCAAGAAGCCTGTCAACAAGACAGTCTTCCGGCTCAACCTCGACACCGTCCACACGGAAGGTGACTCCGCTTTCTCTCAGACTTAACAATTCTTCTTTAAGGGCTGACTTATAATTTTTATCGGTTTTCATTCAAAAATCCTCCCGTAACGGTCCGCTGTGCAGTATTACATATGGCAATGCAAGGAAGTCATTTGTGATATAAAGACTTTTCCGTTTTCAGGACCGTCAGAAAAATCCGCATGTCAGCTCCTGCAAAAAATCCATGCTCTGCTCTCCGAGGCAGAAGGGGTCGGGCTCGCAGGGAATTGCGCCTACCGAAATTCCGAAATTTTTCTTGAGATACCGTATTCCCTCAGGTACCGGCGAAACCGCCAGAAATTTCCATCTGCTTCTGGAGGCTTCTCCCCTCGTCCTCGCGGCAAAGCCCACGTACTCATGGATTTTCCACCATGACAGGCTTCCGACAACAAGCTTTACTCCACACATAAGAAACTGCTGTCTGTTTTGCTCAAAATCACATCCGAAATCAATAATCACATAATCGTAGCCCTCCGACATAATCCCGGCGATTTCCGAACCGTCCGACTGCGTATAAATTGAAATTAACCTTTTAATTTTGCCGTATTTTTTAGAAAAATTATTACTCAGTATAATTTCAGCCTGCCGAAAGCAGCCGCTGCCGTTCATTTCCGCCAAAGCCACACGGGCTCCCGCAACCGCCGCCAAAAACACGGCAAGCATTACGGCGAGGTGTGTAGCTCCCGTTTTGCCCGCGGTGCCGATTATTCCGACGGATGCGCTTTTGCGGTTATTTTTTGAAACGATGCTTCTTTTTATCATATTCAGACACAAATCCTTTGCAGTGGTATTGGTACTTATCCGGCTCCGGCTGATAAGTTATTCTGACAGGGTTGACAATACCGTACGCCGCAAGCTCTCCGATTCTTACTCTTCCGGCAAAATTAATCACCGTATAAAGTCTTTCGGAAATCCCCTCCGCCGATTCCGACAATCGCGCGGTAAGCGCCTTTGTCCGCTTAAGCTCATAGGGCTTCGCGCCCGTAACAAGGCAGATATAATCAACGCTTGTGATTTCCTCCGAATTTGTCTCGCTGACGCAGCCGTAATCGCATACTATCCTGTCAAATCTGTCCTCATATTCCGTCGCCGCGCATCCGCAGTAATAGGGAATCATGCAGATTCCGTCCGCCGTGTATACCCCTCTGTCAAAAACTACACGTCCCGCCGCCCCTATAATCTCCATAAAATCACGGCTTTCGTTGCACTCTCTGGCGACAGCCGCAAACCCTGCTTTTGAAAGAGTTCGGGCGGCTATAAGCGAACAGTGTGTGGTTCCGCAATGCGGGTATGCACCGGCAAAAGCGATGCGCAAGGATACGGTATCTGATACGGATTTATTTTTTTGAATTTTGAAAAGAGCCTTCTTAAGCTCCGCGACGGAGCGGAATCTCTCTTTTCTTGAATGCGAAAGACATTTCCTGACAATTCCGGCAAATTCCCGTGGGCGGATTTCCTTCAGTCCTTCAATGTCTTTTCTGCCGGTTGCCGCCGTAAGCATGACTGCCCCGATTGAATAAATATCGCCGCCCTCGTCGGATGTACTTCCCGTATACATCTCCGGCGCGGCATACCATTTTGTTCCCATCGCGGGCGCACGCCTGTCATCGGCGCCGGCTGCGTTACCGTAGTCAAGGAGCCTGATACTTTTGCCGTCATAAATAATATTTTCCGGCTTGATGTCGCGATGCAGAATTCCCCTGCCGTGCAGATATTCCACAACGCCGCAAAGCTCAAGCGTTATCTCCGTAATTTGCCTGATCGGTAACTTTTCTTTGTCTGATAGTAATGAACTAAGCGACAATCCTTCAACATATTCCTCAATAATGCATACGCACTCGTCATTTTCTTCTATATCGTAGATTATAGGAATAGCAGGATGTCTCAGATTCTTGAGAATGTCGGCTTCCCTGACCGCAGTCCGGTGAATGTCCCGACATTTGCTGATGCACTTAAGTGCACGAATAACCTTTAGATTGAGATGCTCGGCAAGATAGACCTCACCGAAGGCGCCTGTTCCAAGCAGCTCTTCAATTCGGTATCTGCTGAACAAAATATCACCTTTTTGAATAACACCATCTCCCGGTGCATCCGTATCTCAATATGTATCCTGTAGTGAAAATAATATACGCTTTTGTCGAATTTGGCAAGCGCTTTTTGTAAATTTATAAAAAATTTAGAATTACAGGCTGTCCGCTTTTTGCAAAAATATTTACAAAATACCAAACTTTTTCCTTATTTCGGACAAACCGACATTTTTTTAGCAAATTTTTACATTTTATCCACTAAAAATTCATTTATCAATATTTACATTACTAAAACTTATGCTGTATACTAATACTACAACTACAATAAAATTAAAGACAGGATGTGAAAAAGATGAAGATTGAAAAAATCAGCGACACTCAGATTCGTTGCACCTTAAACCGTGGCGACCTGCTTTCGCGGGAGCTTAAAATAAGCGAGCTTGCATACGGAACCGAAAAAGCAAAGCTTCTTTTTCACGATATGATAGAACAGGCATCAAACGAATTCGGATTTGAAGCGGATGACATTCCATTGATGATTGAAGCGATTCCGATGTCCGCCGACTGCATTGTGCTGATAATCACCAAGGTTGACGACCCCGATGAGCTTGACTCCAAGCTTGCCAATTTTACTCCAATAGACGGAGCGGAGGACGGCTACGATTACGAAAACAATGCCATACAGGGAATTATGGACCTTGAGGATATTGACGAAGCCGCCAATCATGAAGATTATATCGACAGGCAGGAGCTTCCTTTGGCTCCCGTTTCAAACGACGGCTTCATTCCTATGTCCGAAACCATAGCGGGAAAGGTTCAGGAGCCTTCCTGCGGCGAACTTGAGGAAACCACCAGAATCTATTCCTTTGATTCATGGCAAAAAATTTCCGAAGCCGCCGCCAATACCGGAGCGGGTTTCAATGGCACAAGCCGCCTTTACCGCGCCTCAACCGGCGTATATTACCTTGCGCTGACGGGAGTTCTTGACGATAACGGCGATATGTTCCGCATCTGCAATCTTTTGTCGGAGTACGGGCGAAAGCTCAAGAGCAACTATGCCACCATTCCGTATCTTGAAGAGCACTGCTCTGTCATAATCAAAAACGAAGCGCTGAGAATACTCACGGAATATTAAAGAAAAGCTGCCGAGCGGAATTTCCGCAGGGCAGCTTTTTACGTTAATTAAAATTTTATGCCGGAACCCACAAAGTTTAAAGGTTTACTGCGCGTCCGCCGCCTGCTCCTTCTCCGCGGGCTCGACCTTGGTTACGAGCATCGTTTCGGGGTCGTAGGTTATTTTGACACGCATATCATGGAAGGATATACCTCTTGAGGTTCCTTCTCCGTCATTTATCTGAGTCGCATATCCGCAAAAGCCCTTTGCGTCTCCAAGTATTTCGTTTGCCGCGCCCTCCTCCTCTCCGTCCAACGGAACAAAGATAAAGTAGGTATCAACGAGGTCACCGTCCCATCCGTTTTCATCTCTTATATCATAAGCAGCTTCCAAAGTTCCGTAAAAAGAATAATCGTTATCCCACAAAGAAATTCCTTTGTATTCGTC
>JAAVHB010000115.1 GCA_014799955.1 Butyrivibrio sp. | reverse complement strand
TGGTTGATGCAACGCATAGAAATGAAATTTACCAATATGATCCCATTGTGATTGGAAAATGGGCAGGAGGACCTATTATTAAAGGTCCGATGAGTGCCGGAATATGTCATATGGAGCATGGAACGGGAAATGTTGTTAATTACTATTACTATAATACATCAACAAAATAAAAATGGAGGGTTTTATTTATGAAAAAAAGAATTGCATTTGTAATCGTTGCATTAGCGGTAGCTTCTTCTCTTTTGACATCGGGCTGCGGGACGAAGAAATATTCCTATGTCGGGAAATTATTTGAGAGCGAAAATACAGCCGCAGAGGGAGAAACTCAAGAAGTAGCGGAGTATAAAAGCCTTATAGAGAAATATGTAAGCAAGTCGGGAGAACCATATATGGCGCATAACTATATGCTAAACAAACATATATCAGCTGAGCATACGGCGGAGGAATGGCTTGGTGCTGACGGAAAAATTAAGCTGCCTTTTAACCCCGATGACATTAAAGAAATGGATACTATGGTTTATGAAGGAATTAGTTATGAAGTGGCATATCCTGTTAGAGCTATGGAAAATTATTATGTCCCCGATGAAATAGCTGCTAATGCAACCACTGAAGAATTGGCAGAGATATTTATAAGCTATGGCTATAATGGCGGGTATACTACTTGGGTTTCTGCAAGATATAATTGTTACTATGAGTATGAACATCAATTTGCGTTTCTTTTATCATATAGCAATGCTCTGGAGGAATCCCTGAGAAGGTCAGACTTTGCTAAAGTATATTATGAAAAATATATGGCTGAAACTGAAAATACACCGGAAAAGTGTGAAAGAACGGACTACCCGCGGTATGTGGAATTATCACGTAAAACAGATACGCTTGATGTTATCGAGGTCCTGCTCGCGCAGCCGGAGGCATATGAACAGCTCACATATAAACAGCGTGAAACGCTTGTAAGGCGCGTTCTGGAAAGAGAAAAGCAGGGAGAGGAAGGAAAACTGTTTTTTCGAGATTCGGAAGAATATTGGACTCGGTTTTTTGCCTGTATCGCGGGAGAATTGTATCTGCCTGCCGACATGGCGGAAATACCTGTTACAAACGCAGGCTTGAAGGAAGGAGTCGCGGGCGCAATTGAGCGCGACAACAACCCGTGGCTCGATACGATAAACAGGATGAAATTTACCGAGGAAGAACAGAAGATACTGGAGAAATATTTTGTAAAACGCTGATGAACATACCATTATTACACTGAATTAAAAAAGATAAAACGAGGCTATCATTTATGAAAAGAATGTCACTATTTGTGATAATTGCATTTGTACTTTCTATTTCCATTTTGACATCGGGCTGCGGAGCGAAGAAATCTTCATATGCTATGGGCGAATCCGGAAGTGCTGAGTCAACCGAACAAAGTGAATCTTCCGGGACTGTTATATATAAAAGCCTTATCGACAAATATGTCGGTGAACCGGGAAGCCGATATAAAGCCTATGATGAAATACTAAAATGGGATGACAATGATGACACAATAGCCTGTATGCTTCCTGCAAGCGAGTGGCTGGATTCAGACGGGAAGCTCAAATTACCGTTTGATTGGGAAACGCTTTTGAACGACGGCACAGCTTCGTATGCCAGCTTTTATGTTCCGGATGAATTGGCTGTGAAAGCGTCCGTAGAAGAACTGGCGGATATAAGTTTGCGCTGTGCGGCAACGTGCGGTTTATTTGCGGTTGGAGATATAGAGTTAGCCGGATTTGAAATGATGGTTAAGCGCTGTAACGCTTTGGAGGAATCTCTGAGAAGAGAAGATTTTGCCGATGTATATCTTGACAGATATATAGAGTATGCTTTGGATTTATATGCTGTTCCTAAATATTATGAGAGTCTGGCTGAGAATGATAAAGACGGTTTTTTAATTGATAAAAGCTGGATGCTCGACTTTGTGGAAATTATATTGGGACAGCCGGAAACATACGAGCAACTTACCGAGGAACGGCGTGTGGAACTTGTAAAAAGTGTGATTGTGGCGGAAAAGGTCAGAGACAATGACGGAATCTCCTTCTTTTTTGGATGTATAACCAACGAAAACTATGTATCTGATAAGATGGGAGAGTGTACATGGGAAGCTAATCCGTGGCTTGATGCAGTAAGAAAAATGAAACTGACAGAAGAAGAGCGGAGCGTGGTCGAACGCTATATAGGTACTGACAGGTAAAAGAGGGTATATATTATGAAAAAAAGATTGATATTCAAAGCTATGGCTCTATCGGCTGCATTGGTGCTTTTTACATCCGGCTGCGCTATGAAAAAATCTAATTATGGCGGTAACGAAGCGAATACACAAAACGATTCTGAAACCACGGAAAGCGAAACATACAAAACGGTAAAATATAAAAGCCTTATTGAAAAATATGTCGGAAAGACCGGTGAATCTTATAAAGCGTATGACCTGATGGAGCGTCATGACAAAGAATATGAAGAAGAGCATAATAAAATAATGCCTCTTATATATTCGGCGGAGGAATGGCTTGATTCCGAAGGAAATCTTAGACTGCCCTTTGAACCGCGAGACCTTGAGAGCAGCGGAACGTTTGATTATCATGGAATTAAACAGGAAATAACCGGTATTGACGAGAGCACCGGAACCGTGAGCTATTATATTCCTGATGAGCTTGCGGCTAAGGCATCAACGGAAAAATTGGTAGATGTACTTTGGTCTTATGGCTGTAACGTAGGGTGGATAATGGCGTTAAGAACGCCCATGAATCCTATTTTGTTTGAGTATGAATTTAATCAGAATATAGCCCACAGCAACGCGCTGGAAGAATCATTGAGAAGAGAGGATTTTGCCGGAGAATACATGAAAAAATATATGGCGGAAACAGAAAATATGCCCGAATACCATGAGGGAATGGAGGACGAGGATTTTTCGCTGTTTATGGCGTATATGTCCGGCTGTCGGCATACGCATACATTGGATATGCTTGAGGTCGTACTTGCGCAGCCGGAGGCATACGCGCAGCTTACTGACGGTCAGCGCACAGAGCTTGTAAAACGTGTGATAGAGAGACTTAAACTGGGCGAGCAGGATAAATTATGTATAAGCAGCCACGAGTACAATTCATTGTTTTTTCTATGCATTACGGGGAAGTGTTATTTATCCGGAAAATCAGCTTATGAACCGTTTGACAAGGGAGAAGCGGAATGGAGTATTATTCCGTATACAATGGGAGAAATCCAGTGGCAGGATAACCCGTGGCTTGATGCGGTAAAGGCTATGGACTTTACCGAGGAAGAAAAGGAGATAATAGAAAAGTATTTCGGCGGTGAATAATATTTTGTATTTATCATAAAAAACAGAGGGAATGTAACCGCTATGAAGAGAAAAATAATAGGCTTCGGAATTATTTTCATATGAGTCCTTGGCAGGGCGGTGAAATCGTACGGTGACGGAGATGCGGATTTGCAGGAGTCATTGATGACGGCGGGAAAGAATGCAGGTATTACATACAGTGACGAGGCAAGCTGGTACGAGGACGGAAAACATTTTGCTGTTTAATAGCAGCACCTAAAACGTATGTTTATTTTTGATAAAATGTATATCTTTTGGTAAAGATGATAGACAGGCTCAACGAGGTTACCGACGGTGCGGTATTACAGTTTCATTTTACGCAGCGCTCATATGATAAATTTAAGGTGCGTCTGTATACGGAAGATAGCCGGGAAGAAATAAGAGCAATTATATCGGAAATATTTGAAGAGGATTTTCCATATGACGCTCAATTGGAAGTATGCTTTGAAAACTCCTCAATGGATGTCGGAATAAACGGTAAGTACGCATATTTTTCTAATGAGACCTCCGGACAGGTAGAAATGTGAAGCTGTTCGGCTTGTACCTGTTTTGGAGCGTAATCGGTTTCAGGATGTACCTCCAGACCTATTTCTCCGCATACCGGGATGCACATCAGAGTAAGCTGCAAATGCTGTCCGGTCCATAGCGCCGTGCGGTAGTTCGCGTTTTGTACGGTCGCATTATATATGTTCGTAACGAACGGCTGCGGACCGTAATCCTTCTTATTAGTAATATGTGATCGGTATGTTTGTGTGAGAATAGAACTCGTAAGAGATTATTTATTATCCGGAAGAAATAATACTTGCTTTTTGCAAAAATGTATGATAATATAATCAAGCGCGCGGATGTGGCGGAATGGCAGACGCAGCAGACTCAAAATCTGCCGGTGGTGACATCGTGCGGGTTCAAGTCCCGCCATCCGCATCAAAAAACAACAAGTTTCGGTAACATGAAACTTGTTGTTTTTTTCTTTTCAAGTATATCTGTTGACATTATGGAAGAATCCGTGTAGAATATAGTTAATGTACATTAACCATATTCTGCGCGGAGAGACTGATGGATAAATATTTTGAGGCAAATGCGGTTTTTTCTTTATTTTGTAAGGGATACAATGAACTGAAGAAAGATCTTCCGATCAGACCCAGTGAAATGGGTGTGCTGAATATCATTGTTCAAAAAAAGGGCACATATACTCCGCGCATGCTTGCAAAGCTGCTTGACGTATCAAAACCGATGATAACATCGCATATTACAGTACTTGAAAAAAAGGGATATATCATTAGAGAAGCGGCAAAAGAGGATAAGCGCAGTTTCTATGTCTTGCCAACGGATAAGGCAAAAGATTTGGTAGCAAAAACCGCGGAAACTATGAAATTGTATTTGCAGAAAATAGAAGAATCGCTCAGTGAAAAGAAATTTGATTTGCTGCTGCAAATTCTGAATGACACAAATAAAACATTAAAAACTTTAAAGTGAGGTATTGCTTATGGATATTCACGACCTGATATGGAACCCGTGGCACGGCTGCCACAAATGTTCGGAGGGCTGCCAAAACTGCTATGCGTTTTTCCTGGACAAGCGTTACGGAAGAGATACAAATGAGGTTGTCAGAAACAAATCCGGATTTAATTTGCCTGTCAAAAAAAGCAGAGACGGCAGTTATAAAATGCCGGACGGCGCTTTTGTACGGGTCTGTATGGCGAGCGATTTTTTTCTGGAAGAAGCCGACGTTTGGAGGGAAGAGGCATGGGAAATTATTCGTAAAAGACCAAACGTTACATTTTCTCTTTTGACAAAGCGTGCCGAACGGATTAAAAATTGTCTTCCTCAGGATTGGGGCGATGGCTGGGATAACGTACAGTTTGCCGTTTCCGCCGAAAATCAGAAGCGGGTAGATGAAAGAATTCCTTATCTGTTGGAGATACCCTCGAAACACAACTGGGTCAGTGTCAAGCCGTTTATCGGCGAAGTAGATCTGGAGAAATATTTGGCTACGGGAAAAATCGAAGCCGTGTTAGCCGGCGGAGAGAATTATCTTGGTTCGCGACCTTTGCATTATGAGTGGGTAAAAAAGCTGCACGACCAATGCGAAAAGTATGATGTACATCTGATTTTCGGCCAAACAGGCAACATCTTTATTAAAGACGGAAAAGAATATAAAATTCGCAATCGCACCGAACAGATGGTGCAGGCGTTAAAGAGCGGACTTCATTATCCGACTGTGGACATTGATGCGGAAATTCAAAATATTTATGATACAAGAGCAAAAATGAAAGAAGCAATGCAGAGTAAAAACAAAAGTAATCGTTAAATTTAGTTATAATGTGAGAGTTCAACCTCCTACACGAAACTCATTATACCTTGAAAAACATACCGTTTTATGCTACGATTTCGGTGTACAACTTACTGCGTTCATATATAATATGCGACGGCAAAAACATATTATGGAATAGTTGATGTTTCTTCAGCTTTTCAGTGGGGCATACGGTGTTGCAAAAATTTTAAATCAGTATGCGAGGATTGTACAAAGGTATATTATGAAAGAGGTATTTGGTCAACTCAAAAAATTCAATTGGCGTCTTTGGATCGCCTTATGCTCCCTTGCATTGATTCCGGCTGTTTATCA
>JAAVHB010000114.1 GCA_014799955.1 Butyrivibrio sp. | reverse complement strand
TTTTACTTTGTAAACTTCCTTTTTTCTGTTTGCCATAATAATAGGCCTCCTATGATTTAGATTTTATCATAGAAGACCTACCACTTATAGCTATTTACAGAAAAACTTTCATACTCTCTAAAAAACACCTCTTAAGTAGATTTTGTTTACATTGTCTGCTTAAGAGGTATTATTTTACGTACGGCTTCCTCTATGATTTCCGCTCGTTCACCTGCAAAAATCAGTTTCAGCACCGATGCTAACATATTTTACCTCGAAAGATATTCCCTCGCGTCGGCAATTTCCTTCGGAATTTCAATGCCCTTTGCCTCAAAGGTGCGGCATATTGTTTCTATGCGCTTTTTCTGAGGGTGTCTTTGGCGTTCAAAAAGTTCAAAATCCCTCGTGTAGGCGGGATTAGCCTGCAAATTCTGCCTTATGGTTTTATTGAAGGGGCAGTATTTTGCAAAAATAAGCCGGGAAACCTTGTTAAGTCTGCTGGAGCCCAAGGATTCGTACACAACCCACTGCTCGTAATCTTTCGCGAATACAAGGCTGTAATTGTTGCGGCATGAGGTAAGCGCAGACTTGATTTTTTCTTTGGCGGCATCCGTAATCTCGTGGTTTTTCTTGTAAAACTGAAGGTAATCGTAGTACTCTGAGGTAAGGGATTTCTCCGCGAGGACATTCCAGTACTGACCCTGAATTCTCTTGCAAAGCTCCCATCTGAAGCGCCCGAAAAGATTAAGCATAATGGAATCAAGCTTTCCCGAACAAAGTATGGGAAGCATACAGCGGGCGGGCGAAAGCCTGTTGCGGCCCTCTATTTCCTGCCACATTACGCCGTATGTGCCGACGCAGGGCATGAGTATGAAGTCCGGTATTACCTCAGTATATATAAATTCGCGCGATATACCGAGCTTTTCATTGGCATATACCGTGGAACGGTAAAAAAGCGAATAGTCGATTTCTCTTGTTTCATTTATGATTTTCATTATTGATGCCGTTGTCGTGAACATCGAGTCGGCGGGCTTAAGCATGGTATCCTCGGAGAGAATCGGCACAAAGGAGCTGATATGACCGCATGCCATTTTGTTGGCGTGCGTAAACATATTGCTGATCTCGAAATCAAGCTTTGCCTCGCGGTCAGCCATTGCCTCCCTTACGTCAAGCTTACCCAGACGTGCCTGTTCTCTTACATAATCCTCATAGTTCTGGTCAAGACTGTTTCGTGAGGGAGTTTTTTCTTCGTTGTATATGAGCCTGAGCCATCTGTAAACGGTATAGACATGTTCGTTGTAAAAATTATTTTCCAACTCCTGGCAAACCCTGTAAAGCGCCGCACAGTTGGCGGAGCTGATAAGCTCCTCGTCTATATAGCCGAAATTCAGGAACATACTGATATATGTGGGCACACTGGAATCATCAAGCGTTTTGAGGAACACCGCGTGATAAAGCTTGTAGAAGCCGTCGGTAATCTCCTTGCGTAGCCTTCGTGCCGCGTCGTCGGTGCCGCTTCTGTTGGAGCTGTTTTTGAATTCCTTTATCAACGCAACGTAAGCGTCGGCGTCCTCCTCGTACATTCCGGAGTAGGAGATGATTTTGCCGAGCGAGCCCTTGAGCTGAGTGAGAATCGTTGAATCGTCGTGACCGTTATAGCTGTCTGTCAGAACGATTGCGTCAGATTCGGGCTCGGGTTCAGGCTCCGGTTCGGGCTCAACATAGTCCATATCGATTCCTAGATATGCCGCCATCTGCAGGCATGAGTCGTTGAGTGTCGTCGCAAAACGCGCGGCAGCGGCTATTTCGGCAGCCGCTACGGCGTTATTGGCGGAAAAGTACCGCTCGTATATTTCAGCAGGAATTGTGGCAAAGCCGTTGAATTTGTCAAGCTCCCATTTGGGAACGCGGTTGTCGGGAGTGAATGTGGAGTCGTTTTTTCTGCATTTAACCATAAGGGAAATGTAGGTATTGATGAGCTCGGATACGAATTTGGCTGAAACGGATACAATTTTTCCGGACTTGCTGTTGTATCTTTCGCATATTGAAACAATGTCGGATACTCCGGTGTAGGGAATCTGTTCAAGCACGCAGTCCTCGGAGGACACATAATTGAATATGCCGATTCCGTAGTAGCCGTCAACGGCGCAGATAATAGAGCCGGGTCCCATAATATAATTGCCGTAAGCGGCGTAAGCCGTAAGTTTTCCTTTTATGAGAAGATAAATATATTTAATGTCGTCGCCGTTGCTTACAAGCAGTTTGCCGGCTTCCAATTCTATACGGTTATTGTTTACAGCCATAGATATGCCTCCGGAATTCTTGATAGTAATATTCTAACGTGAAAGGGGTTCTTAGTCAATATAAAGAATTTTTTAACCATGATTTTCCGGCGTATAAAAATAGTGACGAAACCGGAATTTTGTGTTATGCTAGAACCATACTGTACAATTAAATTTGGGTGAGGATACCCTGATACGGATACGAGGAGGTTAAAATGATTATTAACGACAAAAATAATTTTGTGCCCATCGTGGTAAAGCTGTTGAAAGGCCTTGGCTACGCGAATGTTAAGGAAACGGGAGAGCAGTCAAAGGGCATTGACATTACCGCCGAAAAGGACGGAGAAAAATATTGTTTTAAATGCCGTTATGATATAGATGCGATAGGGGAGAAGGCAATTGACGAATTGGAAAAGGCTTCCTCCGGATATGACAAGGCAGTGTTTGTCACCAACAGCTCATTTCTTTCTTCCGCCAAAAAGAAGGGGGAGGCGGCGGGAATCCTTCTGTGGGACCGCAATACGGTTGACCGTCTGACGATAAGCGTTTCCGAAAATCTTGAGGACAAGGTTGAGGAAGTAAAGCATCACCGTGCGGTATTTGTGGTTATAGCAATAGTCCTGATTCTTGCGGCTGCCGCTGCCGCGTACTGGTTTTATTTCAGAAAATAGTGTGAATAATTTAAGCCCCGAAGCGCTGATGACGGCTTCGGGGCTTTTTGCTTTTATGCGCAGACCCGTGCATAGGGATATGCCACTGAAGTGGCGCACGGGTCGCGCGACGAGTAGGAGAAGATAAATCTTCCCTACTCGATTATTATTTAACGGATTCCTCGTATTTTTGAATCATATCCTCATAGAATTTCATAATCTCGCTGTATGAGGCTCTTGAAGTGCAGGCTTCCCGCATGGTCTTTATCACATTGTCAAATTCCTCGTCCGTAGCGGCGTATATCGCGAGCCATGAGTTGGTGCGTATGTCGCCGGACAGCTCGCTGTTTGTGAGAAAAAGGTCTGTCGGCAGTTCGTCTGATACAAAGTCCGACGCGGGAAGAATAGTGAAGCCGTTGTTTTCTATATATTCGTCGGTATCATTCGCGCCGGTATGCTCCTTCCAGTCGTGAATGGCTTCGTCGAAACTGACGGTATTTTCGGCATACCAATCGCTTTTTTTGACGGATTCCCATGTCAGAAGATTATATGAATTACCGGATTCATCCAACGCCGAATCGGGTGACAGGCACATACTGCCGAACATGGAATATCCGGTGTTGTATGCTCCCGTATACCCCTCGGGCATAACGGTGCTGTCGTTGTTAAGGCAGGAGTAGCCGAATTCGGTTATATACGGCGCGCCCGAACCGTCATAGCTCCACGTTACGTCTTTGGGGCCGTAAAGATTGGTAAGAACGCCCTCGGGAGTGTAAAGCCAGTTGATAAGCTGCATGGCAAGCTCCGGATTTTTGCAATTGGAAGAAATGCTCCATATGGCGTTGTGTCCGTACGGGCTGTACTCGTCGGCGATATTGCAAAAATCCTTTGCCGCTATCGGAACCATGTACTTTCCGTTTGAAAGTCTTGCCGTTGTGTTGTACGGGTCCGTTATATATTTGTACATACCCATAACCGCTTTGCCTGAGCCGTAGTCCTTCTGGGCTATCGTGTAGGTCTGTGATTCCGAGGAGGGGTCCAGAAGTCCCGCGCGGTACAGGGAATTATAGAATTTCAGACAGCGCACATATATGCCGTTCTCATCAATGCACGGCTCGTAAGCGCCGGTCGAGGGGTTGTACATTCCGAAGCCGAAGTCGGTGTAGCCGTAGAGCGCAGCCGTGGAGCGCACAATGTCAAGCATTGTGTTGTCCCATGTACCGAAAGCCGAAATGCCGTATATCGTGGCATCGGAATTCTCGGAGGCGAGCTTTACCATATCGGCGAGCAGCGGCTCAAAGTCCTCAAGCGTATTTATTTCGGGATAGCCGAGCTTCGCGTATAAATCCCATCTTATATAAAAACAGTTGTAGAAATCCTCGTGACCGTCCGTTCCCTTACATATATTGCCGTAAATTCCGTACAGCCTTTTTTCGGAGTCGAGCAGTCTGTTCTTGTCAAGCGCCTCCTGATAATTGTCTTCAATGTACTGTCCGTGACTTTTTAAAAGACCGCTCTCTTCCCAGTCCGTGAGGAGCCCCGCGTCCTTTGCGGTACGGTAGCTCGATTCGTTGTTGAAAACAATTATGTCACCGAGCGTTCCCGACTCGACATAAGCGTTGAAGCCTTCGTCGGAGGCTGTGCGGAAATTAAGCTTTACGTTGAGCCTGTCCTTAAGGACTTCGGCAAACCAGCCCGTCATTTCTCCCGAAAATATGCTGCTCTGGTCGTATACCGTCAGCGTAATCGTGCCGTCGTCATCGCCGTTCGTCATCGCGCACCCGGTAAATGAAAGTGATAATGCGGCAAAAACGGCGGCAAGGGAAGCCGCGATGCGTTTGTATATCTTCATAATAAGCGTTAAAACCTCCGAAATATATAAAAGTAAACTAAAGGAGGGCGACCTTAACTACATAAGGCCGCCGGATAGGAATGAAGAAAAAGGATAAACTTTTTCTCAAATGTTTGGTACGTTTTTTATAATAAACCTTAAATGCGTCGAAATTATGAACAACCCATAAAAAATTTATAATTTTTCTGAAAAAATAATGAATTATTGCGGGTACTGTGGTAAAATCGGTAAAAGAACGCGTTAAACGAGGTGCTTTTTACATGGAAAAGGTCGAATACATTGATATAAACGGAACCGAGCATTTTTTTATAGAATATGAAACGGACCCGCAGTTTCCGGTGATTTTGTATGTGCACGGAGGACCGGGGCTTGCCGAATCTCTTGTCGGCTGGGAGATAGCGGGTTACACCGAGAAAATTTACAACTGGATTTTTTATGACCAGAGGGGCGCGGGCAGAACCTATTACAAAAGTCCGGACGGACTGGTGAGCTACGAGGATATTTACCGTGACCTTGACGCGATTGTGCGTATGCTTTATGAGCGTTACAATAAAAAAATATACATAATGGCGCATAACTGGGGGACGGTTCCCGCGATACGCTATGTCCGGGAAAATCCCGGATTCATAGCGGGATATATAGGAAACAGCCAGATTGCAGATATGGTGAACGTAGCCAAAATCAGATGCGCTAGGGCAAAGGAGCTGGCGCTGTCAGCCGGCTGCAAGCGGGACGCGAAGGCGGTTGACAAGCTTTCGGAGGCGACGGAAGGAACCTTTTGCAGGGACAGGCTTACCAAAAAGCAGATTACCAAGCTTAACGTGCTGCTCAGCAAGTACAATATCGCCAGCGGAACCGACAGGCTACTTATGAAAAAGATTCCCACCAACCCTCTGTATGATATGGTGGATCTGAGGATTCTTATGAGCGGCCCCAAAATAAGCTATAAGCTCAACGAGTATATGAGGAGCGTCAATCTTTTTGACGAGGATAAAAAATATGAGGTTCCGATGATGTTCATTACCGGAAACTGGGATTACCAGTATCCCTATAAAACAGCCGAGGCTTATATGGAACAGCTTTCGGCCCCGTATAAGCGTATGGCAGTTATAGAGGACGCCACCTACGATGCCATGTACGAAAAGCCGGAGGAGTTCTGGACGGCTGTCAGAGAATTCATAAAAGCCTAAATAAGATATAAACAACATTTTCTGTTGCGTACCGTTCAAAAAAGTAGTATAATCTAAAAGATAGATACGCGCTGTGTATCAGACATTCGGCTGTATGAAGGGAAGCAGAGGACGAGGTATGAAAAACAACAGGCATTCAATTAAATTTAAAACGACAGTGATGCTTATTTTTATGCTCGTTCTGTTTGCGGCGATTCTTTTTTCTGTTATTTTTACGATTGGCAGCTATAAGAAAAGAATGAAGTTCTACACGCAGAACTGTCATCTGGTGGTAAGTCTGCACTCCTCTGTGAGTAAATTTTCGCAGGCGGTTGATAGGTATATCAGCAACTGTACGGACAAGAACGGGGAAGCCGTTTCGGAGACTTTTGCCGATTTCAGGGATGAACTGAAGGAACTGCATTCCGCAAGATTCGGACTTGAGGACGATTTGAGGCGCGAGGTTGAGGAGATAAACGGAGAGCTTGTGATTATCTCGGAGTCCGTAAAAAGCATAATCGGTACCGATAATCCGGACAATATCCGTGAGGTGTATAAGAACGCGCTGAAATCCCATATAGATATTGTCAATGACGGTGTTAATTCCATATACGATTCGCTTGCCGCGGACGGACTCAATGAGTACAACAGATTTAACGGAAGCACTGTATTCGTTCAGGTGTTGATGATACTGATGTTTATCGCCTTTGGCTTAATGTCATTGTATGCTGTTATATATGTCAAGAAGAGAGTGGCGCAGCCTATCGCGGATACCTGTGAATGGGCGCAGATTTTTAAGGAAGGCTACTGTGATATGGCCGACCTTAAATTCGATAACGAGGACGAGATGGCGCAGCTTGCGGAATCCTTTAATATTGTCAAGCAAAATCTTGTCAAGGCCAATGCTTTAAAGGCAGAGTACGAGAAGCTGATGCAGAAGATACAAAATGACGAGGAGCATAAGAAGAAGTTTGTGCAGCAGCTTTATGACGAGAAGCGCGAGAAGGAGGCCATCAGTACCGTTGCAAAGAGAGACGGGCTCACGGGACTGTACAACAGGAGAACCTTCGACGGAATCGTGGAGGAGTTTGTCAGCAATAAGCCTATGGATACCGAGGGCGCTCTTTTTATAATCGATATGGACAATTTCAAAAATGTCAATGACACGCTGGGACATCTTGCCGGAGACGAGGCACTCAAAACTCTTGCCGGAATAATGCGGATTGTCTTTAACGGCGCATATCTCGGAAGATACGGCGGAGACGAGTTCATTACGTTTATTGCCGGATATAAAAGCGATGAGGAACTTCAAAAGCTTGCGGAGGATTTATGCCGCAGAATGGATATGAATTTTGAACACGACGGCAAATCTGTTTCGCTGTCGGTCAGTGTGGGAGTTTCCACAACCGTCGGCGTGGAGGAATATTCGGAGCTTTATATGAAGGCTGACAAGGCGCTTTACTATTCAAAAGAGAACGGGCGCAATCAGTATAAGCTTGCTTCGGAGCTTGATACATAAAATTATCGGAGATGTTGTATAAATGAAAAATATTAAACATGTTATTATCAGTACTTTAGTTCCATTGGCGATAGTGGGACTAATTTCATTAATTGCATTTATATTCTGCGACGTGGGACTTGTTGCCAATGACTGTTATGAGCAATATGTTCCTTTTCTGAATGCGTACTATGACGTAATCACGGACGGCAAAAGCATATTCTATTCTCTGACCGGAAGCATGGGCTATGACTTCTGGGCTGTTTTTTCGTATTATCTTGTTTCGCCGCTTAATTTTATAATTCTGCTTTTCGGAAAAAGCAGGATAGTGTACGCCGTAAATCTGCTTATTGTGCTTAAGCTTGCTTTCTGCGGAGGTACGTTTTCGGTATTTTTAAAGAACCGTTTTCCCAAGGCGAAGTGCAGCAGAATCGTGTCGTTTTCGACGATATACGCGCTCTGCGGCTTTATGGTCGGATACGCGTGGAATATAATGTGGCTCGACGGCGTTCTTTTGTTCCCGCTTGTGATTATGGGACTTGATTTGCTCATGAGGGACGAGAAGCCGAAGTGGTACTGGTATACACTTTTTCTTTCCCTGCTTATTGTTATAAGCTATTTCATCGGATATATGAGCTGCATTTTCATATTCCTGTATTTTTTTACATACAGCTTCAAAAGCTTCGGGGATTTTATGAAAAAGCTTGTGTGGGTGGGCTTAAGCTCCGCTCTTGCGATTGGCATAAGCGCGGTGATTCTTCTTCCGTCCTTCGGGGGTGTTCAGAGCACATACATTTCCGGGGAGCTCCTGCCTAAGCCGGAGTTTTACGGCACCTATGCGGAAAGCCTTTCCAATTTCCTGATTGGAGTCCCGCAGATTGGGATTACTTTTGACAGACAGTACGCGAATCTGTTTATGACCGTGTTTGCGCTTCTGCTTTCGCTTGTGTATTTTACGGCGGGCAGCGTGAAGCCGAATAAAAAAATCCGTAATTTTATACTGTTGGCGATAATGGTTTTCAGCCTGAATTTCAAGCCGCTTAATTTTATATGGCACGGCTTTCATGAGCAGACGGGAATTCCCAACAGATTTTCATTTATGATAACCTTCCTGCTCCTGCAAATGGCGTTCGAGATTTGTGTGCAGAGCAAAAAAAGAATCAAGAAGCGCTCGATTTTCGCGGCGTTCGGCCTTCTCGTGCTCGGCGCGGGAGCATTGGCGTATTTCAACAATGATTTGATTATGCAGGCTGCCGTAACGGCGGGGCTTGCGCTTTCCTATGCTTTGATTCTTGCCTTTGCGCGCGGAAGAGCCAAATTCGTAATCTCGCAGATTTTTGTTTATATTGAACTGATTGCCATGCTCGTGCTGGGTATTTTTACCGTGAGCGGCAGTGTCATAGGCGATTACGGTCATTATATGGCTGATTTTGACGCGATTAACGCACAGAAGGAAAACGGGTATTACCGCGAGAAGATAGACGAGGTTTACAATCCCAAGGAAGAATATTTTGAGAATGAAGCCGACTATATCAAGCTTGACGAGCTTTCCGTTGACGCGATAAGGGAATGGTGCGATTTTATGAAGGGCATCGGGCATCAGTCCGTTGTGAGCGAGGCGACGCTTTACAATATTAAGGCAATGTCGCTTTTCAACACCTTCAATAACTATGACCAGACGCTTTTCTACTGCCGCACGGGCGCTACCGGAGGAACAAACAATGTAATGTATTTCGGCGAAAACGCGTTCATGGATATGCTTCTCGGCGTCAGGTATTATTACGCAAGATATTATGACGTCAACTCATCCGCGTACGAGTATGTCAGGACGGAGGGCGAGGTCGGAATATACCGCAATAAATATGCGCTGTCCGTCGGATATGTGATACCGGACGCTCTCGCAAATCAGGATTTCAAGCTCGGGGATAATCCCTTTGAGTCGATGAATACGTTAAGCGAAAACATTACGGGCAAGCCTGTTTTTGAAAATATAAGCTTTACGCTTACCGAGGATAAATCCGAGCCGGAGGAAACGCTCGTCTATACTTACAGCGTGGCTCAGGACGGGGAAATTCTCTTCCAGCCCGTTGTTTCCGATATGCTTAAGACAGAGGCATATATTGACGGGGAGCTTGTCTATACTGGAAACCGCAGCCAGTGTATCATAGATTTGGGCGAGCTTAAGAAGGGCTCGCAGGTTCGTGTTGTTGTAACGCCGAAGGAGGCAGGGCAGGCTTCTGCAAGTATGTATGCCGCCTCCATAGACAATCTTGTTTTGGAAGAAACGTACAATTTGCTTTCGTCAAATCAGCTTCAGGTAAGGGAATACTGGGACGATTATCTTAAGGGCACGGTAAGCATTGAGAATACTTCAAAGCTTTTGATTACCGTTCCGTATGCCGAGGGTTGGACGCTCAAGGTTGACGGAAGGGAAACCGAGCCTGAGAAATGGTGCGGACTGTTTATGCTGCTCGAGCTTTCCGAGGGAGAGCATACTATTGAATTGAGCTATGTAACGCCCGGCTTTAAAGAGGGGCTTTATGTAACACTCGCAAGCACGGCTGTATTCATTATCGCGCTTATTGTCACTCTTGCGGTTGCCGGACACAGAAAGAAAAATCAGATTGCGCTTGCAATGAATTCCGTTAAGGCTGAACCCACAGCGGATAAAGCTCTTGACGAGCCCGAACTTGTTTTGCCCGAAAACTTTGAGACTTATTCCGAACCCTCGAATTCCGTTGAGGTGATTGATGTTTCTGACAGTGATTTGAACGAGCGGGAGTCTGTTCAGCCGTCAGTGCCGCAAGAAAGCGTGCCGGAAGAAAGCGTACAGAAGGTGTACGAGCCGGAGAATACCGGATACGAAGACGATACGGAAAGTGCTGTCGAGCCCGGTGGTGACAGTCCGGAAAACAAACCCGAAGCGGTTGTGGAGCTTCGCAAGGTAGAACCCGCACCGGTTCCCGAGCCGGTAAAATCCGATTCCGGCAAGGCAAAGGAAAATAAACCTAAGAAAAAGAAGAAATCACACAAACCCGTTGCTACTTTTATAATAGGCAACGGAAAGAAGTAAAATACCTGCAGCTGGCTGCAGAAGTGAAATCAGCCGAGTTTAAGAACGTCGGCACCGAAAAATACGGCTTCCCCGATATCGTGAGTTATCATAATCACGGTATCGGAGGAGGTCTTTTCTTTTACATAAGCCATGGTGTTTGCTTTTGTGTCGGCGTCAAGTCCTTTAAAGGGCTCGTCAAGAAGCAGAAGATTATGCTCCGCAAAAAGGGCGCGGAGAATTGCTGTGCGGCGCTTCATACCGCCGCTTAAAAGACAGGCGCGTCTGCCTGCAACGCCGTCAAGCCCAACGGCTTCAAAGGCATCAAGTATTTCCTGTCCGGAGTAGAAGCGTGCGGCGGTCAGCGTGACGTTTCGCAATGCCGTAATGCCCTCGCACAGTCTGTCCTCCTGAAAAACGGCGGAAATCACCGGCGGCTCCCCAAAGCTTATTGAGCCTTCATAGGGAGTAAATCCCATTATTGCGTTTATGAGCGAGGTTTTGCCAAAGCCCGAGGGCGCGATGATTGCGGTGAAGCTTCCGGGCGCGAAATCATATGAGAAATTTTCAATAACGGTATTGTCGCCGTAGGCTATTCTTAAAGCGTCAATTTTTATGCCTGACATCGGTCACACCTCCCAAAGCCTTTCCGACAAGCGAAAGTAAAAGTACGATTATTTTTTCGCACAGCACGCTTACAAGCACTATTGTAATTGTCCATGCGAAAAGTCCGGGCGTTTCAAGGTAAAGCTTGGATTTATAAAGCTCGTTGCCTATTGAACCCTTGATAAGCCCGATTATTTCCGCGGCGATTCCCGATTTCCACGCGAAGCCTATAGCCACCGAGGAGGCGGATATTAACGGATTCATAATTGACGGAATATAAATATAACGTATGCGTTTTCCCGCCGACAGTCTGAAAACCTTAGCGAATTCGAGCATTTTCTCATCCGTGGAGCGAAACCCCGAAAGTGTGTTGGAATAGATTACGGGCATAACCATCATTGCCGAAATAAGAATGGAGAGCTTACTCGAGTCAAGCCATAACAGCGCCAGAATTACAAAAGACGCCACTGGGACGGCCTTTATTATTTTTATCGGAACGCCTATGAAGCTTTCCAGAAACGGAAAGCGGAACACAAGCACCGACAGCAGGATTCCGGCGGTAAAGCCCGCAAGAAATCCCGCCGCAATGCCGGATAAGGAAATAAGGATTCCGGAGTAGAAGTTTTTGGAGCGTGCCATGGAGCCGAGAGCGGAAAGCACCGCTCCCGGACCCGGAAAGAAAATCTCCCTGTTTACAAGGCGGGCGGCAATCAGCCAGATTCCGAGCCACAATGCCGCGCTTATTATTGTGAGAAGCGTTTTTTTGGATTTCATGCAGCCCTCCCCGCGGTATTTCACTTTGTGCCGTAAAAGATATTTTCGTCGGGCATATTTCCGCCGACGGAGGCGGGATTCGCGTCAAACAGCACCGAAAGGTAGGAAAGCACCTTTGACTGCATTTCGCTGCCCGTTATGAAGGTTACGCCGCACTGCGGAATTGCTTTCTTTGCAACAGCCGCCTTGAAAATGTCAAATTTTTCCAAGAGTGCCGCGGTATCATCGACACTGTCGTTGGCATATGCCGCGGAGGTTTTGTATTCCGAAAGGAAGGTCTCGAATTCCTTCGGATGCTCTTCTATGAATGCTTTTCTTGCGATAAGAACTCCCGTCACAACGGTGCTGTCCTTGTCAAGCTTTTCCCATTCCGCCGTCACGTCCAGAGCGACTTTGATGTTTTCGTCGGAGCTCTGTGCAACGGTAACATAGGGCTGGGGAAGCATCATTACCGCAGAATCAAGCTGTGAAACTGCCGAAACCACCTCGGAAGCCTCGGAACGGAATTCTATGGTAACGTCCTTGTCGGGGTCAAGCCCGCCCGCGCTCAAAAGATAACGGAGAGTGTATTCGGGTGTGGTTCCCTGACCGGTGGTGTAAATGGTCTGTCCCTTCAAATCGGCGACGGAGCTTATCTCAACGCCCTTTTCAAGAATATAAAGCACGCCGAGAGTGTTGATTCCTGCAATCACGATTTCGCCGTTTGATTTGTTGTAAAGCACGGAGGCGAGATTGCAGGGAACGGCGGCGACGTCAAAATCGCCCTTGATTATTCCGGTGCTGATTTCGTCGGCCGTGCCGTGTATTGAGTAATGGTATTTGTTTACCGTTTTGCCGTTGTCCGAGTCGTCAAAAAGCTTTACAAGCCCGATGGAGGTCGGTCCCTTGAGGGAAGCGATATTTATATCGCAGCCGTCGGTTTTGCCGGAGCCGGAGCTTTTGCCGCACGCAGTAAATGACACCGCAAGCACGAGCGCAAGCAGCAGTGATAAAATTTTTTTTCTCATAATATAAGTACCTCTCTTTTCAGTTTGTGGCGGTCTGCATTGATTTGGCAGTCACGCCCTTAATATTGCCAAGCTTTCCTGATAACGTACTTATCGTATCCGCAGGCGCGCATACAATAACCGATATTATGTTGATGTTTTTTTCTCTGCAGGGAATGCCGAGCCGCCCCACAATATACGCGGCATACTCGTGAAGCAGTTCATTGACAAGAGATATTTTAGACATATCCTTGATGAAAATTCCTATGATTGCAAACTTATCCATAATATTGTCCTTTCTTTACTTCAGGGAAAGTCCCTTTGTTTCAGAAAACTTGCATCTTTATTATACATATCGGGCGACATAAGCGCAAGAAATTTGTATGGAATATTTTAAAATAATATGGTAATATTTTTGTGTATTCTTTAGAAATTGATTGTTAGTGGAAAGTCCCGTTCAGCGTTTTGCAATGCCTCGCGGGAATGTTAAGGAGGAAATTTATGATAGAAATTGCCAATTTGACCAAGGTGTATAAGCTTTCACAAAGGCAGATGCAGAAGGCGCGCACCAAGAAAAATACAAAGGTCGCGGTGGATAACGTATCATTTACCGCAAAGCCCGGAGAAATATACGGGCTTTTAGGACCAAACGGAGCAGGAAAAACCACTACCTTAAGATGCATGGCGACACTGCTTAAGCCGACACAGGGGACTATAACCGTGGACGGCTTTGATACCGTGAAGCAGCCCGAGGAGGTCAGGGGAAGGCTCGGCTTTCTTACCAACGAGATAAAGCTTGACCCGCAGTTTTCTGTAAACTATCTTTTTGATTTTTTCGGCAGACTGCACAATGTGGACGCCGATAAGCTTGCCGCCCGCAAAAAAGAGCTTTTCGGGTATTTCGGAATAGAGGATTTCAAGGATAAGAAGATTGACGAGCTTTCGACGGGAATGAAGCAGAAGGCGGCGATTGCCGTATGCCTTGTGCATGACCCGGAAATAATTATTTTCGATGAGCCGACGTCAGGACTTGATATCGTGACGGCGAGGCTTGTGACGGACTATCTTAAAAAGCTTCGCGACGGCGGAAAGCTTGTGATTATTTCGACGCATATAATGAGCGAGGCGGAGAAGCTTTGCGACAGAGTCGGAATCATAATTGACGGGCGCAAGGTCTGTGACGATACGCTTTCTTCGATTTATGAGATGTACAGAACGGACAATCTTGAGGACGCTTTTTTTGAGATGTACAAGGTCAATCACAAGGAGGAAATGTAATGGGATTCAAATCGATTATGGGCAAGGAGCTCACAAGGGTTTTTAAGGATAAAAAGCTTATTTTTTCAATGTTCATACTGCCGGTGGTTGTTATGGTGGGTATGTTCATGCTTATTTTCGTGCTGGTGTCAAATATGAACAGTAACATCGAAAAGCATAAATCAACGGTTTATGTACAGAACGCGCCGGAGCGCTTCGCCGGAATTCTCGCAGCGGGCGAGGATATGATTGTCACGCATATAGGCGAGGAAGAGGACACCGGTTTTATAAAAGAAAATATCAAGGACGGTATTACCGACATTCTTGTTGTTTTTCCTGCGGACTTTGATAAAATTATCGCCGATGAAAATGCGGCGCTGCCTCAGGTCAAGACCTTTTACAATCCGTCGGAGGACAATTCCTCGGAGGCGAGGGGAAGAGTGGTCGGATACCTTGAGGGTTACAGGCAGTCGCTTATCGCCGATAAGTTCGGCAGCGCCGAGGCAGTGCTTATTTTTACCGTGGACAGTGACAACGAGGAATCGCAGGTTTACGACAACGACAAGGCAACGGGCAAGATGCTGGGAATGTTTCTGCCCTATTTTATAACCATGATGATTTTTGCCGGGGCAATGAGCCTCGGAGTGGACGCAATCGCCGGAGAGAAGGAGAGGGGAACCCTCGCCAGCCTTTTGCTTACGCCCGTCAGCCGTATGGAGATAGTTATGGGCAAAATGGCGGCTCTGGGACTGCTCTCGATTATGTCGGCGCTTGTGTATATAATCGGAATGCTTGTTGCCATTCCGATTGGAATGGGACAGATGGGCGGTTCCGAAATGATGTCCGATTTGTCCATATCCTTTACTCCCGTTCAGGTAGCTCAGCTTATCGTGCTGATACTCGGAATAGTGCTTATGTATGTCGCGCTCATCGGGCTTGTGTCCGTAATCGCAAAGAGCATAAAGGAAGCGCAGACTTATATCATGCCCGTCTATATGGTAGTGATTGTGGCGGGAATGGTTTCCATGTATACCTCGGACGCCTCGTCGTTTACAAGCTATGTCATACCGTTGATCAATTCCTCGGTTGCCTTTAAGGGAATCTTTACGAGAGAGATTACCGTGCCGCAGTTTGCCGCTGCCGCCGCGGTCACATACGCGGTTGCGTTCGTGTTAATCGCGCTTACGGCAAAGGCGTTCAAGAGTGAAAAAATAATGTTCAATGCGTAAACAACTGTATGTAAGGGAGAAAAGATGATTAATATTGTTTTTGATATGGACGGGGTGCTTTTTGACACCCAGAAAATATACTGTAAGGCATGGGAGGAGGCAGCCGGAGTTCTCGGAATACCGGATATAGGCGAGCCGCTCAGGCGCTGCATAGGCATGAACCGCAACGATCAGGAGGCGATTCTCAAGGATTTCTATCATGACAGTTTTCCCTACGACGATTTTTACAGGGAAAAGGATAAGGCGTTTGACGCGATTCTTTCAAAGGGTGTTCCGCTTATGAAGGGCACGCGGGAAATCCTTGAGTTTCTTAAGGAGAAGGGCGCGCGCGTGGCGATAGCCTCCTCCTCAAGAGTTGGAATGGTTGAGGATAATCTTAAGAATACGGGACTTACGGGATTTTTTGACAAAATAGTGGGCGGAAACCTTGTAACGCACAGCAAACCCAACCCCGAAATATACCTTAAGGCGTGCGAGCTTCTTGGCGTAAAACCCGAAGAAAGCTATGCCGTGGAGGATTCCTATAACGGAATCAGAGCGGCTTCCGCGGCGGGAATGAGGGTAATCATGGTGCCCGATATGCAGCCGCCCACAGAAGAAACGGACGCGCTGATTTATAAGAAATTCGATTCACTGCTTGATTTTAAGGACTGGATTGATAATGAAAGTCCCATTCGGCGCTAATGCCTCGCGGGAATGTTAGAGGAGGAAATATGGAAATAAATCTTATTAAAGAGCTGATGAACAGGCTTTGGGAAAAATACGAATATGTATCCCTTCTGGCTTCCGACGCCGTAGGAAAGAGTTACGGAGTTTCGGGAAGAGGGATTAACGTCGCTGAGAACGCGATGTTATGTGAGTGCGGCTATGTAATAAAGGCATACAACGGCAGAAGCTACTGCGAGTATTCCTTTAATGAGCTTGACGGTGAGACGCTTGAGGCTGTACCTGCCATACTGGACGGGCTTTTTGAGGCGAAGGAAAGACTTGGCGGGCTGATAGACGGCTGTCAGATCAACGAATACGGCAGAATTCCCGATGAAGAGGAGAAATTATTCTGCGAAAAAGAATATGATGACGACCCCGAAAAAAGCAGTGACGAAGAAATTATAAACAGTCTTAAGGCATTGCGGGAATCGGCAATGGCGCGGGACGAAAGGCTTTTGGACTGCGACGCGGCGGTGACATATCAGAAATACTCCAAATATTTTATTTCACCGAAAAGAGAGCTGTCACAGAATATGCTGTGGATGGCAGGCTGGGTAAAGGTCATGGCAAAGAAGGGCGAGGCTGTGAAATCCTGCTTTGAATCCTTCTCAAATCCCGGAGGGACAAAGATATTCGGCGTAATGGACAAAGTAGCCGAAAAGACCGTTAAGTCAACGCTTGAGCTTCTGGAGAGCGAACATATTACACCGGGCGAGTACGACTGCATCTGCGCTCCTGAGGTTACGGGAATGATTGTGCACGAGGCATTCGGACACGGAGTTGAGATGGATATGTTTGTCAAGGACAGGGCTCTCGCGAGGGAGTATATCGGCAAATACGTCGCCTCACCTCTTGTTACGATGCATGACGGGGCAGCGGCGGCGAATGAGGTCGCATCGTATAATTTTGACGACGAGGGCATGAGCGCGAGAGATACCGTAATCATAGACAAAGGAATCTTAAAAAGCGGCATAAGCGACGCGCAGACCTCGATGGCTCTGGGCTGCGTGTTTACCGGAAACGGACGGCGCGAAAG
>JAAVHB010000113.1 GCA_014799955.1 Butyrivibrio sp. | reverse complement strand
ATTGTCCGGTAGAGGTCAGGTCGGGTTTCTTTCTTCTTTTCTTGTTCTCTGAGAGATTCTCGCACATCCAAGTTACCTGCTTCAATCATATTTCCAATTTGCTCCAATGAAAAATCCAAAAAACGGAGCATCAGAATTTTCTGCAGCTTTTCCACGCTGCTCTCATCATAAATCCGATAGCCGGTTTCGGAATAGTTCACCGGACATAAAATTCCTTTTTCATCATAAAACCGAACAGTTCTTGCTGAAATTCCCAATTTTTTTGCCAATTCCCCCGCTGTAAACATTTTGTTTTTCCTCCTTCTTTCCTGTGTGCTTTTTATTTTATCCCTTTCCGTAACGGAAAGGTCAAGGGGAAATTTTAGATTTGAATGCGAGATATTAACCCTTTTGTGCTAATCGCTGCAAAAAATAATGCGCCCTGAATAAACTCAAGGCGCATTATTTTTGATATCAGCAGGGGCAGAAGGATTCGAACCCTCGACATTTGGTTTTGGAGACCAACGCTCTACCAGCTGAACTATACCCCTGTATAACGGCGTTCAAATGAACGCCACTTGTTATTTATATCACATATTCGGTTAAAATGCAACAGAAAATTATTTTATTTGTCAAATAATGCGTGTCTACCGTCCGTATGCCGCCAGAGCTTCCTTTGCGTTGTCGGTAATATCCCTCTGAAAAGCAATCTCATGCTCCATTCCGCGCGATTCGTCGTTGGCGACTAACGCAGCGTCAAGCACCTTCTTGAGAAGATCCCCGATTTCCGACGCTTTCTCCTGCTGCTTTAATGAGCGTTCGCGTATTTCATTCATGGATGTAATCATCGCATCGACAAAACCGTGTACCTCCCATACGGTCTTGGTGATGTCATTCGAGGATTGGGTCGATTTCGCGGCAAGGCTGCCGACCTCCTTGGCAACGACCGCAAAGCCGCGTCCCTGCTCTCCGGCTCTTGCCGCCTCTATGGACGCATTAAGCGAAAGCATATTAGTCTTGGAGGCGATTTTGCCTATTACCTTTGCAAAGTCCTCTATAAGAGCCGACATATCCTCCAGCTTCTTTATGTTCTGAGAGGACTCCTCGACAATCGCGTTGAGGCTGTTTATCTCCCGCACAATATCCTCAATATTGGAAATACCCTCGCGAACAAGGTTCAACGAGGTATCCGACGAATTAATAACGTCAAAAGCGTGCTTTTCCACCCTAAGCTGCGACTCGTCCAGATCGTTTATAATCTGAGACAGCTTGTTTACAAAATTCTCCTCCATCTGCGTCCTTTCCTTTGAATTGCGCTGTTTTTTGGCGCATGATTGTATAATATTCTATCTTCTGCAAAGCTCTGCAACCGACTTGATTCCGGTTAGCTTAATCCTGCTCTCATTTCCGACCGACTTAAGGCAGGCATGGGGTAAAATACATTCCTCAAAGCCCAGCTTTACCGCCTCCGCGATTCTTTGCTTCGCCTGACTCACAGCCCTTACCTCTCCGGTAAGTCCCACCTCTCCGAAAACAATGGTTTTCTCGGGTATGGGAATATTCCTGAAGCTTGAAATAACCGCAAGCAGCATACCCAAATCGAGCGCCGGCTCGTTGACCTTAAGACCTCCGGCGATATTCAGGTATGCGTCGCAGCTTGAAAGCTGCATACCGATTTTTTTCTCAAGAACCGCCATCAGAAGATTCATGCGGTTATAGTCGGCTCCGACCGCCGTTCGTCTCGGCATTCCGAAATTAGTGTGGCACACGAGCGCCTGAATCTCCACAAGCACGGGACGCGTCCCCTCCATAAGGCACGCGACAACCGAGCCCGGCTCTCCCTGCGGTCTGCCGTTAAGCATATATTCGGACGGATTAAGAACCTCTCTCAAGCCCTCCGCACACATCTCAAACACACCGATTTCATTGGTTGCTCCGAAACGGTTTTTGACCGCCCTTATTATTCTGTACGACTCGTTCCTCTCGCCCTCAAAATACAGCACGGTATCGACCATATGCTCCAGAACCCTTGGCCCGGCGACTACGCCCTCCTTGGTGACATGTCCGACGATAAATACCGTGATACCGAGTCCCTTTGCTATCTGCATCAGAAGCGAGGTCGATTCCCTCACCTGACTTACGCTGCCCGGCGCGGAGTCCGAGGATTCGCAGTACATGGTCTGAATCGAATCTATTACAACCGTATCCGGCTCGTGCTTTCTTATCACGTCGTCAATTGACGCAAGATTTGTTTCGCAAAGCAGGAAAAAGTTATCCGGCATTTCTCCGATTCTGTCCGCGCGCATCTTAATCTGACGCAGCGACTCCTCGCCGGACACATACAAAACCTTCCTGCTCTTCGCAATATTGGCGCACACCTGCAAAAGTATGGTAGACTTGCCTATTCCGGGGTCGCCGCCCACAAGCACCATCGAGCCTGCAACGACGCCTCCTCCCAGCACTCGGTCAAGCTCGCCGAAGCCTGATGAATATCTGTTTGTTTCGGTGGTATCCACCTCCGAAAGCTTAACCGGCTCGGAGTTTCTTAACGGGAGTGCAACGGCACCTTTTGCGGGCTTGCCCGTCGGCTCCTCGACAAACGTATTCCATTCATGGCAGGCAGGACACTGCCCCATCCACTTTGCGGATTCGTATCCGCACTCCTTACAGAAAAAGGCGGTATTCTTCCCCTTTGCCATACTGCACCTCTGCTAAAATATTCGCAGCCGGAAGGACATACCTTCCGGCGCGCATGTAAATATACCTATACCCGTACTATTCTGACCTCAGCCGAATTACTTCCGCCCAGAGTCAGGCTTAAAATAAGTTTTCCGCTTATGTTCGTGGTCATGCTTCCGATTCCGATTCCGTCCACATAAACCTTGTATTCCTTCTGCGGCTCAAGCTCAAGCGTAATCTGCGGGTCACGATTACCCTCGACAACCATATTTATCCCGCCGTCCTGCATCTTAAAGTTATTGACAGCCGTCCCGGGCACCGACTCATACACGAACATGCCGTTTCTCTCAAGCTTGGTAATTTCATTAAAGGTTTTTACCTTATAAATGTCCCCGTTGTGCTCCACGTTATCAAGCTTGGTTTTGGTATCCAAAAGATAATTGCCGAAGCTGATAGTTCCGTCTTCCTCAATACGAATTAATGTATCTACTACAGACATTGCCGTTCCTCCTGAATGTATTTACGGGTAATTCTTCCGTTAATTTTATACTACCACAAACCGCGGTTTTATGCCACATTATTTTACAGAAAAAACAAGTTTTCCGCCGTCGGAATTCTCCCCGCCGTCCGGATTATTTTCTCCGCCGTATGAAATAAGCACGCTGTCCCCGGCCTTTATTCTGCCCTCAAGAATCTGCTCCGCGAGTTCGTCCTCGACCTTGCTTTGCAGCGCTCTTTTAAGCGGTCTTGCGCCGTATTTTTCGTCGTAGCCCTCTTTCACGATGTAATCGCGCGCCGATGCGTCCATTTCGATTGAAAGGTTCATCTGTTCGCCGATGCGTTTGTTGATTGAAGCCGTCATAATATCCACGATTCTTGACATATCGTCCTTTGTAAGCATATGAAATACTATGATTTCGTCAATCCTGTTCAGGAATTCGGGCTTGAACAGCCTCTTTACCTCGTCAAGAACCCGCTCCTTCATGTTCTTGTAGTCCTGCTCAGCGTCTCTGGACGCGTTGAAGCCGAGGTTTTTGGGTGAGACGATATTTTCCGCGCCCGCGTTGCTCGTCATGATTATCACGGTATTTTTAAAATCTATCTTGCGTCCCGTTGAATCCGTCACGACTCCGTCGTCAAGTATCTGTAAAAGAATATTGAAGACATCGGGATGCGCCTTCTCGATTTCGTCAAAAAGTATTACGGAATACGGATTTCGGCGTACCTTTTCGCTGAGCTGGCCGCCCTCCTCAAAGCCGACGTAGCCCGGAGGCGAGCCTATCATTTTCGATACGCTGTGTTTCTCCATATACTCCGACATATCAACCCTTATAAGCGACGCCTCGCTTCCGAACATAGCGTCCGCGAGAGCCTTGGAAAGCTCGGTCTTGCCGACACCCGTCGGTCCGAGGAAAAGAAACGAGCCCGTGGGGCGCTTGGGGTCCTTAAGTCCCACGCGTCCGCGCCTGATTGCCTTTGCGACGGCGGTAACCGCCTCCTCCTGTCCTACGACGCGCTGATGGAGCGTCGATTCCAGCTGCATGAGCTGCTCCGACTCCCCGACAGCAAGCTTTCGCACGGGAATCTTGGTCCAGTCCGAAACCACGGACGCAATTTCGTCCTCACCGACCACAAGGTTGCGGTTGTCCTTTGCGCTCTGCCATCTGGCGTTAAGATTTTCAAGTTCCTCCGCCTTGGCAATCCGTTTTGCCTTTATCTCGCCCGCGCGCTCGTAAGCCTCCTCGCTGATGGCCTGAATCTTCTGCTGCTCAAGCTCCTCGATTTCTTTCTCAAGCGCGACAATCTCGTCGGATTTGACATAGGTCCCGAGCCTTGTTTTTGAAGAAGCCTCGTCAATCAAATCAATCGCCTTATCGGGCAGGAATCTGTCGTTTATATATCTTTTGGACAGCTTAACGGCAGCGGTCAGCGCGCCGTCCGTAATCGTCACGCCGTGATGATTCTCGTACGCCTGCCTTAAGCCTTTAAGAATCTCCGTTGCCTCCTCTTCGGAGGGTTCCTCCACATTAACGGGCTGGAATCTGCGTTCGAGCGCCGCGTCCTTTTCGACGTATTTCCTGTACTCGTTGATGGTGGTCGCGCCGATAATCTGCACCTCTCCTCTTGCAAGCGACGGCTTGAGTATATTGGAGGCGTCGATTGCGCCCTCCGCTCCTCCGGCTCCGATAATCGTATGAAGCTCGTCGATAAAAAGAATGACGTTGCCCGCGGCGCGCACCTCGGCTATCACCTTCTTGATGCGCTCCTCAAACTCTCCGCGGTATTTCGAGCCGGCAATCATTCCCGACAAATCAAGCGTCAGCACTCTTTTGTCCTTGATTGTGTCCGGCACGTTGCCCTCGTTTATCTTGATTGCAAGCCCCTCGACAATCGCCGTTTTGCCCACTCCCGGCTCGCCAACAAGACAGGGGTTGTTTTTGGTGCGCCTGCTGCTTATCTGAATAACACGCTGAATCTCCAGTTCTCTTCCGATTACCGGGTCAAGGCTTCCCTCCGCTGCCAGTTTCGTCAAATCCCTGCTGTACTGGTCAAGCGTCGCCGTCTGGGATTTCTTGCGGTTCTTTCCGTTTGTACCGAACTCCTCTTTATATGAGCTGCCGTCCTCTCCCATGGCTACCATCAAATCCACATACACCCTCTGAACGCTTATTCCGAGCGTGCACAAAAGCCTTGTAGCAACGCTTTCGGGCTCTTTAAGCATTCCGATAAGTATATGCTCCGTACCTATAAGCTGCGCCTTAAAGCGTCTTGCCTCCTTTCGGGCGTTTTCAATAATCCGTCCCGCCCTCGGAGTATAGGAATCCGGCTCCTTGACTCCCACGTTTCTGTCCGGCGTTATAAGCTGGCTTACCACATCAATCACCTTGTCCTCATCAACGCCGTTATTGTTCAGCACGGTCTGCGCAAGGCATCCCCCGCACCTTAAAATTCCGATAAGTATATGCTCGCTCCCGACACTTCCGTGCCCGAGCTCAAAAGCCGCCTGCGCGGCGTACTGTAAAGCCTCTTCCGCTTTTTTGGTAAATCCGCTCTGCATACTGTACTCCTCCCGCCTATATTATATCCGGAATATTGTTCCGTAAATACTGTGCCCTCAGCACATCCGTTTCATCCACCGACAAAGCTTTGCCAACACTGCTGCCGAGCACTGCAGGCTGTATGTCGGCAAGAAGCTTGTTAAATGCTATATGCCCACCGTTGCCGACAGCCAGAATTCCCGTTGATATTCCTAACATCAGTTCCGACAAAAGCGACATCGCGTCTTTCAGGGAAAGCTTTCTGGCGTATTTAAGAACTCCGTATGATTTGTACGCCATGTCCTCGGCGCTGTATTTGTCCTTTTCATAGCGGAATCTGCGCTGCTCCCTTTCCTGACTGATTATCTGTATGACTATATCGTCCAAATCCTTGATTATTTCCCTTTCCTCCTGACCGAGCGTTTTCTGGCTCGATACCTGATAGAGATTTCCGTAACCGCTCTCCGAATCCCCGTAAATCATTCTGATTTTGATTCCGAAGCGTCCGAGCTCCGTGCCTATCTGCGTTATTTTTTTTGCGTCAGCCAACGCAGGAAGGTGCAGCGTATAGTCCGCCTTCATTCCGGTTCCGACATTCGTGGGATAGGTGGTCTTGTAGCCGTACTTTTCGTCAAAGGCATAGTCAAAATTCGCGTCTATATAATCGTCCGTCTCGTTCGCCCTCTTAAAGCATTCCGACATATTCATACCGCTCTCAAGCACCTGTATTCTTATATGGTCCTCGGCGTTCAAAAGAACCGACATTCCCTCGTCCTTTGACAGAATAGCCGCGCCCGTCCTTGATTTTACAAGATACGAGCTTATGCTCCTGCGCTCCTTAAGAGCGCCGAGCTGCGCCTCGCTGCAGGTATTTATAAAAATATATCTGTATTCCTCGGGATAGTCCTTCTGAAACTGCGCCACAACGGAATTAACCATACGGACAGCCTCTTCCTCCTCAAGCCGGGAGGCGAATTTGTAATCGGAAAGATTGCGCGCGAGCCTGATTCTGCTTGAAATAACAACATCCTCATTCCTGCCGCTTTTGTCATACCATTTATACATTATTTTCTTCCTTTCCCCTGATTTGCGCAATCATGTCCCTGAGCCTTGCCGCCTCCCCGAAATCCTCCTCGGCAACGGCCTCTTTAAGCTTTTTGGACAAAAAATCTATTTCTCTTCGGGTGTCGGGCTCCTGCGCTTCCTCCTGAATACCGTCGGGCGCGATATGCTCCGTCCTTCCGTAAAGCATCGGCTTCTTGCCGATATGCTTATCGCTGCCCTGAAGCTTTTTTATGGTGTCGGTAATCAAGGGTCCGAACACCTCATAGCAGTCCGGGCAGCCGAAGCTTGAATTTGCGACAAATTCCCCATAGGTGGTGTGACACCTCGGACACTGCACCTGTCTCGCCGGGTCTTCTTTCTCGCTGTCGGCAAGAACGCCTCTTCCTCCGAGAATTCCCGACAGAAGCTTCGTCAGGTTCACATCGTTTTCAAATATGCTCGAATAATAACTGACATCCGTATTGGCGGCGCACTCGCCGCAGAGGTGATGCTCGTTCTTTACTCCGTTAAGCACCTCTGTATAATGAAATGTAGCCGTATTCTTCCCACATTTCTCACATAACATAATATCATCCTCCCAAAAATTCGTTGATAACGTCGTCCACAATCGCGTGGATTTCATCGGTCGAAATATTTCTGCACATCGCCTTGGCAATTACCACCCTCAGCTCCTGCGTAAGCGCCTCCATTGCCCTCAGCTTATCAATATCAAGCGCGATTATCGCTCCGTGGCGGCGGTCTAATTTAATATATCCCTCCTGCCGCAAAACCGTGTATGCTTTATTTACGGTATGCATATTTATTCCGACCATTTCCGCGAGCTGGCGCACCGAGGGAAGCGAATCCCCCTCCCGTATCTGCTCGTTCGCAATACACATAATTATCTGATTGCAAAGCTGTACATAAAGCGCCTCGTCGCTGTTAAAATCTATCGAAAAAATCATAAGCACTCCCTCATCAAAACCAGTGTTATATATTAACTATAACAAATGAGCGCCCAAAAAGCAATGCTTTTCTGCGCTCATTCAGCGTTAATCCGTTGTCAGTTTATTACAGGAAAAAGTCGTCCTCCCCTTCATCGTCGGCATCGATAATCTCTATTCCGTCGTCGCTTCCTTTCACCGCACCGCTCTGCGTGCCGTCGGCTGTCTGCGCGCCGTCCTCAACCGTCAAATCTATGATTTCAGGCTCAATTTCCTTGTTTTCCTCTTCAATAACATTCGTCACGTCCCCGGCAATAGTTTCGGTAATTGCTGCGGCTTCTTTCTCAAATGCCTCTATATCCGCATCGGAAATTTTTATGTCCTCGGGAGCGGGCTCCGTTTTCTCAGGCTCCTTTACCTCCGCTTCCGTTTCTACGTCCGCGGGTACAGGCTCCGGCTGTTCCTCTGCGAGTTCCGAATCCGGCTGTTCCTCCCGGACCTCGTCACTTATTTCAGGTTCAATTTCCTCTGTTTCCTCGGCTTCGGACTCCGTATCCGCCTCTGCTTCGTACTCATCTGCGGCTGCCGGCTCCGGTTCAATATAGGGTTCGTTTTCCTCTGCCGGCTCATCTTCCGTTTCGTAGTCTTCGTCAGCTTCATCTACCGCCGCCGTTTCGGCGTCCGCAATTTCAATGGCGTCCTCCTCGTCCGCCAGATCTTCCACATCCAAATCTATGGCGCGTTTTTTCTCGGATTTATGCGCCGCCATTACCACGATTATTACAAGCATGACAACCAGAAGCACACTCGCTATCGCTATAATGAGATTTCTTGTTCTTTCCAAATCAGAATAATCCTTTTTAAGATTATTGTTGGCGTTTTCGAGCGAGCTTAAACGTCCGTCCTCCGTTTGGGTCTGTCCGTCGCCGTCCTTCGTATCCTCGGGAGAGGTGGTCTCACCGGGCTTATCGCCCATATCCACGGTAAACATACGCTGTACCGTATTTTCTCCCTTATCGTAGCAGTACCAGCCGCTTACACCCTTATCGTTTATCGCGTAAAAATATGCAAAATCACCGTTGTCATCGCTGATTAAAGCGTCAAAGGTAACGCCGTTTATTGTTATCTGTCCCGTAGTACATCCGGCGGGCTGCCTGTCGGCATTGGCGCTGTCGGCAAGTATATATCTGTGACTTCCGCTGTCAACCGCCTTGTAAGGGAAAAATGATTTATTCTTGCTGTCATACAGGAAAAAGCTTCCCTCACCCTTATCATTCATAAGATAAAAAAGCGTCGCGTTGTATTTTGTGCTGACCGCCGCAAGCACGTCGTTTCCCTCATAGCTCACAATTGACGCGTCAAAGCCCGCGGGAATTATGTCGGACGAATAGCCCGAATCAATGGTATATTTCACTCCGCTGACGGTAACACTGCCTTCAATCGGAGCAAGCGTGGTTTCCGGCTCCGTCGTAGTGGGAGCTTCTGTAGCTGGCGGTTCTGTAGGGGGCTCAAGCCTTACTACATTAATTGTATAAGTCATTGTTTTTCCGTTAGGCGCATACGAGGTCACGGTTATATTATTGCCTCCGACCGCAAGATTGGAGAAATTTCCGCCGACCTCAACTTTTCCGCCCTGAGAAGCGACAGCCGCTATATTGACCGCGGTCACGGAATTTGCAACGTAGCAGGTGTAATTCATAGTCCACTTTGCAAATTCGGGCGATATTCCCGCTTCGGCTACCTGAAGGCTTGCAAGCGTCGCGTCGTCCGAGCCTACAGCCATTACCTGAACAGATGCATCAGAGCAGGTCATGGCGATTTCTTCAGGTTCATCTTCCCCAGCCTCAGCAGTCAAAAAATGATCTGGCTGTACTGAGAATTTCCCGGTTCCGACCGTTTTTGCTTTAAAAACCACATCAATAGACTTGGATGCCGTCATCTCTTCCGGGGACATCGCCGCCCACTCAAATAGTATCACACCGGCAGGGTTCGTAGTCCTAATCGGTCCCGTTGTGCTGACATATTCAAAAAGATTATTATCATATACAAAATTAAAGCTTCCGCCAAGTATGTTCGAATTAGCGCTTACAGAAATATTTACTGTAATATTTTCTCCCGCTATGACACTTGACACGCTTGATGTAACATTTACCGTACCCGTCGGCGCGGCAAGCACTTGATTCAATCCGATTCCATTCAAAAAAATAGCCGATACTATGAACACAGCCAATAACAGCTTTAAACTCTTCTTCATATGCTTCCTCCTATAAATTCTTTAATTTCATAAATTAACTTACCTGGTCTGTTTAATTTTTCCGCCATTCCACATATAGTTTGTTATCACTACCATATCATATAAATCAATCTCTGACGATTTTGCATATACATTAGCTGCCTCAAATTTAATTCCTGTTAAAAACGGAGCCACCCAACAGTGTTTTGTTAAATAAACTGCGTCAAAAAGATTCACCTTGCCGTCGCCGTTCACATCTCCGTAAATTACAATCTGATACTGATGATAAACAAATCCGTTGTTGTCATACACCGTTATATAATCTCCGGTTCCGATTAAATCGGTATCCGCCTTTTTCTTTTGGTCAGAATTCATTATGACGGCGGTTCCGTTTTCAACCCCGAATTTCTTCATTGCAGAGGCAACGGTATCGCCTATAGCAAAGCCGTTGATGTATGAGCCGTTAATCTGAAGCTCCTTTTTGTCAAAAACAGTCTGTGTATATCGGATTATTTTAACCTTGTAGGTAGTCATCGCCGAGCGATCCTCATCCGACGGATAGTCATCGAAATACAAAATGCTCTCACCCTCGGCAACCTCTATGAAGCCCGTGTTTCCGCCCTCGCATTCCGCCGTTATGTCTCCGTATCTTACAACCACCTTTGCAACCTCGGAATCCGTCGTATAATCAAAGGCGAGTGTTTCCACAGAATTGTCAACATACATCGTATAATCAAGCTTATCCTTTACAAAGCTGTTCGTAAAGCTTCCCTCCGACGGCTCAACCGACTTAAGCAGGGTGCTTCCCTTCTGCCTTGTTACCGTAAGCTTGTAGGTTTTGGTTGTTCCGTACTCCGACTTGCACACAATATTAAAAACATTGTCCCCGACCTCAAGCTCATGCTGTCCGGTTCCCGAAACGGTTGACGTTGATGCTATCGCCTCGGCTTTTATGTCAACGCTTGAAATTATGTACGGGACGATTATGCTGTATGTACTCGTATCCATATTAAAGGTAGGCGTAAGCGCAAGCGCTCCCTTGGTTCCGAATACATTTGTTCCTGTCACCGATATACTCTTCAGCTTATAGTTGGGATTCGCCGTGCTTGTCAGCGGCTCCGGTCTCGGAAAAGCCTTCTCCGGAAATCCCGATTTATAGACGGGAATCCTGAAAGTGAACGCGGAATTCAGAAGATTTGCGCTCTCATATCCGCTCCTCGCCTTATAGCCCTCGTTTACGGGAGCAAGAAGGTTCTGCATATACTGCTTCCACGCTACCAAATCCCCACTGGCATTATGATAAACCACGTTGAATTTCTGAAAATAGAGCGTATCCTGCCCTACGGATATGTAGTTGTTGGTGAGCTTTTTGGCGCCGCCCAAAACAGCGAGATACGGGCTGGTCCATCCGGCATTCATTGCCTCCCTGCCGCCGTTGTCGATTATCTCCTGCCCGGTTCCTCCGGCTCCTATGTTAAAATAATTATAATATATAATCTTATCTGTTGACTTTGCGGGACGGAAGGTTTTTCCGCCGTCATCCGTCGCAAGACCTGAGGCAAGAGTTCCGTTTACCGTATATTTTCCTGTTGAGGAATCGTACTTACCCGTTCCCTGCTCCTGTATAATGCGCGCGCAAAGATGAATCGGGCTTACTCCGTATTCCTTGGCAGCTTTGACAAGCACCTGTGCATATGTATAGGATTTGCCGTCGTCCCCTGTAATCTTCGCGTAATCGCAGTCCATAAAAGTGTTTTCCATCATTGCTTTCACGACGGCTTCTGTCTGAACCTCTTTATCGTAGCTGAGCTTTTCAAACATGAAAACATTTTCTTCCGTCAGCCAGTTGCGCGGATCCATTATGTAGCTTATCGCTTCCTCGGATGCCTGCGCCCATGTACCGCTGTCAAAGGAAACCCACCGGTTCTTTGCCCAGTCATATGAACCCGCTATCCTTGTGGATTTCCACGAGGTCGGCGTAAGATACCATTTCCCGTCCGTGTCCACACCCGATAAATACATTTTGGAGCTTCCGGTAGGAATAAGGTTTCTTCCCAAGACTAACTGATTGGCAATAATAACGTCGTTCCAATCCTCCTCGACATAAAACGGCTCGAACAGCCAGTCAGGATGTGCCTCGTGAAGCACAGTAAGCTGTTCCCTGTAGGATTCGGGAAACTGCTCAAGCACCTTCTCAAAGCTTGCCGCCGCCTGAGTCTGCGTCTGCCAGTTATAACCCAGCAGCGTTGCCGCAATTACAAATACCGACATCAGCCAGACCGCCGATTTTTTTATTTTATTTTTATAAAAAAAATTAAGCATATGTATCGTTTCCCCTAAAGGTTTTTAGTATGTTGTTTCCCTTATTATAGTTAATGTGTAACTAAATTTCAACCTTTACGGCCAAATTCCATATATTACATAGGGTTTGCCAAATGCCGCGCGGGCGCATATCTGCGCCCGCGAAAAAACATGAGCCGCCATATTGCCGCAGGAGCCAGACCTACGCTAAGGGATTTTCTCCGTTCCCGCCTATGTCATGCCTCATGTACTTATTCTCAAAATCAACCCATTCCGTCGCCTCGTAAGCCTTCGCCCTTGCCTCCGAAAGGCTGGAGCCCTTTGCGGTTACGCCGAGCACACGGCCTCCGTTTGTGACGATTGCTCCGCCGCTTTGCTTTGTTCCTGCGTGGAAGCAGAAATAGTCCTCCCTGCCCTTGAAATTCTCAAGCCCCGTTATCGGCTTGCCCTTTTCGTAGGCAACCGGATACCCCTCCGATGCCAGCACTACGCACACGCAGAAATTATCCTCAAACCGTAAATCCACCTTGTCAAGATTTCCGTCGATGCACGCCTCAAAAACGTCTATAATGTCGTTTTCAAGCCTCGGAAGCACCACCTGAGCCTCCGGGTCGCCGAAGCGCGCATTGTACTCAAGCACTCTGGGTCCCTTCTCCGTCAGCATCAGCCCGAAGAAAATCACGCCCTTAAACGGTCTTCCCTCCGCCTTCATTGCGTCCACTGTCGCCTGATATATATATTTGCGGCAGAACTCATCAACCTCCGGCGTATAATACGGACTCGGAGAAAAATTTCCCATTCCTCCGGTATTAAGTCCCTTGTCCCCGTCCATAGCGCGCTTATGATCCTGCGCCGAGGACATTATTTTAATCGTATCGCCGTCAACAAAGGAAAGCACTGACACCTCGCGCCCGGTCATAAATTCTTCAATAACAATGGTGTTTCCTGCGTCTCCGAACTGCTTGTCAAGCATAAGGGTTTTTACGCCCTCCTTTGCCTGTTCCTTGGTATCGCAGATTAAAACACCCTTGCCGAGAGCCAGTCCGTCCGCCTTAAGTACAATGGGATAATCCGCCCTTTCAAGGTACTCAAGCGCCGCCTCGGAGGAATCGAAGGTTTCGTACGCCGCCGTCGGAATATTGTATTTGCGCATCAAATCCTTGGAAAAAGCCTTGGAGCCTTCAAGAATCGCCGCGTTTTTGCGGGGACCGAAAACACGAAGTCCCTCGGCTTCAAAAGCATCCACCACTCCGCCTACAAGCGGGTCGTCCATTCCGATTACGGTAAGGTCGATTTTATTTTCCTTCGCAAAACCGACAAGTTTGTCAAATTCCATCGCGCCGATGGGAACGCACTCGGCAAGCTCGGCAATGCCCGCGTTTCCGGGTGCGCAGTATATTTTGTCAACTCTGGGGCTTTTTGAGCAGGCGTACGCAATCGCGTGCTCGCGTCCTCCGCTGCCGACTATAAGTATTTTCATATTCTTTCCTCCTGACTGTTTGCAATCATATCTATCGCCTTCGGCAGAATAATCCACTCTGCCTGCTCCATAACCCGGCGCTGAAGAATTTCGGGTGTGTCGCCGTCAAGAACCTCCACCGGCTTCTGAAATATTATCCGTCCTGTATCCGTGCCCTCGTCCACATAATGCACCGTCGCGCCCGTTACCTTAACGCCTCTTGCCAACGCCGCCTCATGCACCTTAAGCCCGTAAAAGCCTTTTCCGCAAAAGGACGGGATAAGCGAGGGGTGAATATTGATTATCCTGTCCGGGTACGCCGCCACCATTTTCGGAGGAATCGCCACCAAAAATCCCGCGAGCACCACCAAATCGGGATTAAACTTATTTACGCCCTCAAGCAGCGCCTCATTGAAAAGCTCACGGCTCTCATACTGCTTCGGGGAAATACAGCAAGCATCAATCCCTTTAGCGCGCGCTCTCTCAAGCGCGTACGCGCCCGCGTTGTTGCTGATTACGCCGACAATCTCCGTATTGCGGATTCTGCCGTCGTCTATTGAATCCATTATCGCCTGAAGGTTGGTTCCGCCGCCCGACACAAGCACCGCTATTTTTAACATATCGTTACTCCCTTATCTCCTGCCGCGGCCTCGCCGAGCACAAAAGCATCCTCGCCTGCGCCTTTTATTGCCGCAACCGCCTTGTCCGCATTCTCCGGGGCAACTGCCAGAACCATTCCGACACCCATATTAAAGGTGTTGTACATCATCTGCTCTTCAATGCTTCCGTCAACCGCAAGCATTCTGAAAATCGCGGGAACCTCGTAGCTGTCCTTTTTAACCTTGGCGCGTATTCCGTCCGGAAGCATTCTCGGTATATTTTCGTAAAAACCGCCGCCCGTGATATGGCTGCATCCCTTAATCCTTACTCCTGCCGTCTTAACCGCCGCAAGCGCCTTCACATATATTTTTGTTGGAGCCAAAAGAGCGGCGCCGAGCGTGGTACCGAGCGCGTCATAATATGTATTCAGGGATTCCGCACTCATATTGAATACCTTTCTCACAAGAGAAAAGCCGTTGCTGTGAACGCCGGAGGATTTTATTCCGATAAGAGTATCCCCAGCCTTAATCTCCTTGCCCGTAATCAAATCCTTCTCATCGACAACACCTACGGCAAAGCCCGCAAGGTCATATTCGTCAACCGGATAAAAACCGGGCATCTCGGCGGTTTCGCCGCCGACAAGAGCACAGCCCGCCTGCACGCAGCCGTCGGCAACGCCCTTTACTATGGACGCGATTTTTTCGGGCTCGTTTTTGCCGCAGGCAATATAATCAAGGAAAAAGAGCGGTTCGCCGCCCGCGCACGCCACATCGTTGACGCACATCGCCACGCAGTCGATTCCGACGGTATCATGCTTATCCATCAGAAACGCGAGCTTAAGCTTGGTTCCTACGCCGTCCGTTCCGGACAAAAGAACCGGATGTTCCATATTTTTGATTGCCTCCAGAGAAAAAGCCCCCGAAAAACCGCCAAGACCGCCCATAACCTCAGGTCTCATCGTCTTTCCCACGTGCTCCTTCATAAGCTCGACAGCCTTGTAGCCCGCCTCAATATCAACTCCGGCTTTCTTGTAATCCATTTATTTGTCCTCCATATATTTTTCGTATCCGACGGCTTCTATCTTATCCTTCTTTTTCATAACGCCGTCCTTTAATTCTTCCTTATATTCCTTAAGCTTTGCGAGAATTTCCGAATCCGAAACGGCAAGAATTTTCGCCGCGAGAATGCCCGCGTTGGCTCCGCCGTCGATTGCAACCGTCGCCACGGGAATACCGCTGGGCATCTGAACAATAGAATAAAGCGAATCCACTCCTCCGAGAGATTTTGTGTGAATCGGGATTCCGATTACGGGCATCGAAAAAATCGCCGCGCACATGCCCGGAAGATGAGCCGCTCCGCCCGCTCCCGCGATGATTACCTTAAAGCCCTTCTCCTCGGCTTTTTGGGCGTAGTCAAAAAACACATCCGGCATACGGTGCGCCGAGATTATCGTAATCTCGTATTCGATGCCGAATTTTTCAAGCATCTGCGCCGCCTTACTCATAACCGGAAGGTCCGAGTCGCTTCCCATCACAATTCCTACTTTTGCCATTTTTTATCCTCCTGAAAAATTATATTCCTGCCACAAAAAGCATTATCAGTATAATAGCCGTAATTCCGTTAATCAGGGCTCCTATAAAGGAAAAGGTATAGTATCTGTCGCTCTCCCTGTAGCTCAGAATTCCCATAATACATCCGAAAAAAGCCACCGCCAGTGCACTCAGTGCAAAAGAGCCGACCTCCATTCCACCCTCGCCGCGCGCCCTGAAGGAAAACACCACCGCGCACCCGAAAAGCACAATGGCGATTAACGCCATGAATGTGGATATAACTCCGCCCACGCTGTGCTTTTTATTGGAAAATTTATATTTGTGCCTTGCCATCGGATTTAGTCCTTTCAATCCTCTTAAAAAGCATATACAGCAGCGCGCCGATTAAACCGCCGACGGTATTCAGAAGCAAATCGTCCACGTCAAACGAACCGACCTTTGTCACAAGCTGTATAATCTCGACGCACAGCGATACGTCAAACGTCAGAAGCACCGCCGTCCAGAAGCCTATCTTTCTTCCGGAAACCGGTATTATAAAAAGCCCGAACGGTATGAAAGCCGCGACATTTCCCGCCAGATTAAGCCAGACCGCCTTTGCCCCGAGCGACGCCCTGTGGGCTATAAACCTATGGATTTCTTTGAAAGGTATCAGATTGTAGCTGTAATTTCTGAGCACATTAGTGCGCCCCATATTTTCCGCAAAAAACAGAAAATATACCAGAACACAGATATATACCACAAATAAAACGATGCTGATACACCTTCGCTTCGTACTCCCGCTCACAAATCAGCCTCTCCCGTCTGTTTTATTTCCCGCCGCTTAGCGCGTAACTGCCGT
>JAAVHB010000112.1 GCA_014799955.1 Butyrivibrio sp. | reverse complement strand
GGACAATCCCAAGTACAGCGAGGTTGCCTATATGCCCAAGGTTAGGATAATTGATTAAGGTTTTAAAGGGAATAATATTATGAGAAATAAACTCAAAAAAATATTTTCCGCCAGAGTGTGGATGACAATTCTCGTCTGTATATGTTTCTTCTTCATAGGTCTTACTTTTTTTACGGACGTACTTACGAAGCCGCTCCAGAAGGTGGTTTCAACGGTGATTATCCCGCTTCAGAAGGGAGTAAACGGAATCGGACTGTGGCTCACCGAAAAAAGCGATTTGCTGGTGTCTGTGGAAGAGCTTCAGGAGGAAAATAAGGAGCTGCGCAAGGAGATAGAGCGGCTTGAGGAGGATAATCTGTACATGCAGCTCTACCGCGTGGAGCTTGAACAGCTCAGGGAGCTTTACGATATTGACAATACCTACGCCGACCATAAAAAGGTCGGAGCCAATGTAATCGGGAAAAGCGCGGACAACTGGTACAGCACCTTCACAATCGACAAGGGCTCGGACGACGGCATAGAGGTCGATATGAACGTAATCGCCGGAAACGGGCTTGTGGGAATAGTCGCGTCGGTTTCGGACAAATATTCCATAGTGCGCTCCATTATAGACGATTCGAGCAATGTAAGCGCGATGCTTATCAATTCCTTTGACATATGCACCGTAAGCGGCGATTTGCAGCTTATGGAAAACGGATATATAGCCCTCAATTACCTTGACAAGGATGTAAGGATAAGGGACGGCGACATGATTGTAACCTCCAATATAAGCGAAAAATATCTCGAGGGAATACTTATAGGCTACGCCAAGGACGTAAAGGTGGACGCAAACAATCTTACCCAGTCAGGCTATATCGTACCGGCGGTCGATTTTAAGCATGTCAGCGATGTGCTTGTAATTCTCGACAAGAAAATCACCGTTGAAGAGTAGGTGGGAATTTTGAGAAGATTTATTATAAGCTTCATTTCGATTGTACTGCTGTATGTGCTCCAGTGCACCGTTTTCAAGGGCGCGCTTATGATAGGCGGGGTAGCTCCCAATCTTATACTTATGTTTGCCTGCATAGTCGGATTTATGCGCGGCAGAACCTCGGGCATGCTCACGGGATTTTTCGGCGGAATGCTCGTCGATATAATGAGCGGCGGAATGATTGGCTTCACGCCTCTTTTGTATGTGTTTGCGGGCTATTTCAACGGAATGTTCTGCAAGGAGTATACAAAGGAGCAGATGCTTCTTCCGATAAGCCTTGTCGCGATGTGCGATTTTCTCTACGGGCTTATATACTACCTGATAACGTACATGATGAGAAACAGGCTGCACTTCGCAAAATATCTGTCGCTCGTCATTATGCCTGAGCTTATTTACACTGTTTCCGTTTCGGTGTTTGCCTATATACTTGTTTATTATATAAACAGAAAGCTTGATTTGCTTGCCAGAAAAAGAAAGGTAAAAGATGTTAAAAGAGAGACTGACTGAGTTTTTTAAGGACTTGGGTTATATACTTAAAAAATTTTTCACATCGAGAATACTTCCGTTCGCGCTGATATCGCTCGCTCTTTTTTCAATGCTGGTTTACAGGGTTTTCAGTCTCCAGATTGTAAACGGAGAGGATTACTCCATAAGCTATACGCTAAAGGCGGAAAAAACGGTAACAACCAAGGGGACGCGCGGCAATATTTACGACTGCAACGGAAAGCTGCTTGCCTACAGCGAGCTTGCCTATTCCGTCGTGATTGAGGACTGCGGATATTACGATACCAACAAGATAAGACACGCCGCCCTTAATGCCATAATATCCAAAATGGTCGGAATAATTGAGGAAAACGGCGATAAAATAATTTATGATTTCGGAATCGACTACAATCCGGCAAGCGGATATTACTATACACTTTCGGGCAACGCGCTTCTGCGTTTTCTCCGCGATGTGTACGGTCATTCGGCGATAACCGAGCTTCCGGATGAGGAACGCAACGCCACGGCAGCCGATACGGCGGCTTACCTCCGGTCCCGCTATCAGATAATGACTCCCGCGGATCTGGAAAAAAAGAAGCAGGAGGATAAGGAAGCCTTAGCCAAAAATCCCAATAAGGCGATTGATACCGACTATTCCAAAATAGTCACCTATAAGGATGCGGAAGCCGTAAAAATAGCATATATAAGATACAATCTTGCCGCCAATTCCTACAAAAGATATATTTCCTTCACAGTTGCGAACAATATAAATCAGCACACCATGACCTCGATTCTTGAAAACAGCGACGTGCTGACGGGCGTATCCATAAAGGAGGACAGCATCCGCAAATACAATTACGGCACCTATATTTCGCATATTGTCGGATACACCGGCAAAATAAGCTCGGAGCAGCTTGAGGAATTTCAGAAAACCGACCCTTCCTACGACGCGAACGACATGGTCGGAAAGGCGGGCATAGAGCTTGCGTACGAGGACGTGCTTTCGGGAACAAAGGGTGAAACAACGATGTTAGTGGACAGTGTCGGACGCGTTCTTGAGGTTACGGACCAGAAGGAGGCGCAGGCGGGCAAGGACGTATATCTGACCATTGACGTGGATTTGACAATGAAAATATACGACCTTCTTGAAAGGAATCTTGCCGAAACACTTGAATCGTATATGTCGCCTTATCCGATAAACGACGAAATAGTTATAACACCGGATGAAATCTGCTTTGCACTGATTAACAACAATCTGATTGACACCGACCGCATAGCCTCCTCGGATACGGAAGCGGCAGCGGCTACCCGCTCCGTTTTTGCCGAATACAGGCAGAGAGCATACGAGATGCTTGAGGAGGACCTGAACGGAGGTATCCCCTACGGGCAGCATGACGAGCAGATGAAGGAATATCTTAAGCTCACCAGAAAAAGCCTGATAGAAAGTAAAATAATAGACGCCGACAAGGTTTCCCTGACCGACGAGCTGCACTTAAACTGGAATGCCGGAAAGCTTACGCTGCGGGAATATCTTGAGGGAGCAATAAGCCGCCAGTGGATTAACATATTCAATCTGGATCTGCCCTCCGAATACTCGACATCACAGGAGGTTCTTGACAGCCTCATAAAAGAAGCCATGAGCCTTATGAGAGACAGCGACGATTTCGACAAGCTTATTTACGAATACCTCATTGAAAACAATCTTGTGACCCAGAGGAATATATGCCTTATACTGATGGAGCAGGGTGCCGTAAAATATACCGAGGACGAATATACGAATATATACAACGGCGGCTCCGTATACGATTTTCTTAAAAAGAAAATACACAACAGGGACATTACTCCCGCGCAGCTTGCTCTCGACCCCTGTTCCGGCTCCTGTGTACTTGAAAACCCCAATACGGGCGAGATACTTGCTCTTGTGAGCTATCCCAGCTACGATATAAATTATTTTTCGGGAAGCATCAACTCCGAATATTACCAGAAGCTGCTTAACGACAAATCCACGCCGCTCGTAAACAGGGCGACGAATACCAAAATCGCACCCGGCTCCACCTTTAAACCGCTAATGGCGATTGCCGGACTTGCCGAAGGAGTAATCGCGCCGAACGAGGAGATAGACTGCGACGGTATATTTGACAGAATTACACCGAATATCAAATGCCACGTCTATCCGAGAGAGCACGGCGGGCTTGATACGGTAAACGCACTGTTTAATTCCTGCAACGAATACTTCTGTGAGATAGGCTACCGTATGTGCGTAACTCCGGACGGAACGCTTAATTACAATTACGGACTTGAGCGTATCAAACATTACACCGAGCTTCTGGGGCTTTCAACCAAAACGGGAATACAGATTTCCGAAACGGTTCCGCGCGCCTCGGATTTTAACGCGGTGGCGTCCTCAATAGGACAGGGAACCAATGCGTACACCTCGCTGAATCTCGCCAGATATGTGTCTACGGTTGCCAATTCCGGTACGGTATACAACACAACGATAGTGAGCCGTACAAGCAATTCCGACGGAAGCGACGTAGAAATTACAGACCCGAGTGTGGCAAACAGACTTGAACTTGATAACTCAATATGGAACACGGTTCATGAGGGAATGAAAATGGTCGTAAACGAAGGCGTTATGGATACTCTGACAAAGAGCCTGCCCGCCACGGTATACGGCAAGTCGGGAACCGCGCAGGAGGACAAAACGAGAGCCGACCACGCGTGCTATATCATGTTTACGACTGACAGCGAAAACAATCCCGAAGTAGTATCGACGGTAATGATTCCTTACGGCTATGCGGCAACGCATGCGGGAATTATGACATATTACGCGCTTGCGGCTTATTACGGAACGGAAATTCCCGATTCTGTATATTTCAACGAAAATACGGGCATTACCGTAAACGGAAACTAATGATATTAATAAGTCCCTTTCACCGCGACGCGGTTTCACGGGAATGTTAAGGAGGTAAAAAGATTTGAGCAATTCGGTTATTATCAAGGGTAATAAATACGGAATTGTCGTGGTTTTGGATGAAAAGACGGAGTTTGAGGTGCTCAAAAACGAGCTTGCGGATAAGTTTCAAAGCGCAGCCAAATTTTTTGACAAGGCAAATATGGCTATATCCTTTGAGGGCAGAAAGCTTGCCGCGGACGAGGAAAGAGAGCTTCTGGCCGTTATTTCCCAGAATTCCGACCTGAACATCGTGTGCGTGATTGACACGGATGAAATGCGGGAAAAATATTTCAAGAAGGTGGTAGAAGAGAAGCTTGAAGAGCTTTCGTCGCACACGGGTCAGTTTTATAAGGGAACCCTGCGCTCAGGTCAGATGCTGGAGTCCGAAAGCAGCATAATAATACTCGGTGACGTCAATCCGGGAGCCAAGGTTATCGCAAAGGGCAACGTAATCATTCTCGGCTCGCTCAAGGGAAATATTTACGCCGGAGCGGGAGGCAACGAGGACGCCTTTGTCGTTGCGCTTGAGATGGCGCCGATTCAGATACGCATAGGAGAGATAATAGCCAGAAGCGCGGACGAGGGCGGACAGCGAAAGGCGATGAGCAATGAAGCGATGATAGCCTATGTGGACGAGGGACACATTTATATCGGAAAACTCGACAAGGAAAACCTGACTGACATCAGATTATAATTATTTTTTGCAAAATTATATTGATTTCAGTCAAAAAAAATATCATAATGTAGATTAGTATTTTAAACACGGAGGATTTAAAATGAGTGAAGTAATAGTTGTCACATCAGGAAAAGGCGGCGTCGGTAAGACTACGACCTCTGCCAATGTGGGCACCGGGCTTGCAAAGCTCAACAAAAAGGTTGTCCTGATTGATACCGACATCGGTCTGCGTAATCTTGATGTGGTTATGGGGCTTGAGAACCGGATCGTATACAATCTTGTTGACGTTGTGGAGGAGAACTGCAGAATCAAGCAGGCGCTTATCAAGGACAAGCGTTATCCCAATCTCTATCTGCTGCCTTCGGCGCAGACGAGGGACAAGACTTCCGTATCGCCGGAGCAGATGAAAAAACTCACCGACGAGCTTCGGGAGGAATTTGACTACATAATCCTTGACTGTCCGGCAGGAATAGAGCAGGGCTTTAAGAACGCAATCGCCGGAGCGGACAGAGCGTTGGTTGTAACGACGCCGGAGGTATCCGCAATCCGTGACGCCGACAGAATTATAGGACTTCTTGAGGCAAACGAAATAAAGAAAACGGATTTGATTGTGAACAGAATCCGTATGGATATGGTTAAAAAGGGCGATATGATGTCGCTTGATGATGTTGTGGATATACTTTCGATAAGCCTTATAGGCGCCGTACCTGACGATGAAAACATTGTTATTTCAACCAACAACGGAGAACCGCTCGTAGGTTCTGACACACTTGCCGGAAAAGCATATATGAATATATGTAAAAGAGTAATGGGTGAGGATGTTCCGTTTCTTGATCTTTCGGGGAAGAACAGCTTCTGGACCAGAATTTTCAAGAAAAAAAATAATTAGGAGGCATCCATGGGCTTGTTGGATTTATTTAAAAAGAAAAATTCGGGGGATGTGGCCAAGGACAGGCTCAAATTGCTGCTTGTGTCGGACAGAGCCAACTGCTCGCCTGAGGTTATGGAAATGATTAAAAACGATATTATCAACGTCATTTCCAAGTATATGGTTATCGACACGGAAGCGCTTGATATCCAGATAACGCAGACGGAATCGGAAACCAACAATGGTTCCGTTCCTGCTCTTTTCGCCAATATTCCCATTAAGGATTTAAAGGGCGGCAGGAAGTAAATAAGACAACCGGGTTATATTATGTTTAAAAATTTCCGTTTCAGATTAAAGTATGTCAATTTCAGACTGATTTTATGGGTGTTTGCGATTACGGCGATAGGAATTGCCGTAATAGGAAGCGCCGCGCCCGGAGAAAACTATCAGAGCCGCCAGATTATGGGGCTGGCGATAGGCGTGGTGCTTATGCTTTTTCTGATGCTTGTAGACTATAACTGGATTCTCAAGTTTCACTGGCTGATATATCTTGCCTGTATTTTGCTGCTTTTTTTGGTTTTAAAAATGGGTGATAACCATAAAGGCGCGACAAGATGGATAGAGATAGCGCATATAAGCTTTCAGCCGTCGGAGTTTGCCAAGATAATGATGATTCTTTTCTGGGCTTGGCTTCTCGGTAAAAATCCTAATATGGTAAAGAAATGGAAATACTTTTTCATATCCGTACTGCTGACAGCCGTCCCGCTCCTTCTGATAGCCAAGGAGCCGGATTTGTCAACAACGATACTTGTTACTGTTTTATTTATTATCCAGCTTTTCATTGCGGGCTTTTCCTACAAAAAGTTCGCGATTATCTTAGGAGCGCTGATACCCGTTGCGGCAGCCGTGATTATTTATGTAAACGTGGTTCCGCCGCCGTCGGGCAACAATCTTTTGCTCCGTCCTTATCAGTACAAAAGAATCATGGACTTTCTTAATCCGGAGGAAAACGACGACGGCAGGCTTCAGCAGGAGAACGCCGTAATGGCAATAGGCTCCGGAGGACTGACCGGAAAGGGGCTGTACAACGACAGCGCCAATTCCGTAAAAAACGGTAATTATATACCGGAACCGCAGACCGACTTTATATTCGCCATTGTGGGCGAGGAATTGGGGTTCGTCGGCTGCGCCGCAATTATACTGCTTCTGCTGTTGATAGCCGCAGAGTGCGTCGTGACGGGGGCCAGGGCGCCTGATATGCAGGGAAGACTCATTTGTTTCGGGGTGGCTTCAATTGTAATCTTCCAGACCTTTATCAACATCGGAGTAGTTACCGCTATACTGCCAAATACGGGAATTCCGCTTCCCTTTGTGAGCTACGGGCTCAGCTCGCTTGTGGCAATGTATGCGGGTATCGGGCTTGTTCTGAACGTAAGATTCAGAAAGAAGTCTTTATTGGAGGAGGAAAAAAAAGATGAACATAGGTTTAATAGCGCATGACTCCAAAAAAAAGCTCATGCAGAATTTCTGCATTGCTTACAGGGGAATCCTCAACAAACACGATTTGTATGCCACGGGCACCACGGGACGTCTTATTGAGGAGGTTACGAATCTTACGGTATATAAATATCTTGCCGGACATCTTGGAGGAGAGCAGCAACTCGGACTTCAGATTGAAACAAACGGCATAGATATGGTGATTTTTCTGCGCGATCCGCTTACGCCGCGGCAGCATGAACCTGATGTCGCAAATATTTTCAAGCTTTGCGACGTACACAATATACCGCTTGCGACAAATCTCGCCACCGCTGAGCTGCTAATTAAAGCGCTTGAACGCGGCGATCTGGAATGGCGTGAAATAATAAAATGAGAGAATGACATTTATGAATAAAAAAATATTCCTTATAATTGCATTTATTTTGTCCGCAGTAATGCTTTGCGCCTGCAGCGGCGGAACATCAATCCTTAATACTTTTTCGGAGGATTTGCCGTTGGAAACGGGAGGAGTGGCTGATTCGCCTCTGTCCTGCGCGGACGGCTTCGCCTCCAAAATAGCGGTGGTTCCTGCCGACGCCGTCAATTC
>JAAVHB010000111.1 GCA_014799955.1 Butyrivibrio sp. | reverse complement strand
TTTTATAAACAAAATGGACCGCGACGCAAACGACCCGTTTGAGCTTTGCGACGAAATTGAAAACGTGCTCGGCATAAGCACCTGCCCGATTAACTGGCCCATCGGCTCCGGAAAGGAGTTCAAGGGCGTGTATGACCGCAATACCAAAGTGATTTCCACCTTTACCGCCGCCATGAACGGTCAAAAGGAGGTCGCCGAAAAGGATATTTCCTTAGATGCTCCTGAACTTGAGGCGGAAATCGGCTCGCATTTTAAGGATAAGCTTCTGGAGGATATTGAGCTTCTGGACGGCGCCAGCGCGGAATTTGACATGGAAGCTGTGCGCGCCGGAGAGCTTTCTCCGGTATTTTTCGGCTCGGCACTCACCAACTTCGGCGTAGAAACCTTTCTGAAGCATTTTCTTCAAATGACAACCTCCCCCCTGCCCCGCAGCTCTTCCGAGGGCGTTATCGACCCGTTCACGGAGGATTTTTCCGCTTTTGTGTTCAAAATACAGGCTAACATGAACAAGGCGCACCGTGACCGTATCGCCTTTATGCGCATCTGCTCGGGCAAATTTGAGGCGGGCATGGAGGTAAACCATGTACAGGGAGGCCGCAAGGTCAAACTCTCTCAGCCGCAGCAGCTTATGGCTTCCGAACGCAAAATAATCGAAGAGGCGTATGCGGGCGATATAATCGGCGTTTTTGACCCCGGAATCTTTTCTATAGGAGATACGCTTGAGCTTTCCTCCAAAAAATTCGCCTATGAGGGAATACCCACCTTTGCCCCCGAGCATTTCGCAAGGGTGCGCCAGCTTGATACAATGAAGCGCAAGCAGTTTATAAAGGGGATTAATCAGATTGCGCAGGAGGGCGCGATTCAGATTTTCCAGGAATACAACACCGGAATGGAGGAAATCATTGTCGGCGTTGTCGGGGTGCTTCAGTTCGACGTACTCAAATTCCGTCTGGAATCCGAATACAACGTCGAGATACGCCTTGAACCGCTGCCCTACGAATACATCCGCTGGATTGACAATCCCTCCGAAATCAACCTCGACCGTATTGTCGGTACCTCTGATATGAAGAAAATAAAGGACCTCAAGGACCGTCCCCTCCTTCTTTTCGTCAATGAATGGAGCGTGGGCATGGTTCTTGACCGGAATAAGGACCTGAAGCTGACGGAATTCGCCAAAAACTGACGGCGAAAATATAAATATTTCGACAATTTATTCGCTCATTTGATGTCGCATTTTGTACTTTGCCGTCGTTTACAGTATTTTTATAAAAGGTATTGCTTTATTTCGGAGATGTGTGTAAAATGAATCCTAAAGGATATGGTAGATATTGGAAAATATAGGATTATTCATTTCATTTCCCGATTTTATAGTATGTTTTTTTCAGGAAAAATTTAGGTATAATATTTGATATAACGAGATTATTATTTACGATACCATGTCATGTAATCCGGACCTGATTATACCATATTTTACGAATTACAAAAGGAGGATACGGATAATGAACGGCGAATGTAAAAAATATTACAGAAATATTAAACGCCTGCTTCCCGATACGCTTAAGGACCGAAAACTGTATCTGGCTCATACCAGGGACATGCTTGAAGCCTATGAAGCTGAGCACGAAGCATTTTCATATGACGATTTACTTGCCGACCTGGGCTGCCCCAAAGAATTTTCAGACCGCCAGCTTCTTATAGTCGGCGCGGACTCTCTTCGCAAAAGCATGACGAATAAAAAAATTATTTTCTGCTCTATAATTGCCGCTGCTCTTGTACTGGTCGGACTGATTATTTTCGGAGTGTCGGACAAAGAAGCCAATGTGGTTTACAGAGAGCCTTCGTCACAGGTCAGCTCGGAAGTCAGCAAATAATAAACAGGAGGTCAGACAAAAGATGGGCAATGAATGTGCAGTCTATTATAAAAACATACGGAAATCAGTTCCGAATACGCTTAAAAACCGCAGTCTGTATTTAAATTATACAAAGAAAATGCTTAATGACTATGAAAAAGAACACGATTCATTTTCATATGACGATTTGGTTGCCGACTTAGGCGAGCCCGGAGAAGTTTGTGACAGTAAGCTTCTCTCAATGGACGCTGATTCGCTCCGCAAAAGTATGCGGATAAAAAAGGCAATACTCTATGCTATTGTCGCCGTTATCGTTATCCTTGCGGGCTTTACAATCTATGCTTTGCGCGACGGAATTCATCAGACAATTTACATAGAAACTTCCGGACCTTTCGATCCGGAGGAGGTCGGATAATTTTTATTAATATATCAGGAGGATTTCACCAATGAAAAAAACAATGCTTTTAACTCTTATTTTATCAATTCTTGCAATCAGCATACCTTACAATGTCAGGGCTGCCGAGGATATTCCCGCTGCTGCCGGAGAAGAATACATTGAGTATTTCGACGGAGGCTACATTATAAATTCCTTAGTTGACGTTTATGACAGCGCTGTAGACGGCTCGCTTTCAACTTACGCAACGCAAATTACCACCAAATCGGCTACAAGCTCGGTGTATGACAGTAATAACAAACTGGTTGCAGAGTTTGTTCTTACTGCAACTTTTACCTACAACGGCTCAAGCGCAACCTGCATCGACGCTCTGTATACGACTCAGATTTACGACAAAAACTGGAAGTTTACCGACGCTTCGGTTGACAGAGCCTCGAATTACGCAACCGGTAACTATACCATAAAGAAAACACTTCTGTTTATAACACAGGCTACCGCAAACGGTAAGCTCACTATGACTTGTGACAAAAACGGAAATGTGACAGTAAAGTAATTTCATAGTACACCTAACATTTCATTATATAAACCCCGGCAGGTTTCTTACCTCCGGGGTTTGTTTTATTATCTATATGGTGTTGAGATTATTGATTGTTTCCGTCAGAACTACCAGAGCGTCGCTTATCGCCTTGCTTGTGGCGTCCATATTCTGCGCAAGCCGCTCAACCTCCGTCGCGACAACCGAAAAGCCTTTGCCCGCTTCTCCCGAACGCGCCGCTTCTATATTGGCATTCAGGGCAAGTATTTTCTGCTTATGGCTGTATGAGCTTATAAGCTTTGTATTATCGTTTGCAACAACAATCTGCTCCGCCGCTTTGTGAATTCCTGTCTGCAATTCCTCCAGAAGCCTGTTACTCTCCATTCCGGTGTAGCTTGCGCGCACAAACATATTTATCACATCGCCCAGAAGATTTGCCGATGCCTCAATCTGCTCTTTCGTCTTGACATTGACCTTACGGAGAGCCCTTATATAAATATCTTCATTTATTCCGAGCTCTCTTGCAGTCTGTCTGAACCTGTCCTCATCCGGATTCTCCGGCAGAACCTGTCCTCCTATTATGCTGCCTAAGACAGTTCCGTCCTCAAGTGTAATCGGAATACCGAAATCCACTAGACCGGCATGACAGTTGTACACGCCCTTGCCCTCTCTGTCGCACTTCTCGCATCTGCGGCAGCCCTCAGCGCTTCCCCTTGTCAGGTCTATACAAAACTCGGTGAAATTGTAACAGTCACTTATGTATTTTCCGTCCGCTCCGACCGCCACCGTTGCAAGTCCGGTACTCGCCGCCCAGTTACGCATTATTTCCTCAAATTTATCCATATCGCAGAATTCTTCGATTTTAAGCATACTTCCTTCTCCCTTCCGTCCTACAGAATATCACTGTCAACATTATACATTATTTTCCGTTAATGCACAATATCCTGCGCAAAGCAAATATATTTAACCTGATTATAATGGCGCTCTTCTTTACACCACATCCGCAAATTCAGCCTCAGCCGCGCGCCTTAAATCCTCCGGCCTAAGCCTCAGCTGCACTCCGGGTCTGCCGCCGCTTACCACCATATATTCGAGCTTCTGAGCGCTGACATCTATTCTGGTAACATATTTCTTTTTCATTCCTACCGAGGTACAGCCGCCGCGCACATAACCTGTCACCGCCGTAATTTCCTTAAGAGGCAAAAGCTCCACCGACTTTTCTCCCACCGATTGCGCCGCCTTCTTAAAATCAATGCTTGCCTCAATCGGAATGACAAACACATAGTAATTGCGGCTGTGTCCGACTGTTACAATGGTTTTGTACACAAGCTCATGCGAAAGTCCGAGCATGTCCGCCGTATGTATTCCGTCAATGAAATTTTCGCATTCGTAGAATTCGGCTTCGTAGGAAATCCCCTGTCTGTCAAGAATTCTCATCGCGTTCGTTTTATTGTCCTTATTTTTCGCCATACGCGCACCTTCCGATTATGTTAATGTCAATTAAAAACAGGCGTAAGAAAATAAGCCGAACAGCCCTGCATCTTAAAGCCGCCGTCCATTCCGTACTCCTCTCCCGTCAAAAGGTCGCGCACCTTCCCGCTTCCAGCGTCAAAATAAGCCGTATACTCATTTTCGTCTGCGTTTACCGCCACAAACACTGTTTCACCGCCCGACGCGCGTTTAAACACGCACTGACGGTTGGTAAGCACAAGCGAAGCAAAATCGCCGTAATTAAGCGCTCCGCTCTCTTTTTTTACCTTTGCAAGACGTGAGATAAAATCCGTCAGTTCATTTTCCTCATAGCCGTCAAAGCAGGGGCGGAGCGCCGGGTCGCCCTGACTCTTGTCCGCCTTGAAGCCCCATTCACTGCCGTAATAAACGCACGGAATTCCCGGCATTCCGAATGCAAGCGCATACGCGAGCGGCAGATGCCTCGGATTCGCAATTACGCTGGCGATTCTCGATACGTCATGATTGTCCACAAAAGAAAGCATATGCTTCCCCTTGTAAAGCGTCCACTGCTCCGGTCCGAACTGACGCAGAAGAGAATGCACTATCTCAAAAAGATTCATGCTGTTAAGCGCCGAGTGAATCCCCTTGTAGCATTCATAATTGGTTGCGGAATGAAGCATTCCGTCGTTTACAAGACGGTTGTAATCGCCGTGGACTGTTTCCCCGAGCAGGAAAAACTCCCCCTTAATGCCGTCTGTAAAGCCCCTGAGCCTCCTCATAAACTCCTCGTCAAGACAGTACGCCACGTCAAGACGTATGCCGTCGATTTCGAAATATTCTATCCAGAAGCGCACGCAGTCAAAAAGATACTCCACTACCTCGTTATTGCGGAGATTGAGCTTTACCAAATCGTAATTGCCTTCCCAGCCCTCGTACCAGAGTCCGTCGTTCCATGCGTCGTTGCCGCCTAAGTTTATGTTGAACCAGCTAAGATAACGGGAATTTTCGCGGTTTTTAAGCACATCCTGAAACGCGAAATGTCCCCTTCCCACATGGTTGAAAACGCCGTCAAGCACGACCTTTATTCCCGCCGAGTGAAGCTCGCCGCATACTCTTTTGAAATCCTCGTTGGTTCCGAGGCGCACATCAATAAGCTTATAATCCCTTGTGTTATAGCCGTGTGTATCCGATTCAAATACGGGCGAAAAATAAATCGCGTTGCAGCCAAGCTTCTTAATATGGGGAATCCAGTCAATAACCTTAAGGATTCCGTGCCTCTGCACCCCGTCGTTCTCAAAGGGCGCACCCGCAAACCCCAATGGATAAATCTGATAAAAAACACTTTCGTATGCCCACATATTCTTATTCCTCCGTTATCATCATAAATTTATTGTGCATATCCGGTCTGGCATTCTTGATGCTCATCGGCTTAAAGCTGTCCTTATCCACAAAGCAGTGGGAGCTTTCTCCCGTAACCAAAAGAACACCGTCAGAATCCCTGTAAACCTCGTACGCCAGTTCAATCACAATTCCGTTGTATTTTTTCAGCGAGGTCCTGACAGTTATATCGTCGTCAAATGTCGCGGGAATCTTATATTTGCAGCTCACCGTAACAACCGGAATCTGTATTCCCTCGTCCTCCATACGCTTATAGGACAAATCCGCCTCCCGCATAAATTCGACTCTCGCCTCTTCAAACCATCTTATGTAATTGGAATGATGCACCACTCCCATCATATCCGTTTCATAATATTTAACCTTCTTGTGATACTCGTAAACCATCAGTGCTTCCTCCTTTTGAATATACGCAGCCGCAGAAATTCTGACGGTAAAGACCGTATTCCTTTGACAGCTCAACGGACTGCTTATATCCCTCTTTTTTCTTAAAATCAGACGGCAGGTGCCTCACCCCGAACCGCGCGCCCACGCTCTCGCCTATTTCGTTTATCTTATCGGCGTTTTTAAGCGGGCTTACGGAAAGAGTTGTAGTAAAATAATCAAACCCTCCTTCGGCGGCGTACCTCACCGCCTCTTCAAGACGGAGCTTATAGCAGATAAAGCATCTTTCCCCGCCCTCCGGCTCATTCTCGTATCCCTTCACAGCCTCATAGAACTCCGACGGCTCGTAGCGCCCTTCAAGAAACTCCACCGGATTGCGGGCGGGAAACTCGCTTATAAGCCTCTGCTGCTCCTTTACACGCTTTATGTACTCCTCTTTCGGACTGATATTCGGATTAAAATACAGAAGCGTAATCTTAAAATACTCCGACAGATACTTAAGCACATAGCTGCTGCAAGGCGCACAGCAGCTATGCAGCAGAAGCGTCGGAACAATTCCGTCCCGTGAATTCTCCTCTATAATCGCATCGAGCTTCTTCTGATAATTAATCTTGTTCATAATTTGCTCCGGCTCTTCTTTAAAAGTTCACAAAATATTAATCTTTTTAACATAGATTATCTACAAATCAACATTATACTAAATTTAACAAAAACATTAAAGACATTTTCGAAATTCTTTTTCTTTTTCATAAAGCCCGGCGGTTATATCCGTCGGGCCCTCCTTTTTTGTAACGCCGCTTCAGACAGTTTCCTCATTCATCTCATTTTCTATGAAATCAACGGCTCTGTCAAGCGCCTCCCTCTCGTCCGGACCGTCGCACCGTACCTCCACGACGTCTCCGCAGTTGATTCCGCTGGCAAGAACGTGAAGCACGCTCTTGGCGTTAATCTCATTCCCGTTTTTGCACACAAAAACCTCCGACTCAAACTGCGACATTGTTTTTGTAAAAAGCCCGGCGGGTCTCAAATGCAACCCTGAGGGGTTCTTTACCTTAACCTTCTGACTGACCATTCTGCTTACCTCCTGTTTGCTTCTTTTATAAATTTAGTTTTAGGATATGTTTGATAAAATATTCCCGCACGGAGTTATTTTAGTTCATTAACAAAAACAACTGCCGGACTCATAAATCCGGCAGTCGGTATAAAAGTTAATATACAGTAAATATTTCAGTCCACAACGTATTTGTCTATATTTTCCTCGGTAAACTCATGCCATTCAAGCGGTGCCAATCCGCCGATAAGCTCCTCAATATAAGAATCGTATTCCTCCTTCGTCACTTCTTTATTGTTTATTTTATAAAAATCCGCGTGACTGTCCTCGAAGCGTCCCACTTCACTGTACGCCAAATTTTCAATATACATTGCGCCTTTTGCAGGATAATATCTGTCATGTCCAAGGCTCCATGCGCTCCCTTCTCCTTGAGTGCATACACCGTTTTCGTATACATCGTACGGAAATCTTCTGTCATTAATAACCGTAATATAGACCTCTCCTCCGGCATAGTGCAGAGCCACTCCCCCGGGACCTCCCTGTGCAAGCACCTCCTTTGTTCCGTCCCGGTCCAAATCAACGCACACAAAGCTTTCCCATCTTGCTTCATTAATCGGCATTATTGACAAAGCCATCCCCCTGTTATATGTACGCATATTCATTCTCGCAAGTCCCGTATCAGGCATATCCTTAATTTCATCAGCCTCATGCCAACCCCAGCCCTCTGTCAATGAATATAACTGTTCTCTATAAGTCAATTCAAGCACCGAATGTTTCCCCTTCATTGCGCTTCTGAGCGCCTCTGCCGCGCTCATATCCTTGCCGTCGTCCTCAAGCGACTCCACAGTGTTAAGCTCATAGTTCTCAGTATATTCAGACGGTGTTTCGGTTTCTCCCTGCGATTCGGTTTGTGTTTCAGTTTCGGTACTCTGCTCTTTGGAGGTTTCAGCACCCGTGGTCAGCTGCTCCGACATATTCTCACTTTCTGTTATCCTGTCCGCGACGTTTTGTGCCGAACTTCCCTTAGTGCAGGCAGCACATACCGCGCCCATAACGCTTATCAATAAACCAACTAATACTTTTTTCATTTTTCCTCCCCCATTTCTAACAAATTGCCTGATATATTATACTGGAATAATTTCTTCGTATCTGCTTTGTACTATCGTAGCTTTGCTCAATGTTATCAAAGAAAAAATCCGACGCGCCGTAAAAGTCATGCTGATAATCACTTTTAAATTTTCGCCAACTATCCACATAATTAGAATTTTGTGCATATCCTCCCAGACAGTCCGTTTTCCATGTACTGCTTACCTCATATCTGAAGTACGCGAACTGTACGCCCATATTTTCATAGGAATATCCGCCCTTTGACGCAAAATCCTCCAAAAATTTCCTTCTGTTGCCGTTCCACTGCAGAATTCCGAATGCCCCGGAAGATTTTCTCTCAGCCTTGGGATCAAAAGTGCTTTCCTGCATTATGTTTCCCATAATTCCCGCCACCTGATATTTTGTGCAGCCCATTCCTTTTTCAAAAAACGTCTGTATGCGGGCAAAATTCTGCTTCAATTCGGTCGAAGGACTGCTGAACCCGAGTTTTTTAAGAGCATCCGTCAGTCTGCTGTTGGTCAGATTTGTATAGTATGCGGCTCCGACGCTCTCAATCTGACTTTGCAGCATGGATGGGATTCCGTTTTTCAAATCGCAGCGCTCGCTTCCCCAGTATGCCTGCTGAAAGCATTTAAGCGCCGTTTTGAACTCCTCGGTATATGCGCCGCCCTTCTCCCCATTATAAAAGCCTAAATCACTGAGATATGTTTTCATTTTTGAGTTCAATGCGCTATCGGATAATGACGACTGCACCGAGCTCACGCTGTATGCAGGAAAATCGTATGCCTCACTCTTTTCATAAACTACCGCGGTTTCCGGAAAGCTTTTACAGCTTTGAACCTCTGACCGCTCACCGGTTAAACCGTCATATACCTGTTTTTGGAGCTCTTCCTGCAAATATTGAGAGTACAAATTATCATATACGTCCACTCCCGTTTTAATGCCCATTTTCTTTCGCCTCCATGTCCGCTTGACATATTTTTCCGGATAAATTAATTATATTTCTTAATTTTTATTTTGTCAACGCTGTATACTTAGTATTTATATTATAAATTTACTTCTATTTTTTTTCCATAAACTCTGGTATTAAATATGATATTCTCAGTGGATTTACATCTGAACTGCTTCAATTTTTTATTGGAAACACACGGACATTCCATGTCACAACTAATTATAGCTCATTCTTCGCATTATCAGAGTTTACATGAGAATATGTCTTCAGTGTAATGCCTCCATCGCTATGTCCCATGATGTACTGCAATATTTTAGGACTCATTCCGGACAGCCATACTTGAACAAAATGTATGTCGGCAGATGTGAGGTGTTATATTTGACATTTTGACCTTATGCGTCTTGTTATACTTATAAAATAGACATTCTCCTGTATCTCCTTAACGCTTAATACCCTCTGCCGCCTTTACTAAATTTTCAATATCTTTTGCTGTACCTGCTGCCTGAGCCCCGTTAATCTCTCTTGAATTCGCTTCTTTGGCAGCTATAATTTTTAGCGCTCCGTTATTCTTTTTGTAGTTCATTATTAGTATGTAAGAATCGTAGTGTGGAAGAGTAATAAAAAAGAGCAAAGACGGCTCTTTGCTCTTTCAATCAATATTTGTAAAATACCGGCACTCTTTTAAGTAAAACTCCTGTTCCTTTCTAAAAAGCTCTATAAGCTTATCTAAACTTTCTCCTTCTCTGAATTCCTTTAATGTATCCAGATATTCATTTCTGTTTGCATCCTCAATCACAATCGGTACAATGCCGTTTTTAAGACACTCCCTGAAAATAATAAGTCTGCCCGTCCTGCCGTTACCGTCCTGAAACGGATGTATACTCTCATATCTCGCGTGAAATTCAGCTAATACAGGTATATCTACAGTCTGACAGGAATACCAATCCAACAGTTGTTCCATTTCTGCTTCTATATTTTCCGGTCTTACAGTATGATACATTCCGATCATATTCGGACGTTTTTTATAATCACCTATAGCGTATCCGTTAGCGCGGTCCTCAAATACCCCCGATTTGAGTTCATAATGAAACTGTTTTATCAGTTTCTGTGTAAGCGGCTGATCCAACGTATCCAACATCTTATTGAACATCAAAAAATGTCCGTTCGTCTCTTCAACATCTTTTGCCCTGTAATAATCATTTGTCTTCGGCAGAATACCGTTATCAAATAAAGAAGCCGTCTGTTCTTCTGTTAATGTGCTTCCCTCAATCTTATTTGAGTTATAAGCAAGCAAACGCTGCGTATATGCATAAACGCCTGACCTGTCAAACTTTTCCCGTTCTATTCTAAAGCGCTCCGTCAGGAAGCTTACCAAATCCTTATTTATATTGAAACTCATGAAATCACTCCTATTCATTTACAAGTCTTTCAACTATATTTTTATTTTTCTCTTATATGCGATGGTAAGTATTATATAAATCGTAATATTCTTTCTTTCGTTATTACATTCTCACCCTTTTGAAAACCATATCCGATATCCATTATTTCCTCATGCATACTGATTTTCTTTTTCATTTACCTTTCTTTTTTTATATCATACAACATAAACTGCCAACAAACAAGTATTACTGATTACCACAAGAAGTCCTGTCATCATAAAAATGTCCGATTAACACATGGGTATGGTCCGCCTGAAGGATTCCCTGTCTGGTAATCTGATAACCTGTCAGCTAGCCGTTTTTGTTCCGGCATTTAGTGCCAACGAACACATTTTCCTTAAACCTTCCCTGGCGTACCCAGTTTTCTCACAAAAAGATAGTTGTACGTCTTTGCAGGAATTCTATTTTTTTCCGTCCCAGACCAATTTGGTATCCGCCGTTTCCAATCACACTCTGCATCCTATATCAGCCCCTTTTGCTTCATTTGTTTTACGGTAGCATACACAGGCAGTATATACCGTTACTCAAATCTATCGGCAGTGTAAATGCCGTGTCAAGTTTAAACCTTAGATAAAAGCCTTAGACTTTATTCAATACTATTTTGCTAATCTGAGGTCAATTTGAAGTAAGCTCTTTCAAATAATCCCGTAAACCTCAATAAAATCAATTCATTCTTAGAATTGATAAAATATTCCCATTGTAATATAATGGTTATATCGGAGGTAAAACAAAATGGATATTGAAAAAATTTTAACGCGAAGCGAGGTTCCAACCGAATACAAATGGGCGGTTGAGGATTTGTACGCTTCGGACGAAATCTTTTTACAGGAGCTTGACAAGTTCAAAAGCAATATTGAAGAAATTGAGCGCTTTAAACAGAACGGACTTAATGATGCCGCATCACTGCTTGAATACTACAAATTCACCAACGCGATGATTCCCTTCATTACCAAACTGTACAATTACGCGATGCTCAACAACGACAGCGACACTTCCAATACGCTTTATCAGGATTTCAAGGATCGCATCATGTCGGCTTTCATAAGCTACAACAGCGCTGTTTCCTTCGTAATGCCAAGGCTTATGGAATTTTCGGATGAAGAGCTTGAGCAGTTTTACAAGGATGAGCCGGAGCTGCTGCTTTTCAAGGGCGATATTGATGACAACAGACGCCTTAAGGCGCATATTCTTGACGAAAAAGGCGAAATGATGATGGCAATGGCTGGCGAAATGATGGATACTCCCGACAATATTTATTCGATTCTGTCTGACGCCGACCTTAAATTTGACAAGGTAAGCTATGAGGGCAAGGATTACGAGCTTACGCAGAGCTCATACATCACTCTCATCGAGAAGCCCCAGCGCGAGTTACGAAAGCTTGCTTTCAAGACGCTTTACAAAACCTACGCTCAGTTCAAAAACACCTACGCAACGCTTCTGTCAGCTCAGGTTAAGGCGCTCGCTTTCAGCTCAAAGCTGAGGAATTACGGCTCGTCGCTTGAGGCGTCGCTCGACTCCTCCAATGTGGATACAGCCGTTTATTATAACCTGATTGATACGGTACACGAAAATATGCATTACATGCATGAGTACGTTTCTCTGCGCAAAAAGCTGCTCGGCGTGGATGAGCTGCATATGTACGACATATACGCTCCGCTTGTTGAGGAAGCAAGCCGCAAAATCACGTTTGAGGAGGCAAAGTCAAATGTGCTTGACGCAATGAGCGTATTCGGAGATGAATATCTCTCAGTTCTCAAATCCGGTTTTGAAAACAGATGGATTGACATATACGAAAACAAAGGAAAGCGCAGCGGGGCATACTCCTGCGGCGACTTCACACATCCCTTCGTGCTGCTCAACCACAAGGACAACCTTGACAGCGAATTCACGCTTGCTCATGAGATGGGACACGCTATGCATTCATATATGTCCAACAAGCATCAGGAGCCGATATACGCCGAGTATAAGCTTTTCGTAGCCGAAGTCGCCTCCACCTGCAACGAAGCTCTGTTAATGCAGTATCTTCTTAAAAAAACAACCGACAAAAAGGAGCGCGCCGCGCTTATCAATTACTTCCTTGAGCAGTTCAAGGGCACGCTTTACAGACAGGCTATGTTCGCGGAATACGAAATGAAAATAAACGAGCTTTACGCCAAGGGCGAGCCTCTTACAGCCGACGTGCTCTGCTCGCTTTACAAAAAAATAAACGAAGAGTATTTCGGACCTGATATGGTGCTTGACGACGAAATTGAGCTTGAATGGATACGCATACCGCATTTCTACTACAATTTCTATGTGTACCAGTACGCAACCGGCTTCAGCGCCGCCATAGCCCTCTCTACGAGGATTCTCAAAGAAGGCGCTCCCGCGGTTGAACGTTATCTCAATTTCCTCAGCGCGGGATGCACCAAGGACCCCGTCGCTCTCCTTCGGGACGCCGGAGTAGATATGGCAAGCCCCGAGCCCGTCAGAACGGCTCTTGAGCTGTTCGGCAGTCTGATTAAGGAAATGGAAGAGCTTACAGCTTAAGATAAAACAGACAATCATTACAAAACGCCCCGCGGCATTAATCGGACACCGCGGGGCGTTTACTTTATTTTTCTTTTCCGAGACGCAGACGGAATATTTTCCGCGCCAGCATTTTGCCGTTAAACGGAATAAGAGGGTAAATATAGCTTTTTCCTGAAATCGTCCTGTTGAACGCCATCGTGAGCAATAACAGGATTATTCCGGCGCCTAAGCCCCACCATCCGAAGAACCAGCAAAGCACCAGCAGAACCATTCTGAAAAACTTAATCGCGTATCCGACCTCATAGCTTGCCTGCGTATAAGTTCCGATTGTGACAAACGCCATATAGAGCAGGCATTCCGCGTCAAACCAGCCGGACGTCACCGCGTATTCGCCGACTACGATACCGGCGATTACGCTTAACGGAGTGCTTAAAAGCGTAGGCGTATTGACTGCCGCAAGCCGCAAACCGTCTATACAGAACTCCAGTATAAAAAGCTGCAATATCACGGGAACCGTCGAGGTCGAAGCAGACTCGTCAATAAGAATAAAGCTCAGCCACTCCGGCACCATATCGGGATTCTTGAGAAAAACAAGCCACAGCGGTGTCATAATCAACGACACTATGGAAATAAGGTATCTCGACAGCTTTATATAGGTTCCGGTAACGGGCGGGAAATAATAATCGTCCGCCTCCTCGGCAACGTCAAAAATCGACGTGGGAACGATAATTACCGCCGGCGAATTATCCACAAGTATCACTATATTCCCGTCAAAAATAGCCGCCGCCGCACTGTCGGGACGCTCAGAGTATTTAAATTTGGGGAACGGATTGATATAGGCTCCCGGAAGCAGCACCTCCGCAAGGCTTTCGATATTCATTGTCAGCGCCTCGACCTTTATATTCTTCACTCTGTCCTTAAGACTTTGCAAAAGCTTTTCGTCTGCCTTTCCCTGTATATACGCAAAGGCAATGTCCGTATGCGACATGGTTCCCGCGTCCGTCATCTCGACACAGAAATCCGGTGTCCGTATTCTCCGCCTTATAAGCGCGACATTCGCCGATATGGTTTCCACAAAACCGTCCCTTGAGCCGCGCAGAACCCTGTTTTTCCACGGCTCGGAAACGCCTCTTGACGGGTATGTGCGGCAGTCTATCACAAAGCAGGTCTTAAAGCCGTCGAGGAACATACATACCATACCCATAAGCATATCCTTTGCCGCGTCCTCAAGGGTTTCCCTCGGCGTGACCTCAATATAGGGGACTATATCCATAAACCCCTCAGGCGTGTCGGGCAGCTCCTTCGGCTTAAGCGCAATAAAAGACTCCAGAAGCTTTTCCATGATTTCGTCCTTTACGAATCCGTCAATCATGTAAAATTCCGCAGCCCTGCCCGCAATCTCCGTTTTTTTGTTGACAATATCAAAATTGCGCTCCGGCCCTACAATTTTTGCAAAAAGGCGAGAATTCTCTGAAGAGCTTTCCTTCACACTGGTCATAATAATAAATCTCCCGGAAAAATAATTTATCGGTATATTCCGACTGAATTATTTTGTCCGGGAAAAATTCAATTATTCATATGTATCTACTTCTCAGAAAAGGTAATATTTACCTTAAGTCCCATACTGTCCGCAATTCTTACAAGCATATCAATAGTGGGATTATAATTGCCGCTTTCAAGACGGCTTATGTTGGGTCTCTGTATTCCGGTGATTAAAGCGATGTCGCTCTGTGTCATTTTCTTTGCCTTTCTTTTTGCCACAAGCATGGCAATAGTTTTCTCCCTTACTTTACGCTGAATCTCGACAAGCCTCGGTGCGTTTCTGGCGTCCTTTAAAACCAGTTCTTTACTGATTGCTTTTTTTCTCATGATTTCTCCCTCCTTACGGATTGATACTCAATCTATGCAAATATATTATGTCATTTTTTTATCATGATTGCAACCATTAAATTGCCATTTTATAATAATTTAACAATTTTCTACCTGTTATTTATGCGCATATATTTTATTTCAAAATGTCGCGAATAAATCTAAGGACGTTTTTATACATAATCAAATCCACCTCGTCATAACTAAAACCCCCGTCATGCAAGGCCTCGCCGAGCAAAGGCATACGGGAGCATTTATCAATTTCCAGCCTGCCCCCTATACCGTCCAAATCGCTTCCGAGCCCTATGACTTCAATTCCTCCTATGTTTCTTATATGAATCGCATGCCTTACCATATCGCTTATATAGCTTACACAGTCCTCCTCTCTCGTATAACCGTCGCGCAGAAAAGTCGGGCAGAAATTGATTCCGGTTATACCTCCTCTGTCCGCCAGTATTCTTATCATATCGTCCGTAAGATTTCTAACATTGGACGCCACGCTCCTGGCATTTGAATGGCTCGCCGCAAAGGGCTTTGCCGTATTGGCGGCAACGTCGTAAAAGCCCGCGTCGCCCAGGTGCGACACGTCCACTATCATATGCAGCCTTTCCATCTCCTTTACAAACTCGACTCCGCGCTCCTTAAGACCGGAATCCGTTCTCGCTCTTCCGCAGACAGGCTCGTTTTCATCTCTGTAATTCGGATAGCCAAGCTCGTTTTCATAATTCCATGTAAGCGTGACAAGTCTCACTCCGCGCTCGTATATTTTATGAAGCTTCTCTATGCTTCCGCCGAGCGCTCCGCCCTCCTCAAGCGTAAGCAGAGCCGACATACGGTTATTCTCCGTATTGCGCCCGATATCGTCATAGCACAGCACTCTGCCAATCAAATCCGCGTTTTTTTGTATTTCCCCGTCAAAAATATCTATCATCCCCATAAGGGCTTCATACGGCTCATCATACTCCGCCATATCGATAAAGCAGGCAAAAAACTGTAAAAGATACCCCGCCTTACGCATTCCCTCAAGGTCTACGGAAAAATTATTGGCGCGCAGTCCGAGATTTTCACCTCTGCCGCGCGCCTTGTATATTTTACTTACAGTATCGCAATGCATATCCGCTATACGCATATAATAACCTCCTTACATTCCCGAGAGGCGCTGTGCGCCGAACGGGACTTTCCTTATGCGCCGAACGGGATTTTCCTTATGTGCCGAATGGGAGTTTTGGCATTACTCAGTTCCGAAAAGCTCCGCAAGAGCCTCCGCCATCGCATCGTTCTCTTCGTCGGTCTTGACCGAAAGTCTTATGTAATTTCCGCCGAAAAGCCCGTCCTTGGTTGAAAGATCCTTTATAAGGATATTGTACCTGTTGAGCAGTATATCGGCAAGCTCCGTCGAAGTGTATTTGTTTTCGATACGGCACATGACATAATTTGCCTGCGAGGGATAAACCTTAAGCCCCGCGATTCCGGCAAGCTTGTCAAGATACCTCTCACGCACCTCCATAAATCGCTCCATTGCTTTTTCATAGTCGGCTCTGTATTTTGATATTATCTGCATATAATATTCGGCAAAAGAATTTATATTCCAGATTGCCACGTCCTTTTTCATAAAACGAACAAGCTCCCTGTCCGCCGAAGCGAGAATTCCGAGCCTCAAGCCGGCAACCCCGAAGGATTTGGAAATACTTTTTATGACAATGAGATTGGGATGCTTGTCGAGAAGCGCCGCGTCAAGAAGCGTCTGATTCTCGCCTACCTTGGCAAAATCCACAAAGGACTCGTCAACTATTATCTTTATGTCCCTGCTGCGTGCCCACTCCTCCATGCGCAGAATATCCTCGCGCATGATAAAATGACCCGTGGGGTTGTCGGGATTGACAAGTATGATTGCCTGAACGGGATTGTCCTCATAAAATCCCATCACATCATCGACCGTGTAATCAAAGTCCTTATCCGCCACATAAAAAGGGATTATATCGCTTTCCTTTTTGCGGTGCGGATATTCCTCAAAGGTGGGATAAGCCATGCCTATTTTGCCGGAGTGATTCTCCATAAGCGACTTGATAAGCTCCGCAGTTCCGTTGCCTACGCATATCTGCTCGCTGCGCACGCCGAAGTAATTGGCGGCAAGGAAGGAATTGACCTCCATTCCTGAAGGGTATTCCCTTATAAGAGTGTTAAAATTGGAGGACATCTCGTTTATAAGCCTGTCGTTCGGGAAAAAAGGATTCACAAGGTAGCAGAAATCCTTCATGCCCTGATAGCGCCAGTAGCCGCCGAAGCGCCTCTGATACTTTTTAAGCCTTTCGGTTCCGCTCGCAAAAACGGTTTCCGCAATATCTATATCCTGAATATCGTTAATCTCGTACCAGCGTTCCCCGTTCAGCCTTATTGTATGAATATCAAAGCCCTTTGCAAGCCTTATAGCCGATTCGTAAACGGAACGCTCCTTATTTTCGTTCATATATTCATTGAGCCTGTCGGTAAAAACCTCGCTCATGAATTTCCGGGAAAACTTATACATACTGACAGTCTTATAATATGACGGATAATCGCCCGGATTATACTGTGACGGGCCGATGAATCCGTCTATACAGCCCTCCCCGTCAACGGTCACAATATCCCCGTCCATCCAAGGCTCCGGCTTCGCAATCATCGCAGTGCAGTCCCATTCGCTGTCAAGAAGCCTTCTGAGTACCGCTTTTTCAAAAACAATATCGGACTCCATAACGACAAAATCCTCCGCGCCCGCGCTCTGAACCGCAAGCCCCAGAGAATAAATGTTATTGGTATTTTCGTAATCGGGATTATCTACAAAAACAATCGGCGTACTGATGCCGAGGGCGGCGACAAACGCTTTAAGCTTGCTTTTGCAGTAGCCGCACACGATTGTTATTTTATCTATTTCACCGCAGTCAAGAAGGCGGAGCGAACGCTCTATAAGCGTAACCCCGTTAAGCTCCACCATGCATTTCGTATTGTACGCCGTGCGCTCCTTAAGCCTTCTGCCCCTGCCTGCCGCCAAAATTATTGCCTGCATTATATTTCCTCCGGTTAATCCTGATAATTATTGTGAATCCATTCGACCGCGCGTCTGTAATCGTTCATCGTGTCTATCTCTTTGGTGCGTATCTTTATCATCGGCAGCGGCAAAAGTCCCTCAAGCATATCGCAGACATGCGTCTGTCCGGGTTTAAGCCTGCTTGTCCTGACCTGCGCAAGCCCCGTCCATTCGTATTCGCCGCGCTCCCTTGAAAAGCCCGTGGCGTAAAGCTTTCCGTCACCAGAAAGCTCGGTGGTCATAAGCATGGGATTATCGGTCCCCGGCTCCGCCCCGCATACGCATTCCCCGTCGCTTTCGAGTATCATTCTCAAATCGTCGGGATGCACCAGCAAATCCCCGTCAAGCGGCACAATAAACTCCCTCGCGTGCTTCATAGCAAGCGAAAAGCTTCCGCCCGTACCGGTATTCCTGTAATTATGGTTAAAAACAAACAGCACGTCGTTTCTGTACGCGCGTACCGTTTCTATAACCTTTTCCATCTGATAGCCCACGACAACGCGGATATCGTCATAATCCTTTAAAAGCTCAAGCTGTCTTATAATCAGCGGCTTTCCGTCAACGCTGACCAACGCCTTGGTGGTTCCGATGCCGAGCCTTGTTCCCATTCCCGCACAGCTTATAACAATTGTCTTAGAAACTGACATAACACTTCCTCCGAGTACGCAGCATGAGTGGCATTGTTAAGAACCGACTCCGCTATATCCCTTACGCCGCCGAATCCGATTCCCAAATCGGCGGCGGCTATCATTTCGGCGTCGTTATCACCGTCTCCGATCGCCGCGAAGGGTCTTTGCATTTTTTTGATGACCTCGCCCTTGTTCATTACCTCGTCAACGCTTATTATCCTGTCGTTTTTCACCGTGGTTCTGGAGCAAAAGCACCTTTTTTCAAGACCGAGCTTCGGAAGCAGCCCCTCAATCCACACGTCAAGATTACCCGTCACCATATAGCAGCGTCCGCTATTTTCCCTGATAAAATCCGCAAGCCTTTCGTTAAGCGGTATATCGGCTATAATATCCCTTATCATGCTGACCGGTATGTCCGAAAGTAAGCCTATCCTCCTGCGGAAGCTCTCCTCAAACGGCAGCTCGCCCCGCATTGTGCGCTCCGTAATCTCCCTCATCTCATCCCACATTTTTTTATCGGGCAGATACTTTGCAATCTCGGGAAGAATCTCCACCTTTGTTATTGTGGAATCAAGGTCAAACAAAAAAATATAATCGCTCAAAGTTTTCCTCCGTTTTATGTTTCGTAATCAGCGCACGCGCTTCCTTCCAGTATATACCAAGTATGAGTATAACACACACATACCGCAGCAGGCAAGCAGAATTGCCATTGCGATAATTACCGTTATTATGCCATTCAGAATAAGGCTTTCCGTTATTGTGCACAGACCGCCGATCATTAAAAGTCCGCCTCCGAAACGGTTGCTCGCCATCCATGTTTCATCGTCGGCAAGGCTCCACTTGGTCCTGATTCCCACAAGCGTATTGCGCTTTGCTTTGGGAACAATATTCCCCGTGACCGTAATGAAAACCCCTAATATCACTCCGCTTATTTTATAAAAATCGGCGTTTAATCCTCCTCCGCCGCTGTTTACAGCCTTAAAACCAGTATACAGCATAACACATTGCACCGCCGTTTCAAAAAGCACGGACGCAACCGCCACATAATAAAGCACCTTCGCGTTGGCGGCCGCCTCCGTTCTCTGCTTTTCATCAAGGTCTTCCCTCGCCGCCTTTTTATTCATTGCGGCGATTACCGCAAGCCATGCAGCCGTCATAGCAATAATAAATACGGGCATGATTAAGTTTTCGTACTTGGAACCCCATCTGTCGATTTCTCCCTCAAAATTATAATGAGCAGGCATACTATCCGGCATAAATTGAACCGCTGCCGCCGTTATTATCATCGGCAGCATCGTTACCAGCCACAGAATCCTTGTTCCTGTCTTCATTTTTCGCGCCTCCCAACTGTTTGAACCAGAGCGTGACCTCGTCAAGAACCGACGTGTTAAGCTCATAGTATACATAATTTTTAACCTTATATTCCGTTACCAAATCACACTTCTTAAGCGTCGAAAGGTGATAGGACAGCGCCGCCGGAGTTATCTCCAGCCGCTTCGCAATGTCCCCGGCAGCCAGCCGCCCGTCACGTAGCATCACCAGAATCCTGCGCCGTATCGGCTCAGACAGCGCCTTAAAAGTATCTCCTATTGCCATAAATCCCTCCTGTCCTTCCCGACGGGCACTGCGCGCCGAACGGGACTTTATTTGATATTTAAAAATTTCTTTAAATAGATTATAAAACAAAAACGCCTGCATTGCAATGAATATTATCCCCCTTGGGAGCCACCAGTTTCCCGCTTGAGAGCCACTAGAAAACGGTATTTTCCACTTTCAGAGCCACCACTACATATTGTGGCAGCACTCATATTTGATTTCACCA
>JAAVHB010000110.1 GCA_014799955.1 Butyrivibrio sp. | reverse complement strand
CTAACTTTTCCTGTGCAATTCGAATTTCCATAAACTTTCCCTAAAGGTCCTTTCCTAAATATTTAGTAGTTGTAGTAGTAGGGGCTGTTAATAAGTTGATAAGTGCCAAAAAGCACGGAAAATAATGACTTTAACAGCTTGATAACATTGTTGATAATAATCAGAATTGTTATTAATAAGTGCGGAATTATCAACATAAAAAATAACGTCCGGTTGTCTCTTGAAAATATTCCACAGCATATTGACAGTCTTTAATCAAATAATCCACATTAAGCGGTGGAAAACGTGTTTCTTCCTATTATAATAGCATCATTATCAGGAAGGATTGATTTTTTTCATTATTACGTCAATTGTGTTGGCGAGGCTTGTATCTGATTTAAGCTCCTTGGATATCTTGTCCACGCCGTATTTAACGGTGGAATGGTCTCTCTTGCCCATATAGCTTCCTATGGTTTCATAGGGAACATCCGTCATATAACGGCAGAGATACATAGCAATCTGTCTCGGATAAGCTATTTCGTTGCTGCGTCTCTGAGATGATATATCGGCGGTTGTTATACCGAAATGGTCGGCAACGACCTGAATAATCAAGTCGGGAGTAACCTCTCTCTGCGCGTTCGGAGAAATAATATCCTTTAAAACCTCTTCCGCAAATTTGAGGTTGATTTCCCGGTGAGTAAGCCTTGAGTAAGCGACAAGCTTATTCAGCGAACCTTCAAGTTCGCGGATGTTGGACTTGACATTTGTAGCTATGTAGTCGAGTATTTCGTTATCCACATTATAAGACTCAAGTTCCTCCTTTTTGTGGAGAATTGCCATTCTTGTTTCGTAGTTAGGCGGAGAAATATCCGCAAGTACGCCCCACTCAAAGCGTGAGCGAAGTCTTTCCTCAAGAGTTTCAAAATTCTTGGGAGGCCTGTCCGAGGATATGATTATCTGTTTTTTGGCCTCTCTGAGTGTGTTGAAGGTATGGAAAAACTCGTCCTGCGTGCTTTCCTTTCCTATAATAAACTGTATGTCATCTATCAAAAGAACATCTACGCTTCTGTATTTTTCACGGAAGCTTTTGTTGCTTGTATTTTTTTCGGTTCTGATGGATTCAATAAGTTCGTTGGTGAAAACCTCCGAGGTAACATACTGGACCTTGAGTGAGGGATTGTTGTGCATGATGAAATTGGCAATCGCCTGCATCAGGTGGGTCTTTCCGAGACCTACGCCTCCGTAAATGAAGAGAGGATTGTAAACCTCTCCGGGTGATTCCGCAACTGCGAGAGAAGCGGCATGGGCAAAATTGTTGTTTTCGCCTACTACGAAGGTGTCAAAAGTAAGCTTGGGATTTATTCCAAGCGAAGAATAATCTGTTTCAACCTTGTCCATCTGATTTTGCGACTGTCTGGAAATTTTCTTGATTTCACCGGTTGATATGAATTTAATGTCAAATTCATGATTCATAACCTCTGAAATGGTAACCTTGAACGGGGTTGTGTATTTCTTTTCTATATATTTAAGACCTGTCTGCTCCTCGGGTACTATAATGCTTACGACGTCGTTTTCCTCTGAATATGGTTTTAAAGGAAGAATCCATGTTTTAAATGATACATCCGCGATGTCAAAATCTTCCTTCATTAATTTAAGAATTTCGTCCCATTTACCGATTATTTCGTCCAGCATTAAAAATCACCTCAAATAAGCATTGCGCAATCTCCATTTTATTTTACCATTTTTGAGAAGATTTTTCAATCATTTATAAAATTAATCCAAAATATATTTTAAGAGCGTTGTGGATAAGCTTAACACGTTCATACATGGCAAAAAAAGGCGCTTTTAACACCTTTTAAACAAGTTATCCACAAGTTATCCACAAATTGTTGATAAATTACGATATAATTTATATTTTTTTGAATAAAAAAGCCCGTAAATTAAATGTTTTGCTTGACTTTGGGGAGCTTTTTGAATAGAATAAGAATGATGTTCTGTAAATACATCACTAAAATAAGTCAGGAGGTGAAAAACATGAAGATGACATTTCAGCCCAAGAAGAGGTCGAGAGCTAAGGTTCACGGTTTCAGAAAAAGAATGAGTACTGCCGGCGGAAGAAAGGTTCTTGCAGCAAGAAGAGCTAAAGGCAGAAAGGTTTTATCAGCATAGGCCGCAAATTATGTGGCCTTTTATTATCTCTTATTAACGGAGAGGCATTGATTACATGGGCGGATATGAATCATTGAAAAGATATGCCGATTTTCAGACGGTATATAAAAACGGGAAATCTTATGCCGATAAATATCTGGTTATGTATGTTTATGAGAACCGAACGGATATTAACCGAGTGGGAATATCTGTGAGTAAAAAGGTCGGGAACAGTATCGTCCGACACCGGCTTACGCGAATAATCCGCGAGAGTGTCCGGTTAAACAGCGAGGCTCTTAAGGTCGGATATGACATTGCAATTATCGCGAGGGCTGCCTTAAGGGACAAAAAATACGCCGAAGCTTCGGGTGCATTCATGCATCTGTGCAGGCTTCACGGTATTCTGAGGTAGCTGCCATGAAAAAAGTAATGATAGCAATGATTAGATTTTACCAGAGAGTTCTGTCGCCGTTGAAGAAACACTCTACCTGTATATATACGCCCACCTGTTCGCAGTACGCTGTTGAAGCTATTCAGAAGTACGGAGCGTTCAAGGGCGGATTTATGGCATTATGGAGAATTTTAAGGTGTAATCCCTTTGCAAAAGGAGGTTACGACCCGGTTCCGTAGTTACAGAGAATTAAAGGAAATTCCCCCTCGCGAGGGCGGGGAGGGAAGTCAGGAGTAATATAATGATATTTTTAACACAGGAAACAGGTTTTCTTAAACCTATTGCTTGGGTTCTCGGCAAGATAATGGAAGGTCTTTTTCATCTTCTTAAAATGATGATGGGCTGGTTCAGTCTTGACAATCTTCCCTATATTATAGGTTTTTGTGTTATTCTTTTCACGATTGTTGTAAAGCTTATACTTCTTCCTCTTACAATCAAGCAGCAGAAGTTTTCCAAACTGTCCAATATGATGAATCCCGAGATTCAGGCGATTCAGGCTAAATATAAGGACAAAAAAGACAACGAATCGGTTATGAAAATGAATGCCGAAACAAAGGCTGTTTATGAAAAGTACGGCACGTCGCCTACCGGCGGATGTCTTACGATGCTTATTCAGCTTCCGATTATGTTTGCGCTGTACCGTGTTATATACAAAATTCCCGGATATATTAAATATATCGGAGATATGTACAGAGGTATCGCCGATAAGATTATGGGAATTGACGGATACGCGCAGAAGCTTGTGGACCTTAACCTTGCGTCGAAGGTTGAAAATGTTGATACCGCAAATGAGTTGATCGACAGAATGTATACGTTTTCAAACGCGCAGTGGGCAACTCTTAAGGAAAATTTCAGTGTCGTTGCGGATAATTTTTCCGCCAGCATAGACAAGCTTTCCGATATGACGGGATTTTTCGGCATAAGCCTTACGCAGGCTCCCGGCTGGAGATGGAGCTGGGCGCTTTTGATTCCTTTGCTTGCCGGAGTTACGCAGTGGCTCAGCGCGAAGCTTATGGAGACCAAGAACAAGGCCCAGATGAATGCGCAGCAGCAGGGAATGGGAAATTCAATGAAGGTCATGAATACGGTAATGCCCATAATGTCGGCGTTTTTCTGTATTACCTTCCCCGCGTGTATCGGTTTGTACTGGATTACCAGCTCGGTTGTTCAGATTGTTCAGCAGCTTATAATCAACGCTAAGATGGACAAAATTGACGTTGAGCAGATGGTTCAGCAGAACATTGACAAAATCAACGCAAAGCGCGCCAAGAAGGGACTTCCTCCCAAAAAGATTTCAAATACCGCTTCAGCATATGCCGAACAGGTCAGAAAGCAGGAGGAGAGGGACGCCAGAAAGGGCGAGCGTGAGGAGCAGATAAAGAAATCTACCAATTATTATAATTCTTCCGCAAAATCAGGAAGCCTTGCGGCAAAGGCAAACATGGTTAAGATGTACAACGAGAAGAATAATAAAAAGAATGATTAGAGGGATATCTTATGGAAAAAATTGAAGTTACGGGCAAAACCGTGGAAGAAGCGTTGACCAACGCCTTGGTTAAGCTTGGAACAACCAGCGACAAGGTTGAATACGAGGTTGTTGAAAAAGGCTCTTCCGGAATACTCGGTATTTTTAACAGCAAGCCTGCAAAGATACTCGTATGGAAAAAGGCTACAATGGAAGACAATGTCAAAGATTTCCTTAATGATGTATTCAACGCAATGGAATTAAAGGTTGAAATCGAAATGTCGGTAAATGAGGACGAGGAAACGATAGAGATTAATCTTATCGGCGACGATATGGGAATCCTTATCGGAAAGAGGGGACAGACGCTTGATTCTCTCCAGTATCTTGTAAGCCTTGTTGCCAACAAGGAAAGAGATAAGTATTACAGGGTCAAGCTCGATACCGAAAATTACAGGGAAAGAAGAAAGGCAACCCTTGAATCTCTCGCAAAGAACATTGCATATAAGGTTAAAAGAACCAGAAAGCCGGTTTATCTGGAGCCGATGAATCCTTATGAAAGAAGGATTATTCACTCGGTGCTTCAGAACGATAAATATGTATCGACCAGAAGCGAGGGCGAGGAGCCGTTCAGACATGTAGTAGTTTTCATGAAGAAATGATTTTAAGGGGCGTGAAGTGAGTTTCTTCACGCCTCTTTTTATGTGCAGGAGGCAGTTATTTTGAAGGAAACAATCGCGGCAATATCAACGGGAATGTCAAATTCGGGCATAGGAATAGTAAGAATGAGCGGTCCCGAGGCAATTTGTATTGCGGACAGGATTTTTGTGCCCCATAAGGGCGGTACGGCGCTCGCCGACGCAAAAAGCCATACAGTGCATTACGGAAATATAGTTTTTGAGAACAAAATAATAGACGAGGCGCTTGTGATAGTTATGAAAGCGCCGAATTCATACACCTGCGAGGATGTTGTTGAGATTGACTGCCACGGCGGTGTTTATATCATGAAAAAAATTCTGAACGCCCTCATAAAAAGCGGAGCCCGCCCTGCGGAGCCGGGAGAATTTACGAAAAGAGCCTTCTTAAACGGCAGGCTCGACCTTGCTCAGGCGGAGGCCGTAATCGACGTTATCAATTCCAAAAATCAGTACGCCCTTAACAGCTCGCTTAAGAAGCTGAACGGAAAATTGTCCGAAAAAATAGCTCTGATTCGTTCTGAACTGCTTGAGAATATCGCTTATATTGAAGCCGCGCTTGATGATCCTGAGCATATTTCTTTGGATAATTATGGGGATAAACTGAAAAACATTGTGGATAACTCTGTTAATAACGTGGAAAAGCTGTTGAAAACCGTCGAAAACGGTAAGTTATTCACACAAGGCGTAAAAACCGTGATAATCGGCAAGCCCAACGCAGGGAAGTCCAGCATACTTAATGTTCTTGCGGGCTATGACAGAGCAATTGTAACCGATATTGCGGGAACGACGAGGGATACGATAGAAGAGCAGATTAATCTTGAGGGGATAACGCTCAATCTGATTGATACGGCGGGTATCAGGGATACGGATGATGTGATTGAGGGAATCGGAGTTGAGCGGGCAAGAAGCCTTGCCGCCGAGGCGAACCTTATTTTATATGTTGTTGATTCCTCCACTTCCCTTGACAATAATGATTATGATATACTTGATATAGTGAAGGAGAAAAGAACCGTAGTTCTCCTGAACAAATCCGATTTGGAGCAGGTTACAACCTCTCAGATGCTTAATAAAATTACGGACACAAAGGTCATATCCGTGTCAGCTAAGGACAACACCGGATTGGAGGAGCTGTCCGATTATGTGGTGGAACTGTTCACAAACGGAGAAATTGATTTTAACGACGAAATATATATAACCGGAGAACGCAGCAAGGCGGCTCTTGAGAATGCTCTGGAAAGTCTTGAGCAGGTTGAGAAAAGTATTGAAGCGGGAATGCCGGAGGATTTTTATACTATAGATTTGATGAATGCCTACGACGAGCTGGGTAAAATTATCGGCGAGTCCGTGGAGGACGATTTGGTGAATGAGATTTTTGCCAAATTCTGCATGGGAAAATAACCGGAGGAAAAGATGAAGCTTATTGAAGAATACGATATTGCCGTTGTGGGGGCGGGTCATGCCGGATGTGAGGCTGCGCTTGCCGGCGCAAGGCTCGGACTGAATACAATAATGTTTACCGTGAGCGTGGAAAGCATTGCGCTTATGCCCTGCAATCCCAATATCGGCGGAACCTCAAAGGGTCATCTCGTCCGTGAAATAGACGCTTTGGGCGGGGAGATGGGTAAAAATATCGACAAAACCTTTATCCAGTCCAAAATGCTCAACAAATCCAAAGGTCCCGCGGTGCATTCACTCCGCGCGCAGGCGGACAAGCAGGAGTATACCCGTGAAATGCGCAGGACTCTTGAAAATACCGATAACCTGACCATAAGGCAGGCGGAGGTTTCCGAGCTTATGGCTGAGGACGGCGTAATAAAAGGTGTTAAAACCGTTTCGGGAGCCGAATATTATGCCAAGGCGGTTGTTCTTTGTACCGGAACCTACTTGAAAGCCCGCTGCATACACGGCGAGGTAAGCTATAATACGGGACCGAACGGGCTTATGGCGGCAAATCATCTTTCGGAGTCTCTGAGAAATTTCGGAATAGAGCTTGTAAGGTTCAAAACAGGGACGCCCGCCCGGGTGGACGGAAGGTCGATTGATTTTGACAGAATGGAAGAGCAGTTCGGCGATACCCCCATTGTTCCGTTTTCTTTTTCCACCAATCCGGATGAAATCCAGAAGGAGCAGGTTTCCTGCTGGCTGACTTACACAAATGAGGAAACCCACAGGATTATCAGGGAAAATATTGACCGCTCGCCCCTGTACTCCGGAGTGATACACGGTACTGGACCGAGATACTGTCCGTCCATTGAGGATAAGGTCATGCGCTTTGCGGATAAAGAAAGGCATCAGGTGTTTATCGAGCCCGAAGGAAATTATACGCACGAATGGTATCTGGGCGGAATGTCGAGTTCACTGCCTGAGGACGTTCAGTACGCGATGTACAAGACCGTGCCGGGGCTTGAGAATGCCAAAATAGTCCGCAATGCCTACGCAATCGAATATGACTGCATAAATCCGGTTCAGCTCAAGGCTTCTTTGGAATTCAAGGCGGTCAGGGGTCTTTTTGCAGGAGGGCAGTTTAACGGAAGCTCGGGCTATGAGGAGGCGGCGGCTCAGGGCTTGATAGCAGGTATAAATGCCGCAAGATATATTTTACAAAAAGAACCTTTTATTCTTGACCGCTCGGAAGCATATATAGGTGTTCTGATTGATGACCTTGTGACCAAGGAAAACAAGGAGCCGTATAGAATGATGACCAGCCGCGCGGAATACCGCCTTTTGCTGAGACAGGATAACGCCGACATAAGGCTCAGCGGTTACGGTTATGAAATCGGTTTGCTTCCCAAGGAGCGCTATGATTATGTTGAGCGTAAAAAAGAACTCATTGAATCGGAGATAAACCGTCTGAAAGGAATTGTTGTCGGAGGTACGGACAGGGTTAATGCCGTTATAGCAAAATATAACAGCACTCCCTTAAACAACGGAACCAGCCTTGCGGATTTAATCAGAAGACCGGAGCTTTCCTATGAAACCATTGCGGAGCTTGATGCGGACAGACCCAAGCTTCCGCAGGATGTTATAGAACAGGTGAATATCAATATCAAATATGAAGGATATATAACAAGAGAACTTTCGCAGGTTGCCCGCTTCAAGAAAATGGAATCAAAAAAAATACCGGATGATTTGAATTACGACAGTATAAGCGGGCTTCGTATTGAAGCAAGACAAAAGCTGAAAAGCTACGCCCCTGCGTCAATCGGTCAGGCTTCGCGTATATCGGGAGTTTCACCCGCTGATATTACGGTTTTGCTGGTTTATCTGGAGCAGTACAGCGGTAAGTCACGTTCGGCGTTCCATTCCTTGACAGAAACTTAGCGCCTCGCTGAAATGTAAGGAGGTAATATGTACGATTTATATACCGTTATGAAGTCGGTAAATATTGAGCTGTCAGATGTTCAGATTAATCAGCTTAACATATTTTATGAAATGCTTGTCGATACCAATAAGGTTATGAACCTTACCGCGATTACCGATTACGGCGAGGTTGCGGTAAAGCACTTTGCGGACAGTGCGGCAATTCATAATGTTTATGATATGTCAAAAGTAAAAAGCATAATTGATGTCGGAACAGGGGCGGGATTTCCCGGTATTGTTTTAAAAATTATTTATCCCGATACGGAGATTCTTTTACTGGATTCTCTCCAAAAAAGGATTAATTTTTTGGATTCGGTTGCTGAACGGCTTGCTCTGCGTGGGATTAAAACAGTACATGGAAGAGCCGAGGATATTGCGCATGACAAGCTGCACAGAGAAAAATATGATTTGTGCGTGTCCCGCGCGGTTGCGGCGTTATCCTCGCTGTCGGAATACTGTATTCCTTTTGTAAAAATAGGGGGAGCTTTTGTTTCTTATAAAGCCGCCGCATGCGAGCAGGAGGTTTACGATGCCGGGAACGCAATTAAGCTTCTCGGAGGAAAAATCAAAGAAGTCGCGGAATGTACATTGGAGCCGGAGAAGCTTGTCAGAAAATTTGTGATTATTGACAAAATCAGACAGACCCCGACGAAGTACCCGCGTAAGGCAGGAACCCCGTCAAAGGAGCCTCTTAAATAGAAAGTCCCGTTCGGTAGAATGTTAAGGAGAAAAGTATGGACAGAATCAGTGATTTTTTGAATAAGGTTCAGGAAAACTATAAATATGAGCTGCTGTCAGTGGAGCAGAATATTGGGCGGCTTCGTTTGCAGATTGATGATTACAATAAATCTATTTCTGATATTGAAGCTTCGATTGATAATTCATATGCGGTTATGTCCGCATCGGGAAGCGCGGATGAGGTTAAGAATGCGGAACTGACAGCACTCAAAGAACTTTTAAAAACACATGAAAAGGAATTGGCAGAGCAGGTTAATAAGAAAACAACTCTTGAAAATGATATTGTAAATATCAAAGAATTGATAGAGTTGTACAAAGAACAGGTCAAGGCTTTTGGCTCAATGTCAAGAGAAGAAATTACCGCAAAGCTGGATTTTATTTCCAAGCTTATAAAGGTAGATGCATTTCGCGCAATAGAGGAAATAGAAGTGCTTAAAACTACATTATCGATTTAGGGATAGGACAAAATGTTTCATGTGAAACATTTTGTTTTTATACATGGAACCGAAAATCCGGAAATGTTTCACATGAAACATTTTCTCAAAATACAGTAGCATTTACCGCGGAAAAGTGCTATAATTATCTAACACAGATACAAGTGTGCGGAGGATGAAATGGGAAGAATCATAGCAGTTGCGAATCAAAAGGGCGGGGTTGGAAAAACAACTACTGCAATAAATTTGTCGGCGTGTCTTGCTGAAAAAGGACAAAGGGTATTGGTAGTAGATATTGACCCTCAGGGAAATACAACGAGCGGATTCGGAATTGACAAGGACATCTTGGAAAATACAATTTATGAATTGATTTTGGGCGAATGCGGAATAGAAAGCTGCATTATTAAAGAAATAATAGATAATTTAGACATCCTCCCTTCAAATGTCAATCTTGCCGGAGCGGAAATAGACCTTATAGGTGTGGATAACAGAGAATACATATTAAAGGATAAACTCGGCGGAATTGCAGAAAAGTACGATTTTGTTATAATTGACTGTCCGCCGTCGCTGACAATGCTGACTGTAAATGCAATGACAACTGCAAATACGGTTCTTGTACCGATTCAGTGTGAGTTTTACGCACTTGAAGGGTTGTCGCAGCTTTTACATACGATAGATTTGGTACATGAGAGACTGAATCCTGATTTGGAGATGGAGGGCGTGGTATTTACAATGTACGACAGCCGCACAAATCTGTCGCTTCAGGTTGTCGAGAACGTAAAGGATAATCTTAATCAGGCAATTTATAAAACGATAATACCCAGAAATGTCAGGCTTGCGGAGGCACCCAGTCACGGTATGCCGATTAATTTATACGACTCCAAATCAGCGGGGGCGGAAAGCTACAGACTTCTGGCTGACGAAGTAATGCATAGAGGAGAAGACGAATGGCAGTAAAAAAAGGATTGGGTAAGGGTCTTGGAAATCTTATACCCGAGGGAGAAAAAGGAACAGCCTCCAAGCCCAAGGTAGTAGAAAAGATTGTAGAAAAAGAAGTGATAGTGAAGGAACCGGCGGAGGTTGTACTCAAAATCAATGAGGTAGAGCCTAACAGAGAACAGCCCAGACGCAATTTTGATGAGGATGCTTTGCTGGAGCTTTCGGAATCCATAAAACAGTACGGAATAATTCAGCCCATAATTGTCAAAAAAAGGAAAGACTATTATGAAATCGTTGCGGGAGAAAGACGCTGGCGCGCCGCAAAAATGGCGGGAATCAAGGAGGTTCCCGTTGTCATAAAGGATTTCAGTGACAGGGAAATAATGGAGGTTGCGCTTATAGAGAATCTTCAGCGAGAGGATTTGAATCCGATTGAAGAGGCACTTGCGTATCAGCGTCTTATAAAGGAGTATGATTTAAAGCAGGACGAGGTTGCCGAGAGGGTGTCCAAAAGCCGTGTCACCATTACCAATTCCATGAGACTTCTTAAGCTTGACGAGCGGGTTCAGAAAATGGTGATAGACGCCATGATTTCCAGCGGACACGCAAGAGCGCTTTTGGGAGTGGAGGACGGAGATAAACAGTTTACTCTCGCAATGAAAATTTTTGATGAAAAGCTAAGCGTAAGAGAAACGGAAAAGCTTGTTAAATCGTTGAATAAGCCTCAGGCTCCGAAGCCAGTGAAGCTTCCCGAGTACGATTTTATATACAGGGACGCAGAGGAAAAACTAAAAGCCTCTGTGGGGACAAAGGTCGTAATCAAGAATAAAGATAATAATAAGGGTAAAATAGAAATAGAATATTATTCAAAGGATGATTTCGAGCGGATTGTTGAAATGTTATCCGCGAGATAAGGGGAGGTACGGACAGTGTTAGATTTTTTCGGATTGTTTCAGTTTGAAACCTTGTATGCGGTTTTGGGGCTTGCTGCATTCGTGATAATACTTTTAGTTATAATTATTGTTTTGCACAGTAAAATAAAGAAGCTTGGGGGACGCATGGATAAATTCATGGTCGGAGATGATACGAAATCTCTTGAAGCCGTAATGACAACCAGATTTTCCGAGATTGACGAGCTTAAGCAGACAGCTCAAAAGCATAACAAAAGGATTACAAGCATAGAAGAGGAAATGGTTTCGGTCTATAAAAAGGTCGGAATTGTGAAGTATGACGCCTTTAACGAAATGGGCGGTAAGCTGAGCTTTGCGCTGGCAATGCTTGATAAAAGCAATAACGGCTATGTAATAAATGCAATACATAGCAGGGAGGGCTGCTATACATACGCGAAAGAAATCGTAAAAGGAGAGTCGTACATAACCTTAGGGGAAGAAGAAAAGAAAGCCTTGGAAAAGGCTGTTAACAGCGACAGTATAATGACCGACTGATTATTATAGGGCGAGGTGATATTTTGAAAAAAATAAAAGTTAATGACGCCGTCGGAGGTGAGACTCTTGCCAGTGTTATAATGGGAGAGAGCGGCAGTGTGCTTTTGTATGAGGGAGCAATTCTTAATTCGGAGCATATATCTAAACTTATTGACAATAATATAGAAGAAATATGTATAAGAGACGATGTGGTTAAAGAAAGTATTTTATATACGATTGAAACCATAGAAAAAGACAGCATAGGTCAAATCAAAGACGCTGTTCACAGACGTTTGCGGATGGGCGAGGACTCGGATTTAAAAATAATAGAGGAAACGGCGGTCAACATAATCAAAAACGTTGTGAACAATGTGGATGTTGCGAGCTGTATGGTCGATATCAAAAGAGACAGCGGAGAGCTTTATTCCCATATGCTCAATGTTGCCTCGCTGTCAGCGATTATGGGTATAAAGGAAGGCTTTTCGGAGCATCAGTTAAGATGTGTTACGGAGGGTGCACTGCTTCATGATATAGGTCTGACCAAGGTAACGGTTCCTTACGAGAATGTCGAAATGGATACGATGCCCGCGGCGGATAAGCTCAATTACCGTAAGCACGTCATATCAGGCTACCAGATTCTCCAGAATTTCAAATGGATGGAGGAAACCACTAAGCTCATTGTTTTATCGCATCATGAGAGAATCAACGGAAGCGGTTATCCTTTCCATAAGACGGAGGAGCGTCTTCCCGACGAGGTAAAGCTTGTTGCAATATGCGACCATTTTGACGAGCTTGTAAACGGAATAGGATATGAGCGGCACAAGGTATATGAGGTTGTTGAGTATTTCAGAACCAACGGCGCGGCGCTTTTTGATTACAGAATGACAACGGGTATCATGAATGATATTGCGTGGTTCCCTAACGGAAGTACGGTTCTGACAAACGAAGGAGAGGTTGCTCTGATCATAGGGCAGAACCACAGTTTACCTGACCGCCCGATTATCAAGGTTCTCAGAACCGCCGACGGGAAGGAGTGCGAGGGAGAGGTAATAAAGGACCTTACCGAATACCTTACTGTTTTTATTATAGATACGATAGATTGATGCAGGAGGATAAAATAAATGCTCGATATGAAATTTGTCAGGGAAAATCCTGATATAGTTAAGGAAAATATTAAGAAAAAATTTCAGGATTCAAAGCTTCCCCTCGTTGACGAGGTCATAGCTCTGGATGAGGAGTCAAGGGCTACAAAACAGGAGGCGGACAATCTCAGAGCCGAGCGCAACAAGCTTTCCAAGCAGATTGGCGCGCTCATGGGACAGGGCAAAAAGGAAGAGGCGGAAGAGGTTAAAAAGCTTGTTGCCGCCAATTCCCAAAGACTTGCCGAGCTTGAGGCAAAGGAGCCGGAACTTGAGGCAAAGGTCAGAAAAATAATGATGACAATACCTAACATCATTGACCCCAGCGTGCCCATCGGAAAGGACGACAGCGAGAATGTCGAGGTAACCAGATACGGTGAGCCCGTCGTTCCGGATTACGAGATTCCGTACCATTCGGATATTATGGAATCCTTTGAGGGAATCGATCTGGACAGCGCGAGAAAGGTTGCGGGTAACGGCTTTTATTATCTTATGGGTGATATTGCCAGACTTCATTCGGCAGTCATCGCGTACGCAAGGGATTTTATGATTGACAGGGGCTTTACCTACTGCGTTCCGCCCTTTATGATCAGAAGCGACGTTGTTACGGGCGTTATGAGCTTTGCCGAGATGGACGCGATGATGTACAAAATCGAGGGCGAGGATTTGTACCTTATCGGGACAAGCGAGCATTCTATGATAGGTAAATTTATTGATTCGGTGCTTGACGAGAGCAAGCTGCCTTACACACTCACAAGCTATTCGCCTTGTTTCCGTAAGGAAAAGGGCGCTCACGGCATCGAGGAGAGGGGCGTATACAGAATCCATCAGTTTGAGAAGCAGGAAATGATTGTTGTGTGCAAGCCGGAGGAAAGCAAAATGTGGTTTGACAAGCTCTGGCAGAATACGGTGGATTTGTTCAGAAGTCTGGACATTCCGGTGCGCACGCTTGAATGCTGCTCGGGCGATTTGGCGGATCTCAAGGTTAAATCCATCGACGTTGAGGCGTGGTCGCCCAGACAGAAGAAATATTTTGAGGTCGGAAGCTGCTCCAATCTCGGGGACGCTCAGGCAAGAAGGCTCAAAATCCGTGTGAACGGCGAGAGCGGCAAATACTTTGCGCACACGCTCAACAACACCGTCGTAGCGCCGCCACGTATGCTTATCGCCTTCCTTGAGAACAACCTTAACGGGGACGGCTCCGTGAACATTCCCAAGGCATTGCAGCTTTATATGGGTGGAATGACCAGGATTGTAAAAAAGTAATTGTCAACTGTATTTGTAAGATTGACTTATCGCTTCATGCGTGATAAAATAACAAAAGTGCAAATGATGCATCTGTATTTGTAAATGTCGCTATAGCTCAGCAGGATAGAGCGACCGCCTCCTAAGCGGTAGGTCGGAGGTTCGAATCCTCTTAGCGACGCCAAAAACTCCGCCGGAAACTTTGAAAAACAAGGTTTTCGGCGTTTTTATTTCTTGCTGTTCTTAAGGAATTGATATATCCCGCCCGTTATGCTATAATTTTTTTCGCAGTAGGGTGGTAAAACAAATTAATATATTAATGTAAACGGAGATAAAATTATGACAGATTTTTTTTCAAAAATGAATGAGGATTATGCACAAAAACATTTTCCGGGCGGCTCTGTATTTGAAAGCGCAATGAAAACCGTTAAGAGGAGAAGCTTCGCGGGTATTTTTTTCTTTGTTTTGTTTTTTGCCGGGGCACTGTGGGGATTGGTGTGGTCGATTGGCAGGACAATTAAGTTCGTGTCCGACGGGCGGAATGATATGCTGGGAGTCTGCATAGCTATCTGTGTATTTTTTGGACTGCTTGTTCTGGGTACTTTTGCGGTGCTTCGCCTTATGATAAAAGGAAGCAGAAAAAACCGCAGCGATTATATCGCGGATTCCGCAAAGCACAGTAAGCTGCCCGAGAGTGAAATCGAGGCTTTTGAACGGCAGGCGGTTGCTTCGGACTGTTACATACTAAAGCTGACAGCCGGATTAGACAGAGCGCTTTCCAATGGGACGAACAAGGACGGGCTGCTCACGAGAGACTATATTTACTTGGCAGATCTTGCTCAAACCGTTATGCGGGTTGAGGATTTGAAGGCGTGCTGCTTTGGCGACTACACATATTATATCAATGTAGGGAAAACTCACAAGAAAATTCACTGTCTGACAATTAACCTGATTGCCTCCAACGGAGTAAGTGCTCTTTCGGATACAACCGAAGAAGCGGGACGCGCTCTTATGGCGCTCCTTAAAGAGCGAAACAGCGAAATCGACACAAACAACGGTGAGGTACTGCCGGAGGGTGCGTTTGACAGCTACAAAAAGAGAATACTTGAAGAACAGTAAGCTGTAAACTATTTTGATATCTGAACTTCAGAGCCGAGAAACAAGTGAGAAATCACGGTTTTTCGGCTCTTTCGCTTATATACATTCGGAAATGATTCAACCGTCGGGTGAATTCCCGTGACATACTCTCTTCCCGAGTTATTGCGGCGGCTATTTGATTATAATAAGATAATGACAGTACAGGCCGGTACTTAGTTCATTGGATAAGGAGAATATTGAAAGGGATGGATAATTTGAAAACAGGAGAGGTAATCAGTAAAAGGCGTAAGGAATTGGGTCTGACGCAGAATCAGCTTGCCAAGTCCCTCCATATCTCGTTTCAGGCAGTATCAAAATGGGAAAACAGTACTGCATACCCCGATATAGAAATGCTTCCGAAGCTGGCGGCGGCACTCAACACAACAGTTGACGCGCTGCTCGGATACAGCAGTGTTGTAACGGATTACGACAAGCGGTACAATACGGAGGAATATTACTGGGGACTTACGCCAAACCGTATTTGCTATGATATCATGAAAATTCTTCCGCCAATCAAACCGTATCGCGTGCTGGACATTGGCTGCAGCGAGGGAAAGGACTCGGTTTTCTTTGCAAAATGCGGCTACGCGGTGACTGCGTTTGACATATCCGAACAAGGGCTCGAAAAAGCGAAAAAGCTTGCGGCATACAACAACGTCGATGTCAGGTTTTTTAAAGTGGATATTTATGATTACCGTCCCGACAGTGAATATGACATTATATTCAGCAGCGGAGTGCTTCACTTTATTCCGCCGGCTCTGCATAAAGAATTTTGCGACAGTCTGAAAGCGCATACCTCGGATATTGGTATAAACGCTCTGAACGTATTTGTTAAAAAACCTTTTATAACCCGTGCGGCGGACGGCACAAGGGATGAATCGAAAAGACACCCGTGGTATTCGGGAGAATTATTCGGATATTATCATGACTGGCTGTTCCATACCTGCAAGGAGGAAGTTTTTGACTGCAACAGCGGCGGCACGCCGCATAAACACTGTATGGATACTCTGATTGCGCAAAAAGTAATTATTTGATATAATAAAAAAACATAGGAACTTATATGTTGTCAAAGGCGAAAAAATAATCCCGTTGTTTACCGGATAAGTTATTCGCTGGGAGGATATAACCATGAAAAAAAGGGAACGGCTGTATTTTGCATTAGGCGGTTTCGGCATAGGTGTGCTGCTCATGGCGGTTGTATGGCTGTGCGTGAGCCTGATGCACAATAAAAACGCGGCGGTCAGCGCGGACAAGGCTCCGTCCGAAAATCCGTCCGGAAGCCTGAATCTATCACAAAGCACCACGGGAGTTCAGACCGAAGGCGCAGACCCGACCGAAGTACGGACGGATGGCATAGAGCCGACGGAGAACCGGACGGAAGTTTCAAGTAAGACCGAAGCCTCAAGTACTCCCGAGAAAACCGAAGAGGCGGCGGAAACCGTCGGGCACAGCACCGAAGCACCGAAGCCTACACAAAAACCGACCGAAGCACCCAAACCGCCGACAGCTCCGACGGAAAATCAAAATCCGCCCGGTGGAAACGGCAGCACCGAGGCACCGGCACCGTCAAGCGGAACATGGGACAGAAACGCCGTATATGTCGGCGGCGATATTGTAAGCTATGACGGAAAGCAGTACAGAGCGAAGTGGTGGACGCAGGGAGAAACGCCGGGCAGCAGCGATGTGTGGGAGAACCTGGGAATTGTGAGCGGTGAGGCAAAGCCGCCGGAGGCGGTGGAAAATGTGCCTATAGACAGCTCCAAGCCACAGAATACGGAGCTGACCGATTTTAAGGTGGTGGGCTATTATCCGAGCTGGCAGGCAGACAAGCTGAATTTTGTGGATTTCGGGGTGCTGACGCATGTATGCTATGCGTTTGCCATACCCACCTCGGATGGCGGACTGCGTGATTTGGAAAATCCGGCGACAGCAAGGGCGCTGATTGATTCGGCGCACTCAAACGGCGCCAAGGTGCTGATTTCAATCGGCGGATGGAGCTACAACGATACGCCGCTGGAAGGCGTGTTCATGGAGGCTACGTCAAGCGACGCCAAGGTTAAGAAATTTGCGGAAAGCATACTTGCGATGTGCGACAAATACGGCTTTGACGGTGTGGATATGGACTGGGAGCATCCGCGCACGGACGGCACGAGCGCAAAGCAGTACGAGGCGCTTATGCTGTATCTGTCGGAAAAACTGCACGCAAAGGGCAAACTTCTGACCGCGGCGGTGTTAAGCGGAGCAACGGCGGACGGGAATATTTATTATGACGCGGCGGCGCATACCAATGCTGTTTTGAACGCCGTGGATTTCATAAATGTTATGGCGTATGACGGCGGGGACGGAGAGCGTCACTCGCAGTACGATTTTGCCGTAAATTGCGGCAAATACTGGAAGGATACGCGCGGTCTGCCCGCGTACAAGGTTGTTTTGGGCGTGCCGTTTTACGCGCGGCCGAGCTGGGCGGGCTACGGCACGATTCTGGAAAATGTGCCCGACGCGTACGGTAAGGACCATGTTTCCTATAACGGAATGGAAGCATATTATAACGGGATTGATACCATTGCGAAAAAAACAAGATATGCCAAGGAAAATCTCGGCGGCATTATGATTTGGGAGCTGACGCAGGACAGCACGGACAAAAGCAAAAGTCTTTTGCAGACAATCGGGAAAAATGCGGAATAGAAAACAGCCGGAGGGATTTACTCCTCCGGCAGTTTTTTAATGAATTGCATTGACAGCGTTTACTGTGCCTGCTTTTTGTTATCGTCTTCGCCCTCGGCGCTTGATACCTTGAGGAATTTGTTGGGGAAATATTTATTTACCCACATCTGCGCAAGCTGCGATTTGGTAATCGGCTTGAGATAATAGTTTATAGGCATTCCGAGCTGTCCCTCCAGAGCCTTGGCAATATAATCGTCAAGCGCGTCCATCATTGAATTTATATCCAGAATCTTGTTGCTGCCGTCGTCGATTTCTTTGAGACCCGTAAGTACGCCCTGTATCTTAGCGTTCTCCATAGAAATCATCTGCTGTCCGGTTCTCGCGCTTTGCGCGGACGTGTCCATGGATTTCATGTCGGTCGCGGTAGCGGTCTGGAGCGCCGCGAGCTTTTCCATTGCGGATGCGCCGTCAAAATTAGCAAATTCCTTTACCGCCATTTTGACGCTGTTGGCTTTGATTGAAGGAATTGAGCCTCTTGTGGTGATGGTGCAATGCGACGAGATATTCTGTGTGCTGAACAGATTTTTAATATCTTTTGCAAACTGACTGCTCAAGCCGAAGCCGCCCGACATACTTGCAAACCATGATGCGGTCTTGCACTGGGACTGAATTTTGTCGGAAATTGAGCTCATCTCCTCGGACGACATGGTTACGCTGCTGTTGAGAATATGAACCATACCGACAAAGCAGGAACCGTAGGTTGCGCCGGAAACAATAGTCATTACCTTTTCGTCGGCAGTATTAGCCTCATCGGCAGTCTTTATGATATCGGCGGGGTTGTCCGGCTTAATCATATCGTCGGAGTACATGGCATTCCAGACATTTATCGCCTTGTCAACATCGATTACGCACGGAGCGAGAAGCGCGGCGTCCTTGTGCGTGCAGCTTGCAGCGATTACGAGGGTACCGCTGATATCATGTTTTGAGTACTGGCTGTTAAGCTGATTTGCCACCGCCTTGCTCGCCTGCGCGGCAAAATCATGGCCCAGAAATTTAAATTCGCCGCTGATGAATGCCTGAATATTTTCACTCTGGGTTTTTGCGCTCTGTGAGCTTCCGTCAAGTGAAAAATACTGCACGTTCATATTCATGGAATCGGCGGAAAGCGGCATCTTTTTAATTTCTGTACGGTTATAGTCGAGAGGGCTTTCCCAGTTTGAACTAACCATGGGTGCCGTTTTTAATTCGAGAATATTCTTTTTGGCTTCAAGCTTCGTTTCGGCATATTTTACTGCCGCTTCCTCTATCTGCTCGCCAACTTTTTGGCTTTCCTCGTACAGCTTATCGGTATTAATGTGCATACTTCCAAGTTCCTGTATGGTGTTGTCGATGCTGCGCTTAAAAGCGATAAGCTCGTTCATTGTGTTTTCCGCCGTGTCGACGGGGACGTTAGCTTCACTTATTTTTTCAAGATTCTCCAGCTTTTTCGGGTCAACAATGTTGCCCAGAGCTATTGAAGGGTCGTAAGGTATTACTGATGGCATAATTAAAACCTCCTTTTATAAAATCAGTCAATGAAGGGCGGTATGCCCATAAGGTTGCAGAGAGCGACAGAAGTATCGCGAATGTCGTTTATGTAAGAGTTGAGAAGATCATGACCGCACTCGTATTTTTCCGAGTTGACGGGCGGAAAGCCGGTAATATCTGCGGCAACCAGCTTATTGGCAGGAAGCTCTGCCAAGTGCTCTCCGAGCTGCTTCAAGGTCATATTTCCCGAGCCCCAGTTTGTGCGCGTTACATCACTGCCGCAGGTCAGGACGTCCATATCCACGGTCACATAGATTTTGTTGTATTTCTCATAAATACTTGTCAAGGAATCCGTAGGATAGCTTGTACCGTGACCTTCACCGGTATACAGCTTTGCCGTTCCCATATCTTTACCGACTACGAGATAATCGCAGCCGACTGTATTGCAAATCCTGTTTCCGCCCCATGAGCCGCAATAGAAGATGCTATCATTGCCGCCGGTATCCTCATGCTGGTCAAAATTGACGACAAGAAGTTTGTCACCGTTAAGTAAATGCCTTGCCGCTTTCTTGACATAAAAATAGGTCAGGTGATGCGCGCTGTTGCTTTCGGTGAACAGCAGTGCCTTATCAGGTATTCTTCCGGCGAACAGTGCTTCTGTTTCCGGTATTTTTGATGCGGACGCCTCCTTATTCGTAAAATCAATACCTCTGAATTGATAGGTATCCGACCTGTCAAGGGAGCCGGCTTTTTCAAAATAATCAGCCAGGCACAGGGTATCATTAAATTCAAGATTTCCTTTGTAATAAGGATAATCGTCACATGCTTTGTGCAGTGATACATAAGTTCCGTTGATTTTTGCCATGTTAAACACAACCTTTCTTTTTATTTTTAGAGGTACGGCGCGATGCCCATAAGATTGCAGAGGATTTCCGCCGTTTTACGGATATCTGCGATATAGGGTTCAAGTGCTGTCAGCGTTTCCCTATCCTTATTGGTATCGACGGGAGGGAAGCCCGTTATGTCCGCCGCGGTTATTCTGTCGGCGGGCAGGGAGCCAATAAGCCGCTCAAGAGTGGGAAAGTCGATGTGACCCGGATTCCAGTTTGTGCGCCTGGGAGTGGCAGGATTTTCCAGAACATCCATATCCACGGTCACATAGATTTTCGCGCAGTCACCGTGTCTTTCCTTAATGCAGTCGGCGAGCTGTGTCATGTCGTAGGCTCTGCCGCTTGATTCCTCCGCTTTGAAGGAGGTTATGCGCCGGTTGGAGCCGACAACCATATAATCGCAGCCCGCCGCACAGACGCGGCAGCCCCAGCTTCCGCAGAAAAATCTGCCAAATGGAGTTCCGTAATCCATATGCTGGTCAAAATTAATTACGAGGAGCTTTGAGCCGCCGTCCATCCGCCTTGCGGTTTCTTTGACAAGGAAATAGGTCAGATGATGCGCGCTGTTGCTTTCGTTGAAGAACAGCGATTTGTCGGGAACCTTATCCGTGAACATTCGCTCCATATTATCCATAAGCTCCGCTTCGGGTTCAAGTCCCGTAAAAGAGTAGCTGAGGGAATCGTAATAGGGAGAAGGTTTGGAAAAATAATCCGCAAGCGCCGTCTCCTCCCGGAACTCAAGCCCGCCCTTGTAATACGGATAGAGAAATTTCCCTATCTGCCTGTGCAGTGAAAAATGTGTTCCGTTGAGCTTTGTCATTTAAGTCACCACCTTTCTTTTTGAATTTATGGTAGGGCGTTTTTTGCCCTCCACATATAGCTCACGGGAGAGGCAAAACTTAACGGTCCTCCCGAAAAAATTTTTACGGATTCAAAAGCTTTTTTAAGGCGGAGTAGATTCGCTCCATTCTTCGGGCAATGGCGGACTCGGTTACGTTTTGCTCCCTTGCGATTTCAACCTGCTTTGTTTCCTCCCAGAATACGCGGCGTATAAGCTCCTGTTGAGACTGCGTAAGCTTTTCGAGCGCGCGGTGAAGCTCGGCGTATTCTTCTTTTATAAGAAGCCCGGCTTGTATGTCGTCTTCGCCGGAAAAATAACGCTCCTCGGGGTCCAGCGCGGAAAGCAGCACATGGCGGCGCGTTTCGGTCTGATTCCTGTTGAATGAGGGCTTGTTGAAATCCTCGTCCATAATCTGCTGGGCGCTTCTTCTCTGAACCGAGGATTTGTCGTCGGCAGCGGCGAGCCTCCTTTGATAATCCCTTTCCTCCCAGCGCTCGCACTCAGTGGCGGGAACCTCAAGAACGGCGGCGCAATCCTTGCGCTCACAGTAAACGGAAATTTTCATTGTTTTGTCCTTTCCGCCTGAAGGGGCAAATCGGGCAAAAAGGATAAAAACGGGCGGAGCCGGTACTCCGCCTGTATGTGCCTGAAAAAAGAGCGCAAAAAGGAAAGAGTACTGAAGCAGTCGCCTCACTTTCATAAGTGAAAGCGGGACTGTCGGTATCCTTTTTGCCCTTAATGCATATCAGGCAATAAAAATTTGTTTTGTAAAAAAAACGGCAAATAAGCTATGCCAACCAGAATTCTGATGTGGCAAAAGCTTATTTACCGGTTTTTTAGTGATGCTTCGTCCGTATACTTCATATACGGACTGTCAGGTTCAATTCCTTCGATAAATTCTAACGGCGCGATACGGCGGGCTTCACGATGCTCTGTCCTTTAATATCGTATACGGACTGTCGTGTACAGCGCTTCTCATCGGCCGAGCTGATGTTTTGTTTTATGAGTAAGACTTAAGGCGTTCCGCCTGCTGTTTGGACGACGGGCGCAAAAGCGTGACGGTAACCTTTTTATCCTTTACCGCATATTCTATTTCCGCGCCGCACTTGGGGCATTTCAGCTCCGTTGCCGTCCCCTCTCCCGAGCGGCCGAGTATATGACCGCAGCTGCTGCAAAAAGTATAATATTTCATATGTTCTATCCCCTCCGGTGCCTCTTTAGAGGCGGACTTGCTTATATTGATTATTGTTACAAACATTATTATATATCTATGTATATGAATTGTCAAGAAAAAATCGAACATATGTTTGAGAATTTGGCGTATCTATCCGGTTGACGTTGACGTATTGTAAGGATATAATATTGTATAGAAAAAATTTTTGAAGGTATTTATGGATTACATTGTTCTTGATTTGGAATGGAATCAGTGTCCGGGCGGGAAGGATAAAGAGAATAAGGAGCTTCCTTTTGAAATTGTGGAAATCGGAGCGGTAAGGCTTGATGAGAAGCGCAGATACGCGGGAGAGTTTCATCGCTTTGTTTCACCGAAGGTTTACAGAGAGCTGCACAGAATTACGAAGGATATAATAAAGCTGTCGATTGAGGATCTGGACGGAGGAGAGGATTTTGCTCAGGCGGTGAAGGAATTTCTGGAGTGGTGCGCCGAATCGGAGGAATATATTTTCTGCACATGGGGCTCCATGGATTTGACAGAGCTTCAGCGCAACTGCCGTTATTTTCATGTGGAATACAAGGCGCCGATGCCCTTTATTTACTATGATGTGCAAAAGCTGTACAGCCTTTGCTGTGACGACGGCAAATCCAGGGAGGCTCTGGAAACCGTGGTTGACAAGCTTAAGATAAAAAAGGACGTGCCCTTTCATTCGGCGGTATACGACGCTACATACACTGCGCGTATAATGGAAGATATGGATTTCGATAAGGTGAGCGCGTACACCTCGGTGGACACCTTTGAAATTCCTAAAAGCAGGTCAAAGGAGTTTACGCTTGATTATGGAACCTACAGCAAATATGTGTCGCGCGGCTTTCGTGACAGGGATTCGGTGATGCACGACGCGAATGTTATTTCCTCAAGGTGCCATATCTGCAATAAAGCGGTCCGTAAGAAAATACGCTGGTTTTCAGCCAATCAAAAGATGTATTACAATCTGGGCTACTGTGATGAGCACGGATATTTAAAGGGAAAAATAAAGATTCGCAAGTCGCAGGACGATTTGTTTTACGCGATAAAGATACTTAAGCTTACCGACGAGGCAGGAGTGCAGCAGATAAAGCAGCGCCAGCTTTCGGCAAGGCAGAAAAGGCGGAACCGCCGTTATAAAGAAAAAGAAAAGCTCCGCTGACGGTGCCCGATTCGGCATCAGAAGCGGAGCCTTTTGTTTCCGCGGCTGCTGCGGCGTTTTTTGTGGCGCAGAAACAGAATAATCAGTCCGGCAATAAATATCAGGGCAAGAACACTTCCCAGAATATACCATATATTAATATATCTGAAGCTTTCTGCGGGCTCGGGGTGTTTCAGGGAAAGCATCGGAACGCCGTTCTGCCCGGGAAGCGAATCGCCGGAGTCCTTTGTGCTGACAAAAATCGTGGCGCTGCCGACATTTATATTATCATAAAAATAGCTTATGCAGGCGAAACCGCCCTCCTCTCCGGAGTACGCAGGATTATCCGAATAAGTAACGATTCCGGTAAGCTGGGGCATACGCACATTGTCGGGAACAAGAAGATACGCACCGCTTTTAAAGCCTATCGAAATATCGGCGGTGGAATCAATCCGGTTCATAAGCTCCAGAATATCGACGCTGCCCGAGGTGATTCCCGTTTCGTAATCCTCAAGATAAATCTTGTGGTAATTATTGAAATAATAGTCAAAAAGCGCGATGGTGTCCGTATAGCGGCCCTCGTCCGTGGAGTTCATCACAACGCAGATAAGACGGAGGTCATCCTTTTGCGCAAAGGATACAAGGCAGTTGCCCGCCGCGTCGGTATAGCCGGTTTTGCCGCCGCAGGAATACCGGTAGGCGTAATCGCCGCCGGGCAGCATCTGATAGCGGTGCCTGTAATACCGGGTAAAATTGCTCTTGTTGGTCGGTCCTATTGTGTAAAGGTCGGAGTATGAAATTATGCGCATGAGCGTCTTGTTATTAAAGCAGGCGCGGGCAATCAGCGCCATATCGTAAGGCGTTGTGTAATGAAATTCGTCGGTAAGTCCGCTCGCGTTTGAAAAATGCGTGCCCGTGGCTCCAAGCTCCTGCGCGCGGCTGTTCATCATCGAGGCAAAGGCGGAAAGCGTTTTGCCCGTATGCTCGGCAAGTCCGTAGGAAACCTCGTTGGCGGAACGCAGAATAAGGCAGTACAGCGACTGCTCGACGGTAAGCTCCTCGCCCGGCGAAATAGAGGCGTTGGCGTCCCCGTATTCAATGCTGTCCACGGCATTCTGGGAAAAGACGACAGTGTCCGTGAGGGCGCAGTTTTCTACGGTAAGCAGCGCAGTCATAAGCTTCGTGGTGCTGGCGGGAGCGCATTTTAAGTCTGCGTTTGAGCCGAACAGAACCTCCCCGCTGTCGGCGTCCATCAGCACGATGTTGCGGGACACAAGCGCCGGAAAATCCGGAAGATTAAGCGCGTCGTTATCGTCGCACAGCGCCGACGCCGGAAAAGCGCCAAACAGTATTGCGGTTGTTATCAGTATTGTAAAAAATCTTCTGAGCTTCATAAAAATCCTCTGTTGCATAATGCGCGTCACTGATTATATAATATCCTTTGCAAATAACATTTGCAAGGGTTATAATACAAGTATTGCGTTAAAAGAGGAGTTTTATAATGAGACTTAGAAATATTAAGGGCGCGCGTGAGATGATGGTTGAGAGCGAATATACGGTCAATGAGCCGCAGGCAAACAAGGGCGGCTGGAAAGACTTTTTCGGGAACACCAATCCCGTTCATCTTGAAATCGGAACGGGAAAGGGCAGCTTTATCATGACGCTTGCGCAGAATCACCCCGAAATAAATTATATCGGCATTGAAAAATATTCAAGCGTGCTTCTGAGGGCGCTGGAAAAGCAGCAGAATCTGCGGCTTCCGAACATTATTTTCATAAGAACCGAGGCGGAGAATATCGAGGATATATTTGAAGCGGGAGAAATCGACAAAATATATCTGAACTTTTCGGACCCGTGGCCCAAGGACCGCCACGCGAAACGCCGCCTTACGTCAAGGCAGTTCCTTGCGAGATACGACGTTATTTTAAAAAAGGACGGAGCAGTGGAATTCAAGACCGACAACAGGGCGCTTTTCGATTTTTCCGTAGAAGAAGCAAAGGAAGCCGGTTGGCGGCTCGATAAAATTACATACGATTTGCATAACAGCGAAATGAATGAAGGGAACGTAATGACGGAGTATGAGATAAAATTCTCGGAGATGGGAACGCCTATTAACAAATTTATTGCGTGCCGTTAGGAGGTGAGCGCCTTGAAGCGTGATTTTTGCTCCAAAATATATAAAGCAACCAGCACAAACTGCAAGCTTAACGAGATAGTACTGAGACTCAAGAGAGCTTTTGAATGCATGAGCAGGCATTTTTGCCCGACAGGGAAAAAATGAGGATAAGAACAGAGGAATACAAAAATGCTGATTTTACATGACGGGCGTCCGGAGAATGAAGCCGGGCGCCTTGAAAATGAAATAAAAACCTATGATTTGCTGGACAGCCTTAAGGTCGAATATCAGAGGCTTGACCATGAGCCCGCCATGACCATGGACGTGTGCGGCGATATAGACCGGTCCTTGCACGCCTCGGTGTGCAAAAACCTCTTTCTCTGCAACCGTCAGGAAACGGATTTTTATCTGCTTATGATGCCCGGAGGCAAGCGGTTCAAAACGAAGCATCTGTCGGCGCAGCTCGGAGTGGCAAGACTTTCCTTTGCAAACGAGAAATATATGGACGACTTTCTCGGGCTTGCGCCCGGTTCCGTCAGCGTAATGGGGCTTATGAACGATACCGGCGGGCGCGTGCAGCTTGTCATTGACAGAGAGGTTTTGGAGCCGGAATATGTGGGCTGCCACCCCTGCATAAACACCTCAAGCATAAGGCTTCGCACCAAAGATTTGACGGATACCATTCTTCCGGCGATTAATCACAAGCCAATCATTGTGGAGCTTCCGAACGGGGCGGAATAAATTTTAAAAAAGTGACAAAAAATTCTAAAAAAGGTGTTGACAATTTTTTTTTAAGGTTATATACTGTTTAAAGTGTTTGAGCGGTATTTCCGTAAAGCACTTTCAAATAGGGAAACCGTACATCGGCAATTCCCAATCATAAGCGCCGCTAGCTCAGTTGGTAGAGCACCTGACTCTTAATCAGGGTGTCCAGGGTTCGAACCCCTGGCGGCGCACTAAAGTCGCAAGCTACGCGGTAACGCTGGTTTGAGGCTTTTTTTCTATGTAAAAACGGGGTAAAAATATGCGGTTACTTACCTCAATTTAGCGGTACTTTTTTGATATGTTCGTACCCATTTTGTACCCAAACTTGTGTATAAAAACAGCATACTACAGTTGTGCCGGTTGTGAAATTTTGATTTTAATTTGGATATAAAAAAGACCTCGCGTTGAACGGCAGAACTTTTAATTACTGAAAATAAAAACTAGGGCCGAGATTTACCTCAGCCCATTCAAAAACCATATAGGTTTTTTAAAACCGTGAAATCAGTATATCATAAAAAAGATAAAAGTCAAGTATTTTTTTGAAAAAATTATAGGCATTTTTTACCGGAGCGCAGTTTTTATAATAATCCTTGTTGAGTGGCATTCGAGTATAAAATTCTTCATACAATTCTTCCGCAAGATGTTTTCTAATACCTTCACTGTTTATATAATTCGTTATTCCGTATAATATACAAGTGAATTCATAGTAAAAGGGCGTTTTAAGCGCATTCTGTCGTTTGGAATCGGATATTTCTGTCACCTTTGAAACGTAATTTGTAATTAAGTGAGAAGGTGACAGTTTATTATTATATGTAAGGTCTCTTAGAATACATTGGCTATGTGCAGCAGCGTTACGTAAATTGTGAATTGAAAATAAAATGTTTGTATTGTCTTTTACCTTACTTTTTGTATGGTCCCCAAAATAGTCAAGAGAAACTAAATATTGATATAATTTGCACAAGTCACCAAATGATATTACTTCTAATAGTACCCAAATAGGTAAATTCGGAGTATGCTTTCCTACAAGATCCTTACAATACCCGTTAGTGGAGTTTATGCTAATAGATTTTTCTATTTTAGGATATTTATTTAGAAAATTAGTGACAATATCGTAGCCATTAAGACCTTGCACTTGACAGGTATTTATTATTTTTATTTTTACACTAT